>CALWOR010000043.1 GCA_944383205.1 uncultured Oscillospiraceae bacterium | reverse complement strand
ACCCGGATGATGTCCCGGTCCACCAGCCCCTTGGCCTGGGCCGGGTCCTCGGTCTGCTCGCAGATGGCCACCTTGTAGCCCTTGGCGATGAGGCGGGCGATGTAGCTGTCGCAGGAGTGGTAGGGCACGCCGCACATGGGGGTGCGCTCCTCGGGGGGCTTATTTCGGTCCCGGGTGGTGAGGGTCAGGTCCAGCTCCTTGGACACCAGCTTTGCGTCCTCGTTGAACATCTCGTAAAAATCGCCCAGGCGGAAGAACAGGATGGAGTCCGGGTTCTGGGCCTTCATATCCAGGTATTGCTGCATCATGGGGGTGATTTCTGCCATGGAGACACCGACTTTCTTTTCGTCATTGGAATGGCAGAGCCATTCCAATGATAAAGATTGCAATCCGCCGCGCGCCCGTTAAAACGGGCACTTGCGGATTGAGAAGTGTTTTTTCGGACGGCGGAGCCGTCGAAAAAACGGATTACATTTTATTTTGCCGCCATCTCCGCACCAAGCGCCGCCGCGTTGAGGCGGTTACGCTCCGAAACGCGCCTGCGGGCGCAGTGCAGGCGGCAAAACTCCCTGCGGGAGGGCTTTTATGAGAGGACTTATTACGGGGTGTCCGTACGCCCCGCCAGATAGTCCAGAGATACGCCGTAAAAGTCGGCGATACGGATGAGAGTGGAGAGCTTGGGCTCGACCAGTCCGTATTCATAATTTTGATAGGCCCGGGGCGCTGCGCTGATTTCCTTTGCCGCCTGGGCCTGTGATAAGCCATGCGTTTTGCGCAGTTCAACCAATCGTTCCGAAAACGCGGACATAATACGAGCACCTCTTGAAAACGCATAAAAATGCGTATATGATAACTTCGATAACGCATTATTATGCGCGAAATGCT
Source organism: uncultured Oscillospiraceae bacterium (assembly GCA_944383205.1). Classification (GTDB taxonomy): domain Bacteria; phylum Bacillota; class Clostridia; order Oscillospirales; family Oscillospiraceae; genus Lawsonibacter. Next base: position 10,570 of record CALWOR010000043.1, on the reverse strand, counting down.
ATACTAGGAGGACTAAAAAATGACAGAACTACAAAATGCAATCTATTTATACGCCCAGGAGCACCTCTTTCCCCGCTTTGAGGCCCCCAACTACGAGACGCTGTCTGTGGCCCGCCAGGAGGCGGAGCGGCTGGGAAAGCGGCTGCGGGAGCTGGGGGAGGAGCCGGGCAAATGCGGGCGGAGACTGTGGACCGAGCTGGAGACCCAGGCCGGCTTTGAAAAGGAGGCGGTCTTCCTGGCCGGGCTGTCCATCGGTCTGGAGCTGGGGCGAAGTTAAACCAGTTCCCCGAACAGGGACCACTTGTTGGCGTCGGTGATCTTGACCTCCCGGAACTGGCCCAGGGCGCCCTCGTCTCCCACCACCCGAACCAGGCGGTTGCCGGGGGTGCGGGCGGTCAGGTCGTACCGCTCGTCATCGCACAGCCCGTCGATGAGACACCGTACCGTTTTGCCGATGTAGGCGGCGTGTTTCTCCTCGGAGATGGCGTCCTGAAGGGCGGTAAGGCGGTTGAAGTTTGCAAGCTTCTCCTCCTTGCTCATGGGGTCGTCCATGCTGGCGGCGGGAGTGCCGGTGCGGGGGGAGAAGATAAAGGTAAACAGGGCGTCAAAGCGGACCTCCTCCAGCACCTTCAGGGTGTCCTCAAACTCCTCGGTGGTCTCCCCGGGGAAGCCCACGATCACATCGGAGGTGAGGACAATGTCAGGAATGAGAGTCTTGATGGCCCGGATCTTTTCCAAATACTGCTCTCGGGTGTGGCGGCGGTTCATCACCTTCAGCACCCGGTCGTTGCCCGCCTGGAAGGGCAGGTGGAGGACGGGGGCCACCTTCTCACACCGGGCCATGGTCTCAAAGAGCTTCTGGGTGGCGTCCTTGGGGTGGGAGGTCATAAAGCGGATGAGAAAGTCCCCGGGAATGTCGTTGACCTGAGCGAGCAGGTCGGCAAAGTCCATGGGCTCGTCCAGATCCTTGCCGTAGGAGTTCACATTCTGGCCCAGAAGGGTGATGTCCTTATAGCCCTCGTTTACCAGCTGACGCACCTCGGAAAGAATGTCCTGGGGCTTTCGGGAGCGCTCCCGACCCCGGACATAGGGGACGATGCAGTAGGAGCAGAAGTTGTTGCAGCCATACATAATGGAGACCCAGGCCTTCACGCTGTCCTGGCGCACCACGGGAATGCCCTCGGCGATGGAGCCGGCCTCGTCGGCGTTCTGGAAAATGCGGCCCCGGTGGAGAAGCAGGGTGTGGATCATCTCGGGAAATTTCCACAGGGCATGGGGGCCGAAGACCAGGTCCACATGGCGGTAGGACGCTCGGATCTTGTCGGCCACCTGAGGCTGCTGCACCATGCACCCGCACAGGCAGATGAGCTGCTCCGGGTGGCGGCGCTTCACATGGACCAGGGCGCCCACATTGCCGAAGACCCGCTGCTCGGCGTGCTCCCGGATGGCGCAGGTGTTGATGACGATGATCCGGGCTTTCTCCTCGTCGTCGGTAAAGCCATAGCCCATCTCAGACAGATAGCCCCGGATGCGTTCGCTGTCCGCCTCGTTCTGCTGACAGCCGTAGGTGTCCACAAAGGCCAGGGGCTTCTCCGGCCACTGCTGGGTAAGCTGAGCCACCGCTCTGCAGTGGTCCAGCTGGGCCTCGATGTCCTGAGGAGAAATAACAGTTGTGGTGCGTTCCATAAAAACCTCCGTGGGCCCGTGGGGGCTTGTGATTCAAAGGCCCGACCCCAAGGGTACAAGCCGCCATTTTCAGATTTTATATTATACTATTTTCTTCGAAAAAAAACAAGGCGGGAGGCATGCTTTCTTCCCCCCAGACATATCCCCGGCAGGAGGCACATATGCTCTTTTGACAGCGTGTCCGCACGGAAGACAGGAGTGAATTGAGATGAGCGCACAGGAGAAAAAGCGGGTAGGACGGGCTTTGCGGCGGGGGGTCGCCCTGGGACTGGGGCTGGTGGGGCTGTGGGGGATCAGCCTGACAGCGGATCTCAGCGGTCTGAAGGACGCTCTGGCATCCTTGGGGCAGGAGCCGGCTTTGGCGGTCGCTCTCATGGAGAGCCAGCTGGGAGCCCTGCCGGAAGATGGGGAGCTGACCGGTTGGGGAAGACTTCTGGTAGACCATACCCCGCTGCTTTTGGCGGGAGAGGAGGAGGTGCGGACCCTGCGGCTGGGGCAGACCCAGCAGGAGGGGGAGGAGGACCCTATGGAGCAGGACGGGGAGGACGAGGAGCAACCACAGCTTACTCCCTCCGACCAGAGTGAGGGGATCGTGGAAATGACCGGCGCCGGGACCAAGGACGGAAAATACCTCTACGAGGGGGAGGTGTATGTGTATAACCGTACCAGCTTTGACCTGGATTCCTCGGTACTCCGGGCCGGGACAGTGGATGTGGATTTGGGAGAAGGGCCTCAGATCCTCATTGTCCACTCCCACGGCAGCGAGGCCTATTCTCAGTATGACGGAGATACTTATGAGGAGAGCGACCCATACCGCACCACCGACTGCACCCACAATGTGGTGAAGGTAGGGGAGGAGATCGCCACCGTCTTTCGGGCCCACGGCTTTCAGGTGATTCACGACACCACCTTGTTTGATTACCCCTCCTACAACGAGGCCTATGACCGCTCCCAGGCGGCGGTGGAGCAGTGGCTGGAGGAGTACCCTACCATCCAGGTGGTGCTGGATGTCCACCGGGATGCCCTGGAGGGCAGCGACGGGGAAATTTATAAAATGGTATCCCAGGAGGCAGGGGAGAAGGTGGCCCAGGTGATGCTGGTGGTGGGCTCCAGCGGAGGCGGAGCGGAGTTCCCGCGGTGGAAGGACAATCTGGCCTTTGCGGTGCTTTTGCAAAGAAATCTGGTCAAGGGGTACGAGAGTCTGGCCCGGCCCATTGTCCTGCGCAATAGCCGGTATAATCAGCAGCTGCTTCCCGGGTCCGTCCTGGTGGAGGTGGGAGGACACGGCAATACCCTTACAGAGGCCATTGCCGGCGCCCGGCTGTGGGCAGACAATGTGGCCCGGACACTGCTGGAGCTGAAAGCGGATGGGTAGGGGCGGGAAGACCGCCTCTACATTTTTTCTCTCCCCATATTTCCCCCAAATGCGGACAGGCCATTCCATATAATGTAACCAAGGAAGGGAGGGTGATGATATGGACGACTGGTACAGCAGGCCGGCATCACATATTATCAAGGAGCTGGAAAGCAGCCGGGAGGGGCTGACGGAGCGGGAGGCGGTGCGGCGTTTGGAGCAGATAGGGCCAAATGAGCTGGCATCGCCGGAGAGGCCGGGACTTCTGACCAGGCTGCTGGGGCAGCTGAAGGACCCCATGATCCTGGTGCTTCTGGGGGCGGCTGGATTGTCCCTGGCGGCCAGCGGGGGAGAGGATTGGCTGGATGGACTTATTATCCTGCTGATCGTTGCGGTGAACGCCATTATCTCCATTACCCAGGAGGACCATGCCCAGCAGGCCCTGGAGGAGCTGCGGCGGATGTCCACCCCCCAGGCCAAGGCACTTCGGGACGGAACGGAGAAGATCGTTCCGGCGGCAAAGCTGGTACCTGGGGATGTGATCCTGCTGGAGGCGGGAGACCTGGTCCCGGCCGATGCCCGCATTTTGGAGTGCAGCCGTCTCCAGGCCGACGAGAGCGCCATGACCGGGGAGTCGGTGCCGGTGGAAAAGCAGGCCAGGGAGGCTCTGCCCATGGGGACTCCGCTGGGGGACCGGGTAAATATGCTCTGCTCCGGGACTCTCATCACCGCCGGCCGGGGGACGGCTCTGGTGGTGGCCACCGGGATGGAGACGGAGATGGGGCAGATCGCCGGGCTTCTGCTGGAGACCGGCCAGGGGGAGACCCCCCTTCAGAAGAGAATGGGGGAGATCTCAAAGTCCCTGTCCTTTCTGTGCCTTTGCGTGTGCGCTGTTATGTTTGGAGTTGGGCTTGTCCAGGGAAAGGACATGCTGGAGATGTTTCTCACCGCCGTCTCCCTGGCGGTGGCCGCCATTCCTGAGGGACTGCCCGCCATTGTCACCATTGTTCTTGCCCTTGGGGTGCAGCGTCTGGCCGGACGGGGGGCCATTGTGAAAAAGCTTCCGGCAGTGGAGACTCTGGGATGCGCCGGGGTCATCTGCTCGGATAAAACGGGGACCCTGACCCAAAATAAAATGACGGTACAGGAGCTGTGGATCCCGCCCGGAGGCAGACGCCGGGAGGCTATGGAGGCCGCCTGCCTCTGCTCGGATGCCAGGCTGATCTGGAAGGCGGGAGCGCCCACAGCCCAGGGAGATCCGACCGAGGGGGCGCTGGTGGTGGCTGCCGCCCGGGAGGGAATAGATCAGCACAGAGAGGAGGAGCGGCAGAAGAGAGTGGCGGATCTGCCCTTTGACTCCGGACGCAAGCTCATGTCTACCATCCATACTTCTCCCAAGGGGGGGTGGACGGCCTATGTAAAAGGGGCCCCGGATATTCTGCTGGAGCGGTGCTCGGCCACCGGAAGAGGGCCCATGACGGCGGAGGACAAGGAGCGGATTTTGGCGGCCAATGAGGGTATGGCCTCCCGGGCCCTGCGGGTCATCGCTGTGGCACGGCGGGAGCTCACCCTGCTGCCACGGGAGCCGGAGCCCGGCGCGATAGAGACCGGGCTTACCTTTCTTGGGCTGTTCGGGCTGATGGATCCGCCCAGGCCGGAGGTACGGACGGCAGTGGCAAAATGTCACATGGCCGGAGTTCGGCCGGTGATGATCACCGGGGATCACCGGGCTACGGCCCTGGCGGTAGCCCGGGAGCTGGACATTGCCCGGCCGGGAGACTGGACAGTGACCGGACCCGAACTGGATTTTATGCCCCAGGAGATGCTGGAGGAGGACATCGAAAAGTTTTCTGTCTTCGCCCGGGTGTCCCCGGAGCATAAAATGCGCATAGTAAAGGCCTGGCAGAAGCGGGGAAAGGTGGTGGCCATGACCGGGGACGGGGTCAATGACGCCCCTGCCCTGAAAAGCGCTGACATCGGCTGTGCCATGGGTCGGTCCGGCACTGATGTGGCCAAGGGCGCGGCTCATATGATCCTGACAGATGACAACTTTTCCACCATTGTCTCCGCCATTGAAGAGGGGCGGGGGATCTACTCCAATATCCGAAAGGCCATCCACTACCTGCTCTCCTGCAACATCGGCGAGATCTTCACCATTTTTTCCGCCACCCTTCTGGGCTTTGGACAGATGCCCCTGGTCCCCGTACAGCTGCTCTGGCTCAATCTGGTCACCGATTCCCTTCCCGCCCTGGCTCTGGGGGTGGAGCCGGTGGAGGAGGGGGTGATGGAGCGTCCTCCCAGAGACGCCGAAGCCAATCTGTTTGACCGAAAATTTTCCCTTCGCCTTTTGTGGCAGGGCCTGATGGTGGGAGGATTGACGCTGACGGCTTATTTTCTGGGCTTTACCCGTCTGGGCGGGCCGGGGATGGAGGGGGCGACGGCCAATACTATGGCTTTTGCCACACTGACTATGTGTCAGCTTTTTCATGCCTTTAATGTGCGCAGCGAGGAGCGCTCTCTCTTTTCCCAGGGGCTGCTGTCCAATCCTGCCATGAACCGGGCCTTTCTGGCGGGGATGGCTATGCAGCTGTCCGTACTGCTGATCCCGCCGCTGCAGCAGGTGTTTTCCGTTGCCCCTATGGACGGAAGACAGTGGTTCTGGGTGTTGGTTTTGGCATTTATGCCCATTCCCGTGTGCGAGCTGGGTAAGGCCCTTGGATTTCATAAAAATACTGCCGGACAGCCGCCGCGTCAGGAGCGGGAAGAGGCCCTGCGGTAGCTGTGCATAAACTCCCTTCTGTTTTGGGAAACTATCCCGGAACAGGAGGGAGTGTTGCTATGTCCCGAAAAAAGTGTGAACAGGGGCCCCATCCCCGGAGAGAACCTCGGTTTTCACAGCCCTTGTCACTGGAAAATCTGCGGGAGGTCTTTTCAGACTGTGTGGATTTTATGGAACGGACGGTTTATTTAAATGGAGACAAGGAGCGTGTTGTTACCGTATGTTACCTCCTGGGCATGACAAGGAATGAACGGCTGAGTGATTACATCCTCCGCCCCTTATCCCAAGACCCGGCTCTCAGCCGGGTGCCGGAGGGAGAACTGTTCTCTCTGCTGCAGTATGGAGCGCTGTATAACCTTGCGGCGCTGCGCAGAGACGCCTTGGATGATGTGGTCAATGATCTGATTTTGGGCAGCTGTGCCCTGTTTTTCCAGGGGCGGACGGATGCGCTCACATTCCCCATTCCTACAGAAGAAAAGCGGGGGGTGGGGGAACCGGAGAATGAGCCCGCGCTGAAGGGGAGCCGGGAGTCCTTTGTGGAGTCCATCCGTACCAATACTGCCATGATCCGGCGGCACTTGAAGGCTCCTCAGCTAAAGATCAGAGAGCATATCGTCGGACGCCAGTCCAGAACACAGGTGGATGTGCTCTATCTGGAGGATATGGCCGATCCGGCTACCGTGGCTCTGGTGGAAAAGAGGCTGTCAGAGATAGATATTGACGGACTGGAGGCGGCGGGAAATCTGGAGGAGTACCTGACTGATACCGCCAAAAGTCCCTTTCCTCTGATTGCCTATAGTCAGCGGCCCGATCGCCTCTGCCAGGGGCTTTTGGAAGGGAGAGTGGCCCTGTTTGCCGATGGGATTCCCCTGGGGTGGATGGTACCAGGGACCATAGACCAGTTTTTTAAAACCGGCCAGGACCGGGCCTATCACTGGATGGTAGCTTCCGCCCTCAGCCTGGTGCGCTACTTCTGTGCCCTCATTACCCTGCTGCTGCCTGGGCTCTATATTGCTCTGGTGACATTTCATCCTGAGGCCATCCCACCGAAGCTGGCATTGTCCATTGTGGCGGCCAAGCAGGAAGTGCCGTTCTCCACTATTTTTGAGGTGCTTACCATGCTTTTGGCCTTTGAGGTCATTCAGGAGGCCGGACTGCGGCTGCCCGGCCCAATCGGGGCGACCGTCTCTATTTTGGGGGGGCTGGTGGTGGGCAATGCGGCGGTGGAGGCCCATATTGTCTCTCCCGCGGTACTCATTGCCGTGGCCATCGCGGGAATTGCGGGATATACCCAGCCCTCACAGGATTTCGGCAACGCACTTCGGCTGTGGCGGTTTCTGTTGGCCATTCTGGCCAGTGTGGGAGGCCTGTTTGGGTTGAGCCTGGGCTGCGCGGGACTTATTTATCATTTAGCCGGTCTCGAAAGCTTTGGCGTGCCCTATCTGGCTCCCTTTACCACAGGGGCTGGAAGATCTCGGGGGCACCCCAGCCTGTTTCGGCTGCCTCTGCCCGCTATGAAATGGAGAGACGGAGCGGTAAACACGAAGAACAGGAGGAACCAGCGGTGAGAGGCATTTTGGCGGTCATCCTGGCGGGAAGCCTGCTGCTGACAGGCTGTTCCGGTCTGCCCACCTCCCGGGAGATGGGGGACATGGCGCTGCTGAGGACAATGGGGGTGGATTCTGCGTCCGGAGCGGTAGAAGTCACCGGTTCCACCGGGCCCAGAGCCAGAGGACTGCAGGCGGAAGGCGAGCCCGCTTTGGTGCTTTCAGCACAGGGAGAGTCCCTCAGTGCCGCTTGTCTGGCCATGCAGGGACTCAGCGACAACTATGTATTTTTCGGTTATGTGGATCAGCTGCTGCTGGGGGAAGGGCTGGCCAAGAGCGGGGTCATGCCGGTTCTGGACTATTTTGCCCGGGATACGGAACTGGGGCTGGGGGCGCAGCTCTGGCTGGTAAAAGATAGTACAGCAGGAAATGCGGTGGAATCCGGTGGAGAAGAGGGAATAGAGGGGCGGCTGGCCACCCTGCAGACAGATGGAAAACTGGGGGTGGCCGCCATTTCAAGGACTGTGGGAGAAGTGTATACAGATCTGATGGAACTGGGAAGTGCATTTGTACCTGCTGTCGTGTGCGGAGAAGGGGATGATACTTCCCTGATGGAAGCGGGATATGGTGTGCTGAAGGATGGAAGTCTTCTGGGGTATCTGGAAGGCGAGGATGCTCGGGGCTTGGAGATCTTAAAGAGCAGGGCCCCCGCAGAGGTACTGACGCTGGAACTGAGAGAGGGTCAGGTGTCCGCAGGAGTCATTTCAGCCAGTACGGTGCCGACGATCCTGCTCCGGGAAGAGGAGCCTGTGGGGCTGGAGCTGAAATGTCTGGTGGAAGTTGAATTGACGGAATACAGCCGTCCATTGTCGAAAGAGACCAGAGAGGAATGTACCGCTTTTCTGGAGGAAAAACTGCTGAGGCGGCTGGAAAGTACACTGGACAGACTGCAGGGCTGGAAGGCGGACTGTGTGGGACTTGGAATTCAAGCCGCTCTGTTCAGACCGGAGATGTGGAATCGTGCGGAAGATACATGGGCGGATTGGTTTTCAAGGCTGGAACCTGAGATCCATGTAAAGGTAACCGTTCATGAATGATTGCGCGGAAGGAATGAGACAATGAAAAGAGGGGAAATCTCCCGTACTCAGCTGACGGCCCTCTTTTGGGCTGGAGTTCTGGCCCCGGCGGGGGAACTGCTGCCCGGACTGCTGCTCCCTCTGACTGAAAAGGGAAGCTGGTTGTCTGTGGCACTGGCGGCACCACTGGTGCTGGCCGGGGGATGGTTAATGGGCCGCTTGGCAGGAACGAAGGGCGTGGCCCGGAACCTGATGGAAAAATTAGGGCCGATTGTGGGCAGAGGAATCATACTATTATATATGGTATGGGCACAAGTGCTTTTGACCTGGAACCTTCGGGCCTCTGCACGACGGCTTCTGGCATCGGGAGACAGGGATGGTTCCCTGTGGTTTTTTCTCCTTGCCTTGGCGGGAGTGCTGCTTTGGATCGGACGAGGAAACCTGGGCGCCTTTGCCCGGGCGGGACAGTTTTTCCTTGCCGCTTTGCTGGCGGCGGCGCTGGTTGTATTAGCTCTGTCTGTGATCCAGGCAAGACCGGAGCGGCTGCTTCCCATCAGTTGGCGGGAAGGCCCCGAATTGGCCAGAGGGGCATTGGATGCTGCCGGCGTAGTGGGCTGGGGCCTTTTTGCGGCTTTTCTATTGGAGGAGGTTCAAGACCGAACAGAGAAAAAAGGCTGGCACTGGGTGTTTTGGGGCTTGGGGGGCATATTGCTTTTGGCAACAGCCCAGGCTATTATACTTGGAAATCTGGGAGCGGGGCTGGCAGCTAAGTTAGAGAATCCCTTTTTCGCCTTGGCCAAAAGTGTGGGCGTGGAGGGGGCATTTCAGCGGGTAGAGAGCATAATCTCCTCACTTTGGATATTCTCAGATTTGGCTATGGGAGGCGTGCTGATTTTTGCCATGCGGTCCATGGCGGCGGCAGCGCTGCCGCAGAAAAGCGAGGTATGGATTCCCTGGATCTGCGTAGGTTTCGCAGCTGGAGCAAGTCTCTTTCTGTCTCCGGGAACGGCACTGGAAGCTCTCATGAGCGGAGAAACCATTTCCAGAGGAAATGTGATATTGGGCCTTGTACTGCCGGGAGTGCTTTGTCTGTTGGTAAAAGGAACCGACAGCGCCAAAGGGAGGAGCATATCTTGTGAAAAAAAGGGCGGCCAAGGGGCAGATATTGGGGGCTGAAAAAAAGAATTAAAAAACTTGAAAAAAGGTGTTGACAAGGGGCGGGGATTTTGCTATTATAAGCGAGCGCTTCCGGTGCGGGACTTGAAAAGCCTTGCAGGAGAAGGGTTTGAGGAAATCGAAGAGGAGACCTTGAGGGTCGGTGCTTGAATTTCAGTTTGGAAAACTTGAAAAAAGTGCTTGACAAAAGGTTCCAAAAGTGATATCCTCGATGAGCTGTCCGCGAGGACGGCGGTGACCACCGAAGGTCTTCCCGAACGGGCACGAAAAAGTTTGAAAAAGCTTGAAAAAAGTGCTTGACAAGGGAAACCGAGTGTGGTAGCATAATTAGGCTGTCCGCGAGGATGGCGCTTAACACGGCAAAGAGCCCGCGAATGAGAGTACGAAAAAGTTTGAAAAAACTTGAAAAAGTGCTTGACAAGGGAAATGAGCTGTGGTAAGATAAAAGCCCGCCGCTGAGAGCGGTGTGCACCTTGTAAATTAAACAACATGACAAACACGAAGCACCAGAATGAATTGGTTGTAAGAAAAGCTCAAGAGAGCTTGTCGAGACAACCGTTAACATTTCTTTGAAGCTTAGAGATTAAGTTTCAATAAGATTGATTTAATGAGCCGAAAGGTTCTTTAAATACCATTTTATTGAGAGTTTGATCCTGGCTCAGGATGAACGCTGGCGGCGTGCTTAACACATGCAAGTCGAACGGAGAGCTAGTGACAGAGGATTCGTCCAATGGATCTAGTTTCTTAGTGGCGGACGGGTGAGTAACGCGTGAGTAACCTGCCTTGGAGTGGGGAATAACAGCTGGAAACAGCTGCTAATACCGCATAATGCAGTTGGGTCGCATGGCTCTGACTGCCAAAGATTTATCGCTCTGAGATGGACTCGCGTCTGATTAGCTAGTTGGCGGGGCAACGGCCCACCAAGGCGACGATCAGTAGCCGGACTGAGAGG
>CALWOR010000042.1 GCA_944383205.1 uncultured Oscillospiraceae bacterium | reverse complement strand
TAAGCTGTCCTTTTTTTGCCGTGGGAAGGGAGAGGTTTACATCTTCCCTCTCCTGTGATAAAATGTCTGACACTGACCTGTACGAAAGGGAGGGAACCATCCTGTCCGGTTACTTTTTTCCCATGATCGCCCGGATGCGGTATATCAACCGCTGGGGCCTGATGCGCAATACCCAGCTGGAGAATATCCAGGAACACTCCCATATGGTGGCAGTCCTGGCCCACGCCCTGGCAGTGATCGAAAACCGGTATTTTGGCGGACAGATTGACCCGGGAGCGGTGGCTGTAGCCGCTTTGTACCACGATGCCAGCGAGATTCTCACCGGAGATATGCCTACCCCCATCAAGTACGATAACCCCGGGATACAAAACGCTTATAAGCAGGTGGAATCGGTGGCGGAACAGAAGCTGCTGTCCATGCTGCCTGAGGACCTTCGTGCGGACTTTGACGAGGCCATTACCATCCCTGACCCGGAGATCCGGGCGTTGGTGAAGGCGGCGGACAAGCTCTCTGCCTACCTTAAGTGTGTGGAGGAGGTCAAAGCGGGAAACGACGAATTTAAAAAGGCCAAGGAACAGACCTACGCCGCACTGTGTCAGAACCAGATTCCCGCTTTGAAGTATTTTATGGAGCACTTTTTAGACGGGTTTGAGCTGACCTTGGATGAGCTGACTTAATAGCCTCAGGTGAAAAAAGACCACAGAAAATAAATTACAGGAAGGATTGAAATTATGAAAGCTATTGTCACCGTGATCGGCAAGGACCGGGTGGGAATCACCGCCGCTGTTTGTTCCCTGCTGGCCCAGCACAATATCAACATTCTGGATATCAACCAGACTGTACTTCAGGAGTACTTCACCATGGTCATGCTGGTGGATACCGCCGCCTGCAAGGACTCCATCGGCGATATGGCCGATATCCTGGACAAGGCCGGCAAGGAACAGGCCCTGTCCATCCGCATTCAGCGGGAGGACATTTTTAACGCCATGCATCGAATCTAAGCGCGGAGGCGTGCGGAGCAGCACGGATAGACCGGAGCGAGAGGGCGAGAAACCAAGCCGCTGAAGGCAGCTGTTTTGAGCCCGAGACGGAGGGAAGCCGCGCGTTGTACAGCCGCCGCAGCGTGATACCAGACATATACCACCTTTTTTAGGAGGACAACTATGCTCAACCAAAGTGAAATTATGCAGACTATCCAGATGATCGATCAGCAGCATCTGGATGTGCGCACGATCACCATGGGGATCTCTCTGCTGTCCTGTGCCCACAGTGATGTGAAGATCGCCTGTGACAAGGTCTATGACAAGATCACCCGCTATGCTGAAAACCTGGTGGCCACTGGAGAGGCCATTGAAAAAGAATTCGGCATCCCTATTGTCAATAAGCGTATCTCCGTTACACCTATTGCTCTGGTGGCCGCTGCCGCTGATACGGATAACTACACCCCATTTGCCCAGGCGCTGGACCGGGCCGCCAAGACCACCGGCGTCAATTTTATCGGCGGTTTCTCCGCTCTGGTGCAGAAGGGGATGACCAAGGCCGACCGTATTCTGATCGATTCCATCCCGGAGGCCTTGTCCACCACCGATATCGTCTGCTCCAGTGTGAATGTGGGCTCCACCAAGGCAGGTATCGATATGGACGCGGTGGCGCTGATGGGCCGCACCATCAAGGATCTGGCCCAGGCCACCGCCGATAAAGGAGGCTTTGGCTGCGCCAAGCTGGTGGTATTCTGCAACGCTGTGGAGGACAACCCCTTCATGGCCGGCGCCTTCCACGGGGTGGGCGAGCCGGAAAAGGTCATCAATGTGGGCGTTTCCGGCCCCGGTGTGGTCTATCACGCCCTTCAGAGTGTGAAGGGACAGCCCTTTGATGTGGTGGCTGAGACCATTAAAAAGACTGCTTTCCGCATTACCCGTATGGGACAGCTGGTGGCGCAGGAGGCTTCCCGCCGTCTGGATACTCCCTTTGGCATCGTGGATCTGTCCCTGGCCCCCACTCCCGCTGTGGGTGACTCTGTGGCCCGGATTTTGGAGGAGATGGGCCTGGAGGTCTGCGGCACCCATGGGACCACCGCCGCTTTGGCCCTGCTCAACGACGCGGTGAAAAAGGGCGGCGTCATGGCCTCCTCCTCTGTGGGCGGCCTCAGCGGAGCTTTTATCCCCGTGAGTGAGGACGAGGGCATGATTGCTGCCGCTGCCTCCGGGGCCCTGACCCTGGAAAAGCTGGAGGCTATGACTTGTGTGTGTTCAGTTGGCCTTGATATGATCGCCGTTCCCGGGGACACCACCGCTGAGACACTTTCCGCCATCATTGCCGATGAGGCTGCTATCGGCATGGTCAATTCCAAGACTACCGCCGTTCGCATTATCCCCGCTCCCGGCTGCAAAGTGGGAGATACCGTGGAGTTTGGGGGACTTTTGGGCTCTGCTCCTGTGCAGAGCGTGCGTCCCTTCTCTGCAAAGGAGTTCATTGCTCGGGGAGGCCGGATCCCCGCCCCTATGCAGAGCCTGAAAAACTGAATTTCTGTATAAAAATCCGCCCGAGTCCATCAGGCGGATTTTTTACCAGAACTTTTTCTTTTTCATGATCCACAGGCACAGGATCACGATGACAAGGCTGATGACAATCACGGCGGGATAGCCATACTTCCACCCCAGCTCAGGCATGCCCTGGAAGTTCATTCCATACCATCCCGCCACCAGAGACAGAGGCAGGCAGAGCGTGGTGACCACAGTGAGGATCTTCATGATCCGGTTCTGACGAATATCCACCTGGGCCTGGAACAGTTCCCGGACCTGAAGGCAATACTCCCGCAGAAGCTGAGCCTCGTCCCTCAGACGGCCCAGACGCTTCTCCACCAAATGAAACAGCCTGCGCTCGTTTTCCGTGAAGAAGCCGCTCTCATCTTCCTCCAGCTCACAGGCCATGTCGCTGAGCTGCGAGTAGTAGCGGAACCAATTCATAGCCTCTTTCCGTGCGGCGGTGATGGGGGAGCCGAAGTTGTCCAGGGTGCCTGCCAGCACCTGGTCTTCCAGCTGACTGAGACGGTCCTCCAGCTCCTCCAGGTGGTGGTGATCCTTTGCGATGAGCAGCTCCAGAAGCTCATAAAAAAGCCGACCCGGCCCGTTTTCCCGCCAGTGCTTTTCCCGGCTGAGCCGTTTGACTGCTGCACGGACTGCGCCGCAGTCATCACACAGGACCATACGGCGCTCTGTCAGGAGATAACCGAAGGCGATAGGCTGGCCGTCCTTGGTGCGGCGGGGCGTGAATACGGTGCCGCACAGACAGTCCCCCCGAACCTCTGCCTTGCAGACCCGGGCGTCCCGGGCGGGGGGCGTATGGTGCAGGACGGACTCCAGGCCGGGCAGGGACTGGGTGTGGGCCAGCTCTTCGCTGGTGAGCAGGGTAAGCGTGGGCGACTCAGGTCCGGCAGAGCCCGAAAGAAGCTCCAGCGACTGTCCCAACAAATATGTCTCCATACATCAGCCTCCCTGACGCGCCCCGGAGCGCGTGTGTTTTGTGATATTGTATCACAGACGGGGGAAATGGCAAGGGACTTGCCCAAAATCTGAGGCTGTGCTATGATAGAAAAACAAAATTTTGGAGAAGGAGCGGCAGACATGTATATCGACCCTACCCTATACACCACCCGGCCCGCGGATGACCGCATTCCCCAGGAGCTGGCCATCTACGACCGACTGGAGGAACTGAAGATCCCCTATGTTCGGGTGGACCATGACCGCGCCGATACCATCGAGATCTGCCACCAGGTGGAGAAAATTCTGGAGGGGAAGATCTGCAAAAATCTCTTTTTGTGCAACAGGCAGCAGACGGACTTCTATCTTCTGATGATGCCCGGAGACAAGCCGTTTAAGACGAAATATCTCTCCGCACAGCTGGGCTGTTCCCGGCTGTCCTTTGCCGATGATGGGCATATGGCCCAGTTTTTACAGACTGTTCCCGGTTCCGTCTCTGCCATGGAGCTCCTCTTTGACCGGGAAAACCGGGTCCAGCTGGTCATCGACAAGGATCTGATGGCCGACCCGTACATCAGCGGCCACCCGGGGATCTCTACCTCCACTCTGCGGCTGAAGCGGGAGGATATGTTGAGGTTTGTTTCCTCCACCGGCCACGAGCCGATCTACATTGACCTGCCCGACCCCAGAAATGAGGAATAAGGAAAGCGTCCGGCATTTGAAAGCCGGACGCTTTTTATGATTTTTATGCCTTGCGCAGGATGCCCATGGGGGTACACTCCTCCCCCTGACCAAGGGGGTTGTCCCCCAAAGCCTTGGCCAGCCAATCCATAGAGGGCTCTTTTTCTGAAAAGCCCAGAATGTTGGCGCCCAGGTCATTGATGTCCACAATGGCCACAGGGTACCCCAGGGCGGCGGCCAGCTTCTTGGAGGTGCCCATAGGATCGGCGGGGGTGAGCACCACATAATGATCATAGGGGGGGATGGTGCCCTCGGTGGGGCCGTCAATGCCCCGGGCTTTGGGACCGGCCACATTGTAGAACCAGCCCCGCTTGCCCAAAATCTTGCCGATGACGCTGCAGAAGGCGGCAAAGAGGATACGAGGGGTGCCGCACTCCTGAAGTGCCATCTCCATGGTCTCGGGAATGCCCAGGCCGATACCGGCGGGGGTTTTGGTCACATAGCGGCTCAGGGTGACGGCCAGCTTCCGGGGTTTGATGTCCTCCATGGGGATGGCGCGGCTCTGGGTACAGGCTACAGCCTTTTCGGAGATAAACAGAATATCGCCTTGCTGCATTTTGTCCTTGGGATATTTGTTGATCACATCCACCATATTGTCGTCTTTTGTGATCAGATGGGTCTTTACCGGGATGCGCAGGTAGTCCACCCCGTCCACAGTGCGGACCAGGTTTTTCCCGGGATTGGCGGAATAATTTTCGTGCTCGGGCATTTTTATAGTTCTCCTCTCAGCGGGGCGGTGAGCCCCGGTTCAGTTTGTCCAATGGCGGGCCCATTATAGCACCGCCAGGACAGAGTTTCCATCCCCTGTGGAAAATTTTATAGAATTCCCCGGAGATAACCTTTGTCTGCCCCTGTAATCTGCACATGTTTCAGCTGATTGTGGAGATTTTCGGGACTTTCCACCGCCACCTCGGTGTACCGGGTGGTGTAACCCCGCCAGGAGCCTTCCCGCTGCTGCTCAAAGAGAACTTCCAGCGTTTGGCCCAAAAACTGCGCCAGATAGGTCTGCTCCATGGCCTGGGCCACCTGGGCGGAGCGGTGGGCCCGCTCCTCCTTTAGGGCTTTGGGGACCTGGCCGGGCATCTTGGCTGCCGGCGTGCCCGGGCGCTTGGAGTAGGGGAAAATATGCATGGCGGCAAAGGCGCATTTCTGAATGAAAGCCAGGGTCTGGGTGAATTCCTCTTCTGTCTCCCCCGGGAAGCCCACGATCATGTCGGTGGTGATGGCGGGACGGTCAAAATATCTGCGGAGAAGGGTAACGCTTTTCAGGTACCGGGCGGTATCGTACTTCCGGTTCATCCGCTTCAGAGTCTCGTCACAGCCGCTCTGCATGGACAGGTGAAAGTGGGGACAGAGGTTGGGAAGCACTGAGGCCCGGAGACAGAACTCCTCTGTAATGGTCCGGGGTTCCAGAGAACCAAGCCGGATGCGGCAGTCAGGGGCGGAGCGGCAAACCACCTCGATGAGATCGATGAGAGAGTGCCCGTCCTTCCACTCATGTCCCCAGGAGGATATTTCGATTCCTGTTAGTACCAGCTCCCGGTAGCCCTCCCCTGCCAGACTGGCAGCCTGCTGCGCCGCCTCGGCCAGAGGCAGAGAGCGGATGGGGCCGCGGGCATAGGGGATGATGCAGTAGGAACAGAAGTTGACGCAGCCGTCCTCCACCTTTAACATAGCTCGGGTCCTGCCCTCCAGCCCTCCGGCGGGCAGGACCTCAAAAACCCGGCGGTCAAAGGCGTTGTCCAGAGCGGTGATGGGCTGACGCTCCTGCCAGGTGCGCTCCAGCAGCTCCACAAAGCCCTGGCGTTCCCCGGTACCCGACACCAGGTCGATGGACAGCCCCTCCATGTCCTGGGGGTGGGTCTGGGGGTAGCAGCCGCACACGGCGATGATGGCGTCAGGGGCGGCTTTCCGGGTGCGGCGGATGACCTGGCGGGACTTTTTATCGCTGACGGCGGTGACGGTGCAGGTGTTGATAATGTAGGCGTCGGCGGACTCTTCAAAAGGGACCAGGTCGTGTCCGCGGGCAGAGAACAGCTGCTCCAGAGCCTGGGTCTCATACTGGTTGACCTTGCAGCCCAGGGTGTAAAAGGCAATTTTCATCGGGCGGAGCCGTGCTCGGGGACGACGGCACAAATCACCAGGTCCTCTGTGCCGTCGTTGATGAGACTGTGGCTGTGGCCCTGGGGGCAGTAGTGGCAGCAACCGGCGGAGAGAGACTCATAGGCCCCGTCGTACAGAACCTTGCCGGTGCCCGAAAGAATGAAGATGATCTCGCTGTTGCCCTGGTGAGTGTGCAGACCGATGGAGCTGCCCGGGGTCAGACGGCCGGTGATGATCTTGTTGTCACTGTCGTGAAAGACCTTGTTGATAAAGGTCCCCTCGCCGCCTTTGAAATGTTCATGGGCGGTCTCTTCCATGGCCTTAAAGTTGATCAGCATGATGATGTTCCTCCTTACTGTTGTTTGCCGGACGGGCCTCCGGCTCCTTTAAATCTTCCGCAAGCAGCTCCATAAGCTGCTCTCTGGTGGGCTGTTCCAGCTGGGCTACCCGGTCGGACTGGCGGGAGACCGCCTTTTCAAAGAGGTTGCGCACATCCCGGGCATTGCCGAAGTTTTCATCCCGGTGATGATAGAGAGACTGAAGCTCCTGTTCCATCAGAGCCTCGGCCTCCTGGGATAGGGCATAGCCGTTTTTGGCGCACATGGAGCGGAAAATATCCATAAGCTGCTGGCCGTCGTAATCTTCAAAGAAAAAATATTTGTTGAACCGGGACTCCAGGCCGGGGTTGGAGTGGATAAAGGCCTCCATAGGACCGGTGTACCCAGCCACGATGACGATGAGGTCTTTGCGGTGATCCTCCATGTTTTTCAGCAGAACTTCAATAGCCTCGTGACCAAAGTCATTGGCGCTCTCGGGGTTCACCAGGGCATATGCCTCGTCAATGAACAGTACCCCGCCGATGGCCTTCTGCACCGCCTCCTGGGTTTTCAGGGCCGTCTGCCCCACAAAGCCGGCCACCAGGCCTGAGCGGTCCACCTCCACCAGCTGCCCCTGGGACAGGACCCCGATGGCATGGTAGATCTTGGCCAGCAGCCGTGCCACTGTGGTTTTGCCGGTACCCGGGTTGCCTAAAAACACCAGGTGGAGAGACATGGGGGGCACGGGCAGATTTGCCTGCTCCCGGAGCTTTCGTACCTTTACCAGGTTGATGAGGCTTTTCACATCCTGCTTGACTTTTTCAAGACCGCACAGCCCATCCAGTTCGGCCATCAGCTCCTCCAAAGTGGGTTCCTTTTCCTCGGCGGGAGCCTCCCCCTTGGGAGGCTCGTCCTTGGCGGAAGGGGCTGGAGCAGAAGCTGCGGGTCTGGGGGCCGTGGAGACAAATTGGTCTGCTTTCAAGGCGGGGCGGTCCCCCTTCAGCCCGTCCTTATCACACAGGGACAAAAGGGCATCGCTGCAGGCATTCACAAACCCCGCCTCACTCTCGCTGACCACCCCATCCACCGCGGCAAAAAGCAGAAGGATGAGGGTGAGCTGGTCGGTAAACCGGCGGGCCAGAGAGGTGCCCCGCATGCGGTCGTACTGCCGCAGGTCCTGAAAGAAGGATGGGGGCTGAAACAGGTCGAAATTGGCCACTCCGGTGGCCACCTCCCAGTATAGAGCAGAGGGAACCGGATTACCGGCAGACCAGATGGCGTTGTAGTACTCCACATGGCGGGGCGTGATGGAACTGGCGTTATCCGCCTGCCATACCCCTAAGGCGTACTGGCGCATGTATCCGTCTACCTGGCGGCTGAAGCTCATACGAAGGGCCGGGTCGGGAATCAGCTTCCGAAACGCCCCTGTGGCCTCGCTGTACTGTTTATGGACCTGGCTTGGAGTCATGGGCTCACCCATGGCGCATACCTCCTCCCGGGTGCTGTATGATTTTATCATTATATAAAAAAGATAATATGCGGTCAAGCGGGCATAAAAAGTTTACATAAAAATGTAAACTTTTTATTATTTCGACTTTTTCCGTTGACGGACAACTAAAATCCCTGTAAAATAACAGAGTATATCTGAAATCACCTGATACGGAGGAACTGATTATGGCAGATAAGCAGAATTTGTCCCCCCGCGGCAGTGGAGACAAAAAGGCGCCCCCTCGGCGCAACGATGTGATCCGCTGTGAAAACTGCGGCGAGGACTATGCCATCACATATAAGCGCTGCCCCTTCTGTGACGAGCGGCCCAGTCGGGCGGGTGGGGTCGTGACCGGCGGCCGCCGGGTGGCCAATTCCAGGGGAGGCGGCTATGGCCGGCCTGTCAACCCTATTCAAATTGCAGGGCTTGTCATCTCTCTGATTGTCATCATTGCCGCCCTGGTTATTGTGTTCCGATTTATCAGCGGTCCGCTTTTGGGCGGGAAAGACAGCACAAGCTCCAGCGAGGGCTCGGCAAGTACCAGCCAGAACGAGGGCAGTCAGGCGGGGGCCAGTCAGTCCGGTTCTGCCAATCAGGGCAGTGACTCCAACAATCAGTCCGGTATGGAAGTGGAGTCCATTGCGCTGAATGGGACGGAGTATACCCTGCAGTACAACGAGACCTTCACCTTTGTAGCCACCGTCACTCCCGACGGAGTGGAGGAGCCTGTGGTATGGACCAGCAGCAATCCTGACATTCTCACCATTGATGAAAAAGGCAATGTTCAGAATGTAAACACCGGCAGCAGCGTGGAGCGGGTCACTGTGACGGCTGCCTGCGGCGGCATGCAGGCAGAGTGCGTGGTCTTCTGCCGGGCGCAGAATGCGGGGAATACGAGCTCGGAGACGGGCGGTTCCAACACATCCGGCGGTGATGTGGCCAGCGGAAGCAAGGGAAAGATCGTCAATGCTGAGGGTGGCCTCAATATCCGTTCCGGTCCCGGCACCAGCTACGAGAAGGTGGCAAGTGCCCAGAACGGCGCAGAGGTTACCGTCCTGGGAGAGGAAAACGGTTGGTATAAGATCAAGTACAACAATACCGATACCGGCTATGTGTCCAAAGAGTATGTGTCTGTGAGCTGAATGTCATGAAAGTAGGCGTCGGGGAAGATTTCTTCCCCGGCGCCGTTTCTATTAGGGGATTTGGCTTCTCCGGTCCTTGCAATTATAAAAAAGTTAGGGTAAGATAGGGACACGATCAACCGTTTGGGGAGGATTTGCTTATGCGGGATGGATTTATCAAGGTGGCCGCGGGGACACCGTCGATCCGGGTGGCAGACTGTGCATATAATGCCCGGCAGTGTGTTGAGCTGATTGGCCGGGCGGCCGAACAGGGCGTCAAAGTTCTGTGCCTGCCCGAGCTGTGCCTGACGGGCTATACCTGCGGCGATCTGTTTTTACAGGATACTCTGCTCCGGGGAGCGGAGGAAGCCCTGGGGACGGTGCTGGAGGCTACGGAAGAGATGGATATGGTCGTCGCAGTGGGCCTGCCGGTGCGAAGCAAATGGGACAATAAACTTTATAATTGCGCTGCCATATTGCATAAGGGAGAGCTTTTGGGATTGGTTCCCAAGATTTATATTCCCAATTACGGCGAATTTTATGAGCAGCGCTGGTTTGTCTCCGGCGCAGAGGTGGACCACAATGTGGAGCTGTGCGGTCAGTCCGTGAGTATGGCGTCCAATAACCTCTTCCAGTGCGAAAGCATGCCCGATCTGGTCATTGGCGTGGAGATCTGCGAGGATCTGTGGTCCCCCGAGCCCCCCTCTGTAGAACTGGCCCGGGCGGGCGCCACCCTGATCCTCAATCTGTCTGCCTCCAACGAAACCGTGGGCAAGGCTGACTACCGCCGCTCCTTGGTGGCCGGACAGTCCGGCCGGCTGATGTGCGGCTATGTCTATGCTGATGCGGGCGAAGGAGAATCCACCACCGATCTGGTCTTTGCCGGGCACAACCTCATCGGGGAAAACGGGACCATTTTGGCAGAAAAGCGCTTTGAGACCGGATTGACCATTTCGGAGATCGATGTGAACAAGCTGGTCTATGAGCGCCGGAGGGTGAATACCTTTACCGCCACGAAAAAGGAAATTTGGCGCGGCTCCTTTGATCTGGAACCGGAGGAGACCGTACTGACCCGCCCTGTGGCGAAAAACCCCTTTGTCCCCGCTGATCATGGGGACCGAAAGGCCCGGTGCCAGGAGATTTTGACCATTGCCGCCCTGGGTCTCAAGAAGCGTCTGGCCCACACCAATGCCAAGACCGCTGTGGTGGGCCTGTCGGGAGGCCTGGATTCCACTCTGGCCCTGCTCATCACTGCCCGGGCTATGGACATGCTGGGCCGTCCCCGCACCGACATCACGGCCATCACCATGCCCTGCTTCGGCACCACCAGCCGCACCAAGTCCAATGCCCAGATCCTGGCTGAGCGCATGGGCGCCACCTTCCGGGAGATCGACATCGGCCCGGCGGTGAAGGTCCACTTTCAGGACATCGGACAGTCTATGGACGATCTGTCCGTCACCTTTGAAAACGGTCAGGCCCGGGAGCGCACCCAGGTGCTCATGGATGTGGCCAACCGCTTCGGCGGCATGGTCATCGGCACTGGCGATCTCAGCGAGCTGGCCCTGGGCTGGGCCACCTACAACGGGGACCACATGTCCATGTACGGGGTGAACGGCTCCATTCCAAAGACCCTGGTGCGCCATCTGGTGGCTTACTCCGCCGACGAGGCGGAGCCTACCGACCCCAAGCTGGCCGCTGTCCTCCGGGACATCCTGGACACCCCCGTCTCCCCCGAGCTTCTGCCCCCCAAGGAGGGGGAGATCGCTCAGCGCACCGAGGACCTGGTGGGCCCCTACGAGCTCCACGACTTCTTCCTCTACTACGCCATCCGCTGGGGTTTTTCTCCCCGGAAGGTGTTCCGGCTGGCCATGGAGGCCCTGGGGGATACCTATGGCCGGGAGACCATTTTGAAGTGGCTCCATAACTTCTACCGCCGCTTCTTTGCCCAGCAGTTCAAACGCTCCTGCCTCCCCGATGGGCCCAAGGTGGGTTCCCTTACCCTGTCCCCCCGGGGCGACTGGAGAATGCCGTCAGATGCGGTAAATGCCCGGTGGATGAAAGAGCTGGAAACCCTGGGTTAAATGAGCATTTTTTGCGGCCCCGGAACGGGGCCGCTTTTTTATACGGAAATGTAAAGCTGACTTGACATAAAATGTAAAGTGTGCTATACTCCGAAGTGTAAAGGAAGCTTTACTTTTTGGGGGGTGTTCCATTGACCAACAAAATTGCCCAGCTGCGCAAGGAGCGGCGCATTTCTCAGGCGGAGCTGGCCGACGCGGTGGATGTGACCCGCCAGACCATTATTTCCCTGGAAAACGGGCGGTATAA
>CALWOR010000041.1 GCA_944383205.1 uncultured Oscillospiraceae bacterium | reverse complement strand
AGGGGAAGGCCGGTGCCCACGATGACGATCTGATTCTCCTTGATGTTCTTGGCAATGGCGTAAGCCTGCATTTCCTGCTTGGTATACTTGGTATAATCAGACATTTCTTTCTTCCTCCCTGTTCTTAGTGTCTGGTGGAGTAGCCCAGGTGGGGCTCATTCTTCAGGCGCATGAGGCGGGACCCGCCGATCTTGTCCAGCAGCTCGTCGTTGTCCTTCACACTGTAGACCCACTTCTGGAGGTAATCCTGGAAGGTCTCGGGGATGGCGCTACCGGCGGCGGCATCATCAGCGGCCTTCTTGGCCTTGGCGGCAGCCTCGGCCAGCTTCTCGTCCTCGGGCTTGGCAGCGGCGGCCTTCTCGGCCTTGGCGGCGGCCTTGGCCAGCTGAGCCTTGGCGTCCTCGGCATCCTGATACTTGGAGGCCTTGTCGTACTCCTTCAGGGCGTGGGAGTCGTTGTCGTAGTAGTTGTAGCACTGGGAGGGCCAGGCACCGTAGGGGCAGTGGACCACAGCGCTGACGCACTCACCGAAGATGCGGGTCAGGGTGGGGTCGCGGCGGATGTACTCATCGCTCACCAGCTCCTCGCAGGTAACGATGACCTTGCGGGCGGCAACGGCCACATCCACATCATGGAACTCGTCACCCTCAATGATGCAGGTGCCGTCGGGAGAGGCCTTCTGCACATGGATGATGGCGGTGTCCAGCTTGGGCACGGGAACGGCGACCACCTTCTCACCGGGGTTGAAGGGGTTCTCCACCTCCACGCACTTCAGGTCATCCACCTTGTCCAGAGTCTTGCGCTGCTCCTCACTGATGCCCCAGTACTTCATCAGACCGGAACCCTGCATCAGACGCACGGGCAGGAAGGGCAGGCCCAGAGAGGCGGCGTGGAGCTGGAGCATGAGCACATCCTGAGAATAGTCCTCATAAGTCAGCTCGCCCTTCTCGATGGCGGCGCGGAAGCGGCGGGACACATTGGTGTAGCCGGAGTTGGCGGTGTAGCAGTTGATATAGGCCTTTACACGCCCCTCGCCGATCATCATGTCCCAGTCACCGCCGGCGGGACCAGCCCAAACGGTGAAGTCCTTCTGGCCCTGGCGCAGGATCTCGGCCACGGCCGCGTAAGGTTTGCGGTTGGTGGTGAACCCGCCGAAGCAGATACAATCTCCGCTTTCGACGAACTTCGCCACGGCGTCATGCAGGGAATAAACTTTGTTCATGATAAAACCCCCATTACAAATGATTTTTCTCTCTTTTGCTCAATTTTCCAATGTACGGTCCACGCGCTATTTTACAGTGCTTATTTTATCACATTTTTCATATTTGGTCTATCTGTAACTTAGCAAAAAGTTTGCATATATTCTCCTGGCGTGGTACAATGTCTAAAAGCAATCATTGCCGCTGGATCTGGAGGGCCTTTTTACTATGACGAATGTAGAATTTCACTTACAGCTGAATCATAATGACACCTGGAACATGAGCCGACTCCATTTCCACGACCATTATGAACTGCTCCTCCCTCTTACCAGTCCCGGGAACATCTTCGTCAACGATCAGGTCTATCCCCTGCGCCGGGGCACCCTTTACCTCATCGGGGAAAATACCCTCCACCGCACCATG
Organism: uncultured Oscillospiraceae bacterium; assembly: GCA_944383205.1. Classification (GTDB taxonomy): domain Bacteria; phylum Bacillota; class Clostridia; order Oscillospirales; family Oscillospiraceae; genus Lawsonibacter. Next base: position 10,094 of record CALWOR010000041.1, on the reverse strand, counting down.
GCCACCGGCTTTCATGCCCGGTATGTGCTCCACATCAGTCATCGGGCCCTGGCCCAGCTGTCCACCCCCCAGACCGACCTGACCCAGCTGGGACAGGTTTCCTTCCGCAGAGCTGAGCTCAACGCCGCCCAGATGACTGAAATCATCGAGCTTTTCCAGGCCCTGGAGCGCAACAAAAACGACGGAAGCTTCGGCAGCGACATTCGTCAGACGGTCGCCCTTCTGAACCTGCTCATCCGTCTGGCCCCCACCCTCAACGCCGCCACCGCCGGCGAAGCCATCCGAAACAAGGATTTCCTCCGGGTCTCCCCCATCCTGGACTATATCCGGGACAATCTGTCCGAGCCTCTCTCCCTGGACCAGATCGCCGGCCATTTTTACATCAGCAAACACTACCTGTGCCGCATTTTCAAGTCCGCCACCGGCTTTTCCGTCATGGAGTACATCATTTACAGCCGCGTTCTGAAGGCCCGGCAGCTTCTTCAGGACGGGGTCAGCGTCCAGCAGGCGGGGGAGCTGTCCGGCTTTTCCGACAACTCCCATTTCATCCGCACCTTCGGCCACCTCACCGGCGTCACCCCGGGAAAATATGCAAAAGAGTACCAGTCCGGGGATCAGGTCCTCCTTCGGGAGAACTGGAACGGCTGACAAAAGGTCAATTTTATATCAACATCGGCCAATTCGCCCTTTTCGCGGCAATTGGCCGATTTTTGCTATTTTAGACAAAATGCCACCCGCCCAGGGAGGATCTCCTTCGGACAGATGGCATTTGTTCCGCCCGGGTCCGGCATCATGCGGAGGGACGGTTCAATCTCTGGGGCGGCGGTAAAATTTGCCCACCACTTTCTCAGTGCGCAGCACATTGACAAAGGCTTTCGGGTCGATTTGGCGCACCTGGTGGGACAGGGAGCGGACCAGACTGTCCTCCACCACCGAATAGATCATGGTGCATGGAGTCCCGTTGTACATCCCCACCCCGTCCATCAAAGTGGCGGAGTGGTGGGTCTGGCGGATAAGGGCGCAGATCTCCTCCACATGGTCCTTCTCCGCTACAATAAGCAGGGTGGAACGCCGGCCATCCGGGTCCATCATGCGGATCATCTGGGTGGAGGCGTACTGAAAGAGGATAGAATAAAGGGCCTTGTCCCAGCCGAAGAGCAATCCGGCGATCATGAGCATGACCACATTGCCGCACAGAATATAGTTCCAGGCGTCGATGTTCTTCCGCTCGGACAGGGCGATGGCGATGAAGTCCGTCCCCCCGGAGGTGGCCCGGACATAGAGGCACAGGCTGATGGCAAAGCCGTTGATGAGGCCGCCGAAGATACAGATGAGCAGGGTGTCCTCAGTAATGGCGATGGAGGGCACCAGATCGGTGAAGATACTGGTCAGGGCGATGGACAAGCAGGAATACAGGGTAAAGCGCTTGCCCACCATCACAAAACTGATCCCAGCCGGCACGGCATTGAGGGCCAGGTTGATGGGGGCAAAGGGCAGCTCGACGCCGAAGTTATCCAGTACGATCCGCTGAATCAGACGGGTCATGCCGGTAAAGCCCCCGGGAAACATATCCCCGGCCTGAACAAAGCTCTTCAGATTCAGTGCGACGATGAAAGAGGACACCGCAATGACCAGCACCCGGATCAGGGTATCCTGCCATGTATTCTTGGCATTGAAGGTATGCATCCTTTTCTCCTTATTCCGCCTGGGTCAGCACATCCAAATTCTTCATAAAGTACTCCACTCCGGAGTAGATGGTGGTCAGCACAATAAGGGCGGTGCAGATGCTGTTCACCGCAGGAGGGATGGGCAGCAGCATGAGCACGATGCAGACCATGGTGGAGGCGGTCTTCACCTTCCCCGACCAGCCGGCGGCAATGACCCGACCCTTGTCGGCGGCCACCATGCGAAGGCCGGACACGCCGAACTCTCGTACGATGACGATGAGCAGGGCCCAAGCGGGCATCTGGCCCACCTCCACGAACCAGAGCATAGCCGCAGTGACCAGACACTTGTCTGCCAGAGGGTCCATAAATTTACCGAAATCGGTGATCTGGTTGTAGTGTCGGGCAATGTAGCCGTCCAGGGTGTCGGTGATGCTGGCGGCGGCAAAGATGGCCAGGGCCCAGTAGTTGGCCCCGGGCACATCCAGATAAAGCACCAGCAGGAAGGCCGGGATCATCACCACCCGGAGAATGGTCAGTTTATTGGCTGTGTTCATAGCAAATTCCCTCGTTTATTTTATTTATTCCTCAATTTCACCGGTGAGGTCCCCGTCGGAGACCCCGGTGATACGCACCTTGACAAACTCGCCGGCGGGGATGAGCCCGGCGGCAGTAAAGAGGACCCGTCCATCGATGTCCACCGAGTCGGCGTAGGTCCGGCCGGCGTAGCACCCCTCATTGGAATCAAAGCCCTCGCACAGCACCTCCATCACCGTGCCCAGGCGCTGCTCGTTATACTCATCCATGATCCGGGACTGGAGGTCCACCACCAGCTCCACCCGCCTTGCGGCAATCTCGCCGGGCACCTGGTTTTCCATGGCGGCGGCCAGGGTCCCTTCCTCGGGAGAAAACTGGAACACGCCCACCCGCTGGAGCTTCTGCTCCCGGAGAAACTGGCACAGTTCTTCAAACTCCGCCTCTCCCTCCCCGGGCAGGCCGCAGATGAGAGAGGTGCGAATGACCAGGTCGGGCATGGCCCTGCGCAGCCTGGCAAACAGCGCCTCCAGCTCCGCGCGGGTGTTGTGCCGGCGCATGGCCTTCAAAATAGCGTCGTTGCAGTGCTGGATGGGAATGTCCAGATAGTGGAGGATCTTGGGCTCGTGGGCAATGACCTCAATAAGCTCGTCGGTGATAACTTCGGGATAGAGGTAATGAAGGCGGATCCAGTGGAAGGGCAGCCTGCACAGTTCCCTGAGCAGAGCAGCCAGAGAGGTTTTCTCCTCCAGGTCCAGCCCGTAGCGGGTGATGTCCTGGGCAATGACGATGAGCTCCTTCACCCCGGAGTCGGCCAGCTTCTTCGCCTCGGAGAGCAGGGCCTCCATAGACCGGCTGCGGTATTTTCCCCGGAGCTTTGGAATGATGCAGAAGGCGCAGCCGTTGCTGCACCCTTCGGCGATCTTCAGATAGGCGGTGTAGGGCGGGGTGGTCACCAGGCGCTCCCCGTCCTCATAGGTGCGGTGGATGTTGCCGAAGTGCTCCGCCTTCTCCCCCGCCATCAGTTCCTCCACAGCCTTCACCACATCGGTGTAGCTGCCTGTGCCCAGCATACCATCTACCTCGGGCAGTTCCGCGCGAATGTCGTCGGGGTAGCGCTGGGTGAGGCATCCGGCCACCAGCAGCTTCTTGAGCCTGCCCGCCTTCTTTAGTTCCCCCAATTCAAGAATGTTGTCGATGGCCTCGCTCTTGGCCGACTCGATGAAGCCGCAGGTGTTGAGCACCGCTACATCAGCCCCGTCAGGGTCGCCGGTGACAAGGTGTCCCGCCTTACGGCAAAGGGCCATCATCTGCTCGGTATTTACAAGGTTCTTGGCACAGCCAAGAGAAACAAAGGCTACTTTGTATGACATAGTATCGCTCCAATATTCAAAATACTAGCCCGGGACAGGCAACTCAATATCTGGCCAATCCATCTTCTCAGGAGCCCACCAGTCGGCCACGATCACCTGGGTGGGAAACATCGCGCCGCTGATCTCCAGGTGAAGGGCAGGACCTTTTTGCTCCATGTCCTCCTCCCGGAACATAGTCACGATCCAAAACCCGTTGCCGGGCCGCCCCACACCCATGTTCCATCCATGATAGCTGTACTCCGGGGCATACTGCTCCGCATAACTCTCTGCCGTTCTGCGGGCCAGCCACTCCGGCCCCGGACTGTACCACCACAGCCCCCCAGCAACACACCGCCCATCAGGACCGCCGCCACAGCCACAGCAGCCTTCTTCCTTCGGGTCATACTCGCCCTCCTCTTGGCTTCCCTTAGTCCTCCACATCCGCCCCGTACCGGCGAAGGCCCTCGGCAATGTCGCTCCAGCGGTAGCCCCGCCGGGCCAGGGCGTCGGAGGCCCGTTTCAGCTCCTGCCGGTCCGGCTCCCTGCCGGAGAGCTTTTTGGCCAGAAAATCGTCGATGGCCTGGGCCGGGTCACAGGCGGAGGCAAGGGCCTCGTCCCACAGCTCCCGGGGAATGCCCCGGCGGTAAAACTCGTCCCGGAGCTTCCGCTCCCCATACCCCTTGGCGGAGTAGTGCCGGGCCACCAGGGCGGCATAGGAACCGTCGTTGAGGTAGCCCAGCTCCTCCAGCCGCTCACAGATGGAGACCGTTTCCTCCTCCGTGGCCTCCCACTCCCTCAGCTTCCGCTCCAGCTCCTTTCGGGACTGGGGCTTGCGGGCGAGCAGTGACAAGGCTTTTTCCTTTAAAGCGCTTCCTTTAAGCGCTTTTTGTAGCTCCTCCGCCTCGTCCTCGCTGAGTTCTTTTCCAGCGTAGAGGGCAAAGCGTACCACTTCCCCCTCTCCAAGGCGCAGGATGGACCCGTCCTCCAGCACCGCCAGCCACCGTCCCTCCACATGCTTGGAGGGCTTCAGCTCCTGAATCACCATACCTCGTTAGTTGGGCTCCTCCGTCCCGTCCTCAAAGTCATCGGCGGACACATCCACCGCCCGGCCTGCGGCTTTGGCGGCGATTTGGGCCTGCTTGCTCATGAGCTTGAATGCGTTGGCACGGACCTCGGCCTCGATCTTCTCGGCCAGCTCGGGATTTTCCTTCAAATACTGCTTCACAGCGTCCCGGCCCTGGCCCAGGCGGGTCTCCCCCATGGAGAACCAGGAGCCCGACTTCTGAACGATATCCAGCTTGACGGCCAGGTCCACCAGCTCTCCCCATTTGGAGATGCCCTCCCCGTAGAGGATATCAAATTCCGCCTCACGGAAGGGAGGCGCAACCTTGTTTTTCACGATCTTGGCCCGGGTGCGGTTGCCGATGATCTCGGTGCCGTTTTTCAGGGCCTCGATCCGCCGCACATCAATGCGCACAGAGGAGTAGAACTTCAAGGCCCGGCCGCCGGTGGTCACCTCTGGGTTACCGTACATGACCCCCACCTTTTCCCGGAGCTGGTTGATAAAGATAACCACGCAGTTGGTCTTGGCAATGGAGCCGGCCAATTTCCGCAGGGCCTGACTCATAAGACGGGCCAGCAGGCCCACATGGCTGTCCCCCATATCCCCCTCGATCTCGGCCCGGGGGGTCAGGGCGGCCACCGAGTCCACCACTACCACATCAATGGCGCCGGAACGGACCAGCGCCTCGCAGATCTCCAGGCCCTGCTCGCCGGTGTCGGGCTGGGAGATGAGCATGGAGTCAATGTCCACCCCCAGGGCCCGGGCATAGCCGGGATCCAGAGCGTGCTCGGCATCGATAAAGGCCACCTCTCCCCCACGCTTCTGGGCCTCAGCCACAATATGGAGGGCAAGGGTAGTCTTACCGGAGGACTCGGGTCCGTAGATCTCAATGATGCGGCCCTTTGGCACGCCGCCGATCCCCAGGGCGATATCCAGAGACAAGGAGCCGGTGGGGATGGCGTCCACCACGATGCCGGTATTCTCTCCCAGGCGCATAATGGAGCCCTTGCCGTAGGTGCGCTCGATCTGGGCCATGGCAGTCTCCAGGGCCTTTTTCTTATCCGAGGCCGGAGTGGCCGCCTCGATAACAGGTTTCTTCGTTGCCATACTGTTCCATCCTTTCTCTTCCTCTCGAAAGCCGGTAAATCCGGCCCCCGAACCGCCCGGAGCGGCTGTTCCGTTTTACAGAATAGAACAAGTTCTGTCCCAAAAAACGGACTTATCTATATCCCGGCTCTTCCGGAACACCTTCTCACTCAGTTGTTGATGGTTCCTTCCACCACCCGCCAGATTCCTTGCGTGTCGGCGGTGGTTTTGATGTCCTCAAAGCCGTTTTGTGCCAGGATCTCTTCCACCTGGGGTGCCTGGCCGATACCAACCTCATAGATGAGGGTGCCGCCCAGACGCAGGGCTGATTTCCACTTGGCGGAAATAAAACGGTAAAAGTCCAGGCCATCCTCTCCCCCATCCAGGGCCATGTGGGGTTCGTAATCCCGCACGGAGATGTCCAGGCCCGGGATGTCCCCGGTGGGGATGTAGGGGGGATTGCAGACGATCACATCAAAGTCCCAAAGGGCGGAGCTTGGGGGCTCCATGGCATTGACGGACAGACAGGTGACCCGGGCATTGAGCTCATTGCGGCGGACATTCTGCTTGCAGACCCGCAGGGCTCCCTCAGACAGCTCTCCCAGCACCACCCGGCACTGGGGCGCGTTGGCGGCTACCGCAAGACCTACGCAGCCGCACCCGGCGCACAGGTCCAGCACCCGGGCGCCTTCCCCCGACTCCCGGGCCTTCAGAATGCCCCGCTCGGCCAGCACCTCGGTGTCCATCCGGGGGATGAGCACATCATGGGACACATCCATGGGAAGGCCGTAAAATTCCCACTCTCCAATAATGTAGGCCACCGGCTCTCCCGCCAGACGGCGCTGAACCAGCTCGTCCACCCGCCGCTCCAGCTCGGCGGAGACATAGAGGGACATGTCCCGGTAGAGCTGCTCCCGGCTTTTGTCCGAGGCGTAGCACACCAGCTCCCTGGCCTCCAGCTGGGCGTTGTCCACCCCCGCCTTTCTCAGGCGGGTGCGGGTGTCCAGAAACAAATTGTTATAGGTGGTCGCCATTTCCCTTCACCTTCTCCAAGATTCTCTCTAAACTCCGCGCTGCTTTTTGTCACGCTGCGAAGCCTCCGCAACGGGAAATAACCCCCTCCGACTCCGGGCAGATCCGGGCCGGCCAACAGCCGTCCCTGGGTTCTGCCCATTCGCTCCGGGGTTATTTCCCTGCTCCCGGCTTCTCCGCGCTTCTTGTTGTCACGCTGCGGCGGCTGCGCAACGCACGGCTTCCCTCCGTCTCGGGCGCAAAACAGGTCCGCTCACGCGGCCCTTCGGTTTTTGCCCTCGCTCCGGTCCATCCGTGCTGCTCCGCTCGCCTCCGCGCTTCTTGTTACCACGCGTCCTCCCCCTGCTTCTCCGGCAGCACCAGCTCCAGAGCCTTGATACCCACCTCGATCATGGAATCGTCTGGCTCAAAGGTGGTAAAGTTCTGAAGCCACAGGCCCGGTGCAGTCATAAGCCGGGTAATGGGGCCGTCGTGCCGGCCCGCCCAGCGGTTGAACTCATAGCTGATGCCCACGATCAGAGGCAGCATCACCAGGTGAGCCAGAAAGCGCAGAATGGGATTATGTACCGGCCAGATGGCAAAGACCACCGTGGACACCAGAATGGACACGGCGATGACCATGAACAGAAAGCTGGTGCCGCACCGGGGATGGTGCCGCGGCTGTTTTCTCACATTTTCCACCGTAAGGGGCAGTCCCGCCTCATAGCAGAAAATGGTCTTGTGCTCTGCTCCGTGGTAGGAGAAGACCCGCTTCATCTCTTTCATGTGAGAGCACAGAGCCAGATAGGCCACAAAAATCAGGATTTTCAAAAGGCTCTCCGCCAGATTCCGGGCCAGCATGGAATCTGTGACCAGGGTGATGGCGGTGCCCAGCAGGGTGGGCAGCAGGAAAAAGAGGCCAATGGACATGGCAAGGCCCAAAATTACCGCCACGGTGGTAAAGGAGGCGGTGGCCTTTTCACTGCCCAGCTTATCGTTGAGCCAGGTCTCAAATTTAGAGGGCTCTTCCTCCTCCCCCTCCTCGGGGACAAACTCCGCCGAGAACATCAGGGCGGTGACACCGTTGTACATGGAGTCGCAGAAGGTAATGACCCCCCGGATAAGGGGCAGACCCAGGATCGGGCAGCGATCCTTGATGAGCTTGAGCTCTTTCTCCTGAATCTCCAGTTCCCCGTCTGGCTTTCGAACCACGATGGACTGCCGTTTTGGCCCCCGCATCATGATCCCCTCGATAAGGGCCTGTCCGCCGCACATGGTCTTAAAGCCCTTGGCACAGCTCCCATTCACACAGGTCTGTGTCTTATGATCTTGTTTTTCTTCCATGGAAATGGGTTCTCCTTATTGAAATGGCAGCTCTATTGTATCAGAGGGCGGGGCGGACCGCAAGGGAAATTAGAACTTTCGTTCTAATTTCACAGAGGCTCCACAGGCAGGTGGATTTCCACCACAAATCCCCCGTCCTCGGCGTTTCCAATGTCCAGCAGTCCCTCGTGGCGGGTGACGATCTCCTCGCACACAGCCAGACCGATGCCGGAACCTCTGGCCTTGGAGCTGCCTTTATAGAATTTGTTTTTGATGAAGGGGAGCTCCTCCTCCGGCACGCCGGGGCCGTAGTCCCGGATGCGGATGATGGCATCCTCCCCCTCCACGCGGATGGATACATCAATGCGCTTGCCGGCTCCGCCGTGCTTGGCAGCGTTGTCCAGCAGATTGCAGAACACCTGGCGCAGACGCTCCGGATCGCCGGAGATGGGGATCATCTCCTCAGGGCAGTCGGTATACCGCAGCTCGATGCCCTCCTTACGGAAAAACTCCGTATAGGTGTACACCGCGTCCTCCAGCTCCGCCTTCAGGTCCAGGGGTTCCACAGACAGAGTGAAGCGTCCGTCCTCGATGCGGGAGAACTCCAGCAGCTCCTCCACCATGTTGGTCAGACGCCGGGCCTCGGAGACAATGATGCCCATGGCCTTGCGCAGGTCCTCGGCACTGCGCAGCTCCCCGTTCTGGATGGTCTCAGCCCAGCCGGTGATGGCGGTAAGAGGCGTGCGCAGTTCGTGAGAGATAGAGGAAATAAATTCGGTCTGGGTTTTCTCCGACTGACGGATTTTTAACGACATGTCATTGATGGCATCGGTGAGCTCGCCGATCTCGTCGTCATATTTTTTCTCGATCTGCACCCCGTAGCTCCCGTCGGCGATGACCTTGGCGATCTCGGTGATCCCAGCCAAAGGCTCCACAATGGAGCGCACAAAATACAAATTGGAAAAATAAACCATAGCAAAAATGGCCAGCGCAATGGTGACAATCACCGCCATGGAAAAGATGAACTGCCGGTCAATGCCGGACAGGGAGGTCACATATCGAATGACCCCCACCGTGTCTCCCTGAAAAATCACCGGGCAGGAGGCGGCCAGAATACGCTCGCCGGTGGCAGGGTCTTTTCCTTGCCAGGACTCGGCGCTCTTGCTCTCCATGGCATCTTGAATATCCGGTGTATTCGGGGTGGAACCTGCGGTCAAATCGTTGCCCGAATAAAGCACGGCACCGCCGGTATCCAGAAACTGCAGCTCCAGACGGCTCTTGTCCTCGTAATTGTTCACCGTCTGCTGTGCCGCGGTCCGGTAGTCCGAGCGGGTGTAAAGGCGGAAACCATTGGCCGTGGAAGTAGCCTTTCGCTCCAGAGAGTTGGCGGTTTCGGTATAGTAGTAATTTACCAGAGAGGCGGTAAACGCGGACACGGCCAGAATGATGATCAGGGCTACAATGCCCACACTGTTGAGCAGCCAACGGCGGCGAATGCCCCGGATTTTTACTTTGTCGTTGAGCTGTGTGGTCTTGGCCATATCCTTCTTCCTCCCCTCTCATCATTTTGTCTGGGCCTGCGGTTTCAGTTGCGCCACTTGTACCCGTAGCCCCATACAGTGTTTACATAAGTCGGCTTCTGGGCGTTCTCTTCCCACGGGGCAGGCCCCGCGGGAGCCCTTTCTTTTAAAATCCTCGGCGGAAATGAATTCCGCCTGCGGAAATTCTCCGCCCTGTGGGCTCCGAATTTACGGCCTGTCGGCCGCCCCACTTTCGTGGGGCCCCAGACAACGCCCCGGGCGCCCGGTCAGTTGCGCCACTTGTACCCATAGCCCCATACAGTGTTTACATAAGTCGGCTTCTGGGCGTTGTCTTCGATCTTGATGCGCAGACGGCGGATATTCACATCCACGATCTTCAGTTCGCCGAAGTAATCCTTGCCCCATACCGTGTCCAGGATCTCCTCCCGTGAGAGGGCTTTCCCTGGATTTTCCATAAACAGCTTGATAATGGCGTACTCAACCTGGGTGAGCTTCACCCACTGACCATTTTTCTCCAGGG
>CALWOR010000040.1 GCA_944383205.1 uncultured Oscillospiraceae bacterium | reverse complement strand
CTACCATCACCGCCACGGCGGGCGGCAAGACGGCCACCTGCGCCGTCACCGTCACCGCTGCCCAGCAGCCTGAGACCCCCGTGGAGCCCAGCGTCCCCAGCACCCCCACCTATCCCGAGGATAACAGCGACCCCACCTATTCCATCTCCCTGCCCGGCAAGGTCACCGGCGGCGAGGTATCCCTCCAGAAGCGCTACGCCGAGCAGGGCGAGACCGTCACCATCACCGTCACCCCCGATGACGGCTACGAGCTGGACGAACTGATCGTTACCGACAGCAAGGGCAACGAGCTGGACCTCACCGCCAAGGGCGGAGGCAAGTACACCTTCAAGATGCCCGACGGCCGGATCGAGATCCAGGCCTCCTTCCGGAAGATCGTGGTCGTCCCCGTCAACCCCTTTGCCGATGTGAATACCGGCGACTACTACTTCGACGCCGTCCTCTGGGCGGTGGATAACGGCATCACCAGCGGCACCGGCCCCAACACCTTCTCCCCCGACGCCGTGTGCACCCGGGCCCAGATGATGACCTACCTGTGGCGGGCCGCCGGCTCCCCCAGGGCCTCCTCCGCCAACCCCTTCGCCGACCTGTCCGCCGGGGACTACTACTATGACGCCGTCCTCTGGGCGGTGGAGCAGGGCATCACCGGCGGCACCAGCGCCACCACCTTCTCCCCCGACGCCCCCATCACCCGGGGCCAGACCATGACCTTCCTGTGGCGGGCCGCCGGTTCTCCGGTGGTGTCCGGCAGCAGCTTTGGCGATGTGGCCGCTGAGGCCTACTACGCCGACGCCGTGACCTGGGCTGTGAGAGAGGGCATCACCGCCGGCACCGGCCCCAGCACCTTCTCCCCCGACCAGGGCTGCACCCGGGCCCAGACGGTCACCTACCTCTACGCCCGCTACGGGGCATAAAAGACAGCAAACAGCCTCCGCCTGACGGCGGAGGCTGTTTTTTTGAATATCCTCAAAGCCCTCCCGCAAGCAGTCCCGCCGCCCCCAGGCGGCGGAATAAAATGAAGTCTCTCTCCCAAAAGCGGCTGCGCCGCTTTTTCGGAAATGAATATCCCCGTCCCGCCCTGCATAGGATGAAGCAGTAAGAGGCGGGGAGTGTTGGGCTTGAAAGGAAACATGGAGGAACGGGCCGAGCGTCTGGCTCTTTACATTCTGGAGAATCGGACCACGGTCCGGGCCGCCGCGCAGAAATTCGGCATCAGCAAGAGCACGGTACATAAAGACATCTCCGAGCGGCTGCCCATGTTCAACCGGGCGCTGTCCCTCCAGGTACGGCAGGTCCTGGAGGAGAACAAGGCCGAGCGCCACATCCGGGGAGGCATCGCCACCCGGAAGAAATACAAAGGACTTTGACCAGACGGGGCGGGCAAGCTGCAGTTTTCCCTCTGCTTGCGTGCGATCCCGTTTGAAAAAGCAGCTGTGACGCTTTTTCGACAGTTCCAGGCCGGGGCGCGCTTGTGCCCCGGCCGGTTTTATGATAAAATACAAAAGAAATTTCGTGCCCCCCGGGGGTGCACTGCGGACAGAAAAAGGAGAAACAGCCATGAGCTACGCCGATCAGGTATTTATTCAAAATTGCAGAGATATCTTGTCCAGAGGCGTGTGGGATACCGACCGGGAGGTGCGCCCCCGGTGGGAGGACGGCTCCCCTGCCCACACCATCAAGCTCTTCGGGGTGGTCAACCGCTACGACCTGAAGAAGGAATTTCCCATCCTCACCGTCCGGAAGCAGTATCTCAAATCCGCTGTGGACGAGCTGCTGTGGATCTGGCAGAAGAAGTCCAACGATATCCATGACCTTCACAGCCATGTGTGGGACGCCTGGGCGGACGAGAAGGGCACCATCGGCAAGGCCTACGGCTATCAGCTGGGGGTGAAGCACCACTACCCCCAGGGGGACATGGACCAGGTGGACAAGGTCCTGTGGGACTTAAAGCACGACCCCGCCTCCCGGCGCATCCTCACCAGTATGTATAACCACCACGATTTGAGTGAGATGGCCCTCTACCCCTGTGCCTACTCCATGACCTTCAATGTGAGCGGAAATACCCTCAACGGCATTTTGAACCAGCGCTCTCAGGATATGCTCACCGCCAACGGCTGGAATGTGATGCAGTACGCCACCCTCCTGCACATGATGGCCCAGGTCTCCGGCCTGGAGGCGGGGGAGCTGGTCCATGTGATCGCCGACTGCCACATCTATGACCGCCATGTGCCCGTGGTGGAAAAGCTCATAGAGCGGGAACCCTATGAGGCGCCAAAGTTCATCCTGGACCGGAGCGTCACCGACTTTTATGACTTTACCCCCGACAGCGTCCGTCTGGAGGGGTATCAGGCCCATCCCCTGGAGGACAAGATCCCCGTGGCGGTTTGATAGAGTTGGGAATCAGAAATTAGAAATTATGGAGGAACGGCAATGAACATGATCGTGGCGGTGGATGAGAACTGGGCCATCGGCAAGGGCGGGGAGCAGCTCATCTACATCTCCGCCGACCTGAAGCGCTTCAAGGCTCTGACCATGGGTCATCCCCTGATCCTGGGGCGGAAGACTCTGGCCACCTTTCCGGGAGGAAAGCCCCTGAAGGGGCGGCGCAACCTGATCCTCTCCCGCAACCCCGACTTTGCCCCGGAGGGGGCGGAGGTGTACCGGGACATGGAGTCCCTGCTGGCAGATGCCTCGGAGGACGCCTTTGTCATCGGCGGGGCGGAGGTGTACCGGGAGCTGCTGGGCCGGTGCGACACCGTCTATGTGACCAAGCTCCACGCCGCCTGGCCGGCGGACTGCTGGTTTCCCAATCTGGACGAGGACCCCGCCTGGATCGCGGAAGAGGAGGGGGAAGTCCTGGAGGAGCAGGGTGTGGAGTTCCATTATGTGACCTACCGAAAGGCATAATGTCCGAAGAAAAAGCGCCCGCGGCTGTCTGCGGGCGCTTTTAAACAGCTCTTAACAGAGTCTGGACTTCTCATTTTGTGCCAGGTATGATAAACTATTTACACAATGCCCCATCTTGGCGTGCTCCATTTCGGTGTGTATCGCAGCTTCCTGAGCTATTGAGAAGTGAGTCTAAAAGCATTCCTGCCAGAATGATGACAAATCCGATCAGCACGATGAGAGATGGGTATTCCTTCAGAAACAATGCTACCCAGATGGGACCCAGAATCATTTCCCACAGGGCGATGATGGAGGCCTTCTGGGCGGAGACCTTCTGTACCCCCAGGTTGTAGAAAGCGTAGCCGCCCCCCACCTGGACCACCCCCAGGACCAGCATGATGAGCCACTCGGTCCCTGTCATGGTTTTGAGTCCGGCCAGCGCGCCGGGGAAGAGGAGAAAGACCACTGCGCCGGTAAAGGTGTTGGCAACGGCGGTGAGGCCCACCGGGTTGGTGCCCGCTGCCTTTTTGGAGCCCACGGTCATGCAGGCAAAGAAGACCCCTTCCACCAGGGCGATGAGATTGCCCAGCTGGCTGGAGCTGTCTCCTCCCGAGCACATGAAGAAAACCACCCCCACGCAGATGACCAGAACGGGAATAAATGCCCGGGTGTCAAAGCGCCTGGTCTTCAGCAGCCGCACCAGGAACAGCCAGATGATGCTGGTGTACTGCATACCGATGGCGATGGGGGCCGCCGTCATGGACAGGGCCATAATGATGCTCAGGCAAAGCCCTGCGTAGGAGACCACATAGAGAATCATCCAGCCGTTCCAGTTCAGCTGCCGGGGACGCAGCAGGGGACACAGGGCCCCGGCGGCAATGACGGAGCGCAGCCCGCAGATAAGGAAGGAGCTTAGGCTCAGATATTTCACCAGAGGGGAGTTTAAACTCCAGAATACAGCGCCCAGAAAAACCAGCATACCGCCGGATAAATGCAGCCGCTTCAATGCAGAACGCCCCTTCCCAAAAAATAAACTTGATTATTTTATAATCATGATTATATTATAGAAACACAGGCTCATTCTGTCAATGACATTTTAAAAATTTGATTGGTTTTTGAAGGAGTTGAAGAAATTGACACAAGAAAATAAGATTTTAGATAGTACATTGACAGTGCGGCGCAAACGGATCATGACCTATTTCATCGAGGCCACCGAAAAATTGATCCGTTTGGACGGCATCGACGGGCTGTCCATTCGAAAGATTGCCAACGAAGCTGGATACAACAGCGCCACCATTTATAATTATTTTCATGATCTGGAGGAACTGGCTCTGTTCGGCTCGGTGTGCTGTCTGAGGGAATATGTTTCTATGCTGGACCGGGAGCTGAAGGAGGACATGCGGGCCATCGATCAATATCGCACCATTTACCGCTGCTTCAACCACTATGCCTTCCGCTCTCCGGACATCTATCACAATATGTTCTTCGGCAAGTACAGCAACAAACTGGGGGCGGTACTCCACCTGTACTATTGCGAGCTGTTTCCCGGGGAGCTGGACCACTTCAGCGGACGGATGCGGGACATGCTGGTCAGCGGGAGCATGTGGGAGCGGGACCGGATCACCATTGACAAGATGGTGCAGGAGGGGGACCTGCGAGGAGACAAGGCGGACGCAACGCTCTCCCTCATTATCGCCCTGCACCAGAACTTTATCTATGAGGCCTCGTTGTGCCGGGACGGTTTTGACCCGGAGGAGCACCAGGAAAAATTCAACCAGCTGTTTGAGTATCTTTTGGATGCTGGGCGTTGAAAAATAATTTGACAAGAGACGGCGGGATGGTCGGCCCTGTGGGGCCGCCGTCCTGCTTTTTTTGTAAAATTTAAAAAATTTTGGGAATTGTCAAAAAGTAGTTGACAAATAGAAATGACTAAAATATAATCATGATTAGAAAATAACCTTGATGATTTTACCAAAGGAAATATATCCGACAGTCGGCAGGAGGAGGTTATCAAAATGACCGACGAACAAGAAACTTTACTGCGGGAACCTGTGTTTCGATATTTTCATGATATCTGCCAGGTGCCCAGGCCCAGTATGAGAGAAGGACAGATCAGTGATTATCTGCTGAACTGGGCACTGGAACGGGGGTTGGAGGCACAAAAGGATGGAACAAATAATGTGCTGATCCGCAAACCTGCCGCACCTGGATATGAAGATGCTCCCTGCGTTATGCTGCAAGCCCATATGGACATGGTCTGTGAGAAGGCTCCGGGGATAGACCATGATTTTGACCGAGACCCCATAGTGTGGCAGATTGATGAAGACCGGATTTCTACAGGAGGAAGGACCACTCTGGGGGCCGACGATGGGATTGGCGTGGCCTTTGCACTGGCTGTTTTGGCAGAAAAAGAACTGCCCCATCCAGAACTGGAAGTTCTTTTCACCACGGCTGAGGAAGAAGATTTTTCCGGAGCAGCCAATTTTGATACCGGAAAAATGCGGGCGGACAAGATCATCAATCTGGACCACGCCTGCGATCGTGAGATCCTGTGCGGCAGCTGCGGTGGCATGGCCGTGGAACTAAAGGCTCCGGTTGTCAGTGGGCCGGTGCCCGCAGGATGGGAAGCCAGGCAGCTGACTGTATCGGGACTTCAGGGTGGACATTCCGGTGAGGATATTCATCGTGGTCATGGAAATGCCAGCACTTTTATGGTCCGGGTGCTTCTTTCCTTTGAAGAAGCGGGGCTGACCTATCGCCTTGGGCCTGTGATGGGAGGAAGTTTTCGCCTGGCCATTCCGAGAGATGCTCATGCAGTGGTCTGCTTCCCAAGGGAGCAGACAGAAACCATGGAGCAGATCGTGAGAGAACAGACGCAAATCATGAAGAAAGAGCTTTCGGTTACAGGAGCTAATCTCAATATACGCTTTGAATCTGTGTCGCGCCCCGACTGGTGTGCCGAAGGAGATCGTTTTGTGACTGCGGCGGTTCTCATTCCAGATGGGATTTATCAGATGAATGAGAGCTTGGTCGGACTGGTGGATACCTCCGATAATGTTGGAGAAATGTATCTGGAAGAGAATCAACTGCGCATGGTGGCTGAAATCCGTTCAGCCAGGCCCAGCCTGGGAAATTACCTGTTCCAGCGCATGTGCCGTTTGGCCAAGCTCCTGGGTGGAACTTGTGAAGCCAGCAAGGCCTACCCCTCCTGGGAGTTCCACCCCCAGTCTCAGTTCCGTGAGATTGCCGGGCAGGCCTACCGGACGCTCTTTGGCGAGGAGCCCACCTATCTCACTGTACATGCGGGGCTGGAAGTGGGTTTCCTGTCTGAGAAGAAACCTGAGCTGGATGCCATCGCCATTGGGCCGGACTGCTGGAACTTCCACTCCCCCACCGAACAGCTCAGCATTTCCTCAGCCCGTAAGGTATATCAGTTCTTGTGTGAGGTCTTGAAAAATTGTCGTTAAACAGATGAATACATGGTGCCCGAATTAAAAAGTACATTTGGCTTTAGATTTTAACAAAGAGAGGGAAACTACGATGTCAAAAAAGAAAGAAAAGCATGAGATCACAGCCAAAGAACCTATAAACCCGATACTGATTCTGGCAGTCATTGTCCTTCTGGCGGCCATTGCCACCTACATTATCCCTGCTGGCTCCTTTGAGCGCATTCCTAACGAAGTAACCGGATATGATATGGTGGATGTCGATTCCTTCCATCTCACAGAGGGAAACCCCCTGAAACCCTTTGACCTGTTTGTCTCCTTTACTCTGGGTCTGCAGAATGCTGCCTATGTCATCTTCTTCCTAATGATTATCGGCGGCATGATCAAGGTAGTGGAATCCACCGGTGCCCTCCACGCGGGACTGTCCAATATCGTAATCAAAATGAGGGGAAAAGAATTGCTTCTCATTCCGGTGTGTGTGTTCCTGTTCGGCCTTGTCTCTGCCACCGCCGCCTGCTGTGAAGAGTATCTGGCATTTATGCCCCTCATCTATGTGGTTTGTGTTGCGGCAGGGTTTGATTCCATTACTGCTGTTGCCCTTCTGTTCTGCTCCTGCGCAATTGGATATGCCGGCGGTATGACTCAGGCCTTTTCTGTAGGCGTGGCTCAGAGCATCGCGGAGCTTCCTTTGTTTTCCGGTATGGAGCTTCGTACCGCCCTGTTTGCGGTGTTGGTTGTTATCACCTCTGCTTATGTGATGTGGCGTGCCCGCAGACTGAAAAAGCACCCTGAACTCAATGAGATGCACGAAATCGACCTGAAGTACGCCGACCAGCTGGATCTGGAGGCTGTGCAGCCGGTCACCCGCCGGCAGGCCATCGTCCTGTTCATCTTTGCAGCCAGCTTTGTGGCCGTAGCATTCTGTGTGATCAAACTCGGTTTCTTTATCGATGAGATGTCCGGTATCTTCATGATCGCTTCTTTGCTCGTTGCCATTGTGGCTAAGATCAAGCCTAACGATTTTGTCAACATCTTTATGGAGGGCTGTAAGGACCTGCTCTTCGCCGGCATCATCATCGGCCTTTGTAACGCTGTCACGCTCATTCTCTCCAACGCCGGCGTCATGGACTCCATCATCTACTATGTGGGCGGTCTGCTGAAGGGACTGAACCCCACAGTGAGCGCCTGCGGCATGTTTGTCTTCCAGGACCTGCTGAACTTCATGATCCCCTCCGGCTCCGGCCAGGCTGCCATCACCATGCCCTTTATGGCGCCCCTGTCCGACATTCTGGGGGTCTCCAGACAGACCGCTGTGCTGGCCTTCCAGATGGGCGACGCCTTCACCAACGCCGTGGCCCCCACTGCCGGCGAGCTCATGGCTGCTCTGGCCATCTGCCATGTGCCCTACAAGAAGTGGATCAAGTTCATCTTCCCCCTGTGGATGATGTGGTGCGTGGTGGCCTTCGTCTTCCTGATTGTAGCTGTGAGCATCGGTTATGTGTAAGAACAGAAAACTGACTGATTCTAGAATTTTTACAGAATCCTGAATCCCTTTTCAATGTTTGAACTCCTCCTGTATTTCTTCTCCTAACGACTGGGACCGCGGAGCGTTTGCTTCGCGGTCCCAGTCGGCTTCAAGGGGAAAAACGAATATAAAAATTAACACTTCTGTTATAGATTATCCCGCACGCCTGTGCTATCATAGGGCAAAGACTTTTGGCGTATCATCATCCCAGGGAGGAACCGACATGAATGTGATATCCCTGCTTACCCCCAAGACGAATGTGGCCTATCTCTACGAGGACTTTACCATCCGCCAGGGGCTGGAGAAGCTTCGCCACTACGGCTACACCGCCATCCCCGTTCTGGCCCGGGACGGGCAGTATGTGGGGACGGTGAGCGAGGGGGACTTTCTCTGGTGCCTGCTGGATGAGAAGGATAACAGCCTGCGCGCCCAGGAGAAGCTTCCTCTGCGCCATGTGCTCCGTCCCGCCTTCAATCCGGCGGTGCGGGTGGATGTGACCCTGGAGGAGCTGCTGGAGCGGGCCCTGCGCCAGAGCTTCATCCCTGTGGTGGATGACCGGGGGTCCTTTGTGGGCATCGTCACCCGGCAGAACATCATCCGCAAGCTCACCGTGCCCAAGACGGACGGGGGGCCGGGGGAAGAGGTGGAGGGCCTTGCCGCCGCCCGATGACAAAGAAAAAACCGCCGGGAGCTCCCGGCGGTTTTATGCTGTTTACAGGTTCAGAGTCAGCCCCTGGCGGTCGGACAGGCCGTCCTTGGCCAGCATCCGTTCCAATACCTCCACATCGGCGGTGATATCCATGGTGTCCCCTTGGAAAAGCTGGTCCAGCTGCTTTTCAAAGCCCTCCACCACCTTGTCCATCATACCTTCGATCCTGTTCATGGCTGCGGTGATGTTTTCGCCGGATACCTCCTGATCCTCCAGCTGGCCGTAGGCCCGGAGGATCTTCAGTGTGGTGGGCAGGTAATAGCTTAAAAAGCTGTGCAGCTGAGGAGATTTCTCCGGGTGGCTGCGCTGATAGTCCAAAATTTTGGCAGTGATGACCCCGATGTGGTTGATCTGAGCAGAGAGCTTCTCATTGTCCACCGCATCGTTTACCGCACGAATCTCCGCCAGGATGGCATCCTCCGCCTCCTGGGGTGCGGACTCCGGTTTTGCTGTGGGAGGGGTATCCTCCAGACCATCACCGGACACTACCAGACGGTCCTCGCCCAGGTCCAGAAATCCTCCGGGAAAAAAGCCATCCTCCAGCATGTCCTCCAGATCCTCACGCACCTGCTTGGGCGAGCTCCCGGCGGCGGAGGCCAGGGCGGAGATGGAAACAGAAGAGTGGGTGCCGATCATGGCCAGGTAGCTGCGGTAGCGGGCGGCCTGCTTCTGTTTGCGCAGGCCTGCCCACAGACAGCCCAGGCCGCCTCCCAGGCCGCACAGGAAGGGAAGCATCTCCAACGCATCCTGAAGAAACCAGGTGGGCTCGCCATTGAGCAGCCAGTAGGAGGCGTCGGACAGAGAGGCGATGATAATAAAGGCCAACACAGCGGAAATGATGGCCCCCACCCTTGTGAGGGTCTTGCCTGATTTAGATAACTGGGCCAGGGGTGATGAAGGTCCAGTGACTGGAGCGCCGGGGGCAGACCGGGAGGCCTGCTCTCCCGGGGAGGACCCGGAGAAATTGGAAGCAGTGGTGGTCCGGGCTCCCACATAGGCACCTTCTTCACGATTGACATAATAAGGGTGCCGCCCCCGCTTCTTGCCCCCCAGCAGCTTTAAAACGATCATGATGATCCCCACCGGCGCGGCAAAGCCGGTGATGAGAAGACCGATGGCAATGGCCCAATAGACTGGGTCACCGCTGCGGCCGGACTGCCTGGAACGGTTGGACATGGTTTCTCCCCCTTAAATGCGGTGCTGCCACCAGTTTACCACTTAAAGCATCAAATGGAATTGATTTTTCCTTAAAATTTAGTAAAGATGGCGGTGCACAGGATACAGATACTATCATACAGCGGGCGGAAGAAAAAGTAAATGGGTGTTTTTCATTCCAGTTTTTCCCTGAGTTGTAACTATTCTGTAATTGTAAGGGGTAGTTGGGGGTGCTATAATACAAAATTGCGAGAGTACCAGGAAAAAGCCGCTTGTAAAAGAAAGGACGGGACTAAATTTGTTGTCCTTTCGGATATTCGGGGGGTATGAGAGAAATGGATGGTCAGCGCGTGGAAAAGAAGCCCGGAGATGGGGGAAAAAAGAAAAAGATCTGCATCATCGCGGGGGCGGCGGCAGGCTTGCTCCTGTGCGCCTATCTGGGCCTGTGCGCCTGGGTGGGGAGCATGGATACCATTTATCCCAATGTGTCCGTGCTGGGTGTGGATGTGTCCGGTATGACCCTCTCCCAGGCCCAAACTGCGGTGGAAGAGGCTCTGGAGCAAAATGGAGAAAACATTCAGCTCTCCCTGGCCTATCAGTACCAGAATTATACCCTGAGCCTGGCCGATATGGGCCTGGATGCTGCTGACAACGCCCGGGCCGCGTGGCAGGAGGGCCGTGGGAATTTCTTCCTCCGGGGCGGAAGCTACCTGGCGCATCTGGCGGGGATGTCCCGGCAGGCAGAGCCGGCCTGGAGCGCCGATGAACCCCAGGCGCTGGCCGACCTGGTCCGCCAGGTGGAGGAAGAGGTTGGAAATGTCACCCAGGCCTCTTATGCCATTGAGGGGGATCAACTTACTATGACCAAGGGGCGCAGCGGCGCTTCCGTGGACAAAGGTCAGCTTGTCGCCACCGTACAGGAGGGCTTTGAGGAGGTCATTGCCCAGTGGGAGAGCCAGGGAGCGGAAGGGCTGATCGCCAGCCGGAAGGAGCTTCCCGTGGTGGAGACCCCGCCCCAGGAGCCCGACTTTGACGCCATCTATGAGGAACTGGCTGCGGAGCCTGAGAACGCCGTCATGGACCCGGAGACCTTTGCGGTCACCGACCATGTGGTGGGTGTGGATTTCGATGTGCAGGCCCTGAAGACCGCCTATGAGCAGGCCGGTGAGGGGGAGACCTTCTCCATCCCCGTGACCCTGACCCAGCCCAAGGATACCAAGGAAAGCCTGGAGGGTAAGCTTTTCCGGGATGTGCTGGGTGAAGGGAGCACAGTGCTCACCGGAACGGCCAACCGGCAGTTCAATGTGAAGCTGGCCGCCGAGGCCTGCAACGGAGCGGTCATCATGCCCGGGGAGGTCTTCTCCTTCAACGGCCGCACAGGCAGCCGCTCGGCCGCCATGGGCTATAAGTCCGCCACAGTCTATTCTGGAGGAAAGACGGTGGAAGAGGTGGGCGGAGGCGTGTGCCAGACCTCCTCTACCATTTACTACGCCCTGCTCCACAGCGCCCTGGAGGTGGTGGAGCGGTATAACCATGGCTATAACACCGGCTATGTCCCTGTGGGCATGGACGCCACGGTGTACTACGGAGTGACCGATTTCCAGTTCCGAAACAACACTGAGTACCCCATCAAGATCTATATCGCCTCTGAGCGGCAGGGGAGCAAGGAACTGCTGGTCTGCCGGATCTACGGCACCAACGAGGAGGGCATATACGCCATCCCTGAAAGTACCTCCTACGACTGGCAGTACCCCACCACCGTCTATCAGGCCGACGAGTCCATCCCCCGTGGGACCACCAAGGTGGACACGGTCCAGAACCCCTACACCGGACTGAAGGCCCACACCTACCGCAGCATCTACGACAAGGAGGGCAACCTCATTGAAAAGCAGGATCTGGGGGTCAGCGTGTACCGTATGCGCCCCAAGACCATCCTCTATAATCCTGCCGACGGAGATCCCTCCACCTGGGTGAACGGCGTACCGCCTCAGCCCGGTGCCGCCACTGATCCCGGAACCAGTACCGACCCCGGCACTGCCACCGATCCTGGAACCAGTACCGATCCTGG
>CALWOR010000039.1 GCA_944383205.1 uncultured Oscillospiraceae bacterium | reverse complement strand
GTCCAGGCCAAGCACCCCGACTGGAACATGGTCCCCGAGATCATGATCCCCCTGGTGGGCGAGGTCAAGGAGCTGGCCTATGTGAAGAGCGTGGTGGTCAAGACCGCCGACGAGATCATCGCCTCTGTCAAGTCCGACATGACCTACAAGGTGGGCACCATGATCGAGATCCCCCGGGCCGCCCTCACCGCCGACGAGATCGCCAAGCAGGCCGACTTCTTCTCCTTCGGCACCAACGACCTGACTCAGATGACCTTCGGCTTCTCCCGTGACGACGCCGGCAAGTTCCTGGACGCCTACTACGACCGCAAGATCTACGAGAACGACCCCTTCGCCAAGCTGGACCAGACCGGCGTGGGCCGTCTGGTGGAGATGGCTGCCAAGCTGGGCCGGAGCACCAACCCCGACCTGCACCTGGGCATCTGCGGCGAGCACGGCGGCGACCCCTCCTCCGTGGAGTTCTGCCACAAGGTGGGTCTGGACTATGTGTCCTGCTCCCCCTTCCGTGTGCCCATCGCCCGTCTGGCTGCCGCTCAGGCTGCCATCAAGGACGCCAAATAAACTTTGCTTTTTCTCCAAAGGCGCGGCATGAAGCCGCGCCTTTGGGCGTTTTTCGACCGTTCGACCCATTTCGACCCAAAGGAGGGACCATCCATGGACATTCAGGATCTTGTCCGTGCCCAGCATTCCCACTTCCGCACCGGGGCCACCCTGCCCCTCTCCGCCCGCCGGGCAGCTCTTGAGGCCCTTGGACGGGCCATTCAGGACCGGGAACGGGACATTTCCGCCGCCCTGGCCGCAGATCTGAACAAATCCCCCGCCGAGAGCTATATGTGCGAGATCGGCATGACGCTCTCCGAGCTGAGCTATGTGAAAAAGCGCCTTGGCCGGTGGGCCCGGGACCGGCGGGTGCCCACCCCTCTGTCCCAGTTCCCCGCCAAGAGCTTCACCGTCTGCGACCCATACGGGGTTGTACTCATCATGTCCCCCTGGAACTATCCCTTCCTGCTCACCATGGAGCCCCTGATCGGGGCCATCGCCGCAGGCAACTGCTGCGTGGTGAAGCCCTCGGCCTACTCCCCCGCCGCTTCCGCTGTGATCCGCGAGATCCTCACACAGTGCTTTCCGCCGGAATATGTGGCGGTGGTTGAAGGGGGCCGGGCGGAAAATCAGGCCCTGCTGGACCAGAAATTTGACTATATCTTCTTCACCGGCAGCGTGGCCGTGGGCAAAGAGGTGATGGCCAAGGCCGCCGTCCACCTGACCCCCGTTACCCTGGAGCTGGGGGGCAAGAGCCCATGTGTGGTGGACAAAAGCGCCAGGCTGGATCTGGCGGCCAAACGGCTGGTCTTCGGCAAGCTCTTAAATTGCGGGCAGACCTGTGTGGCGCCGGACTATGTGCTCATTGACAAAGAGGTGAAGGAGCCGTTTATCGCCTCGCTGAAAAAATGGATGGCGGCCATGTACGGCTCCGACCCCCTGGACAACCGGGGCTATGTGCACATGATCAACCGTAAGCACTTTGACCGGGTGATGGGCCTCATTGACCGGGAGAAGGTGGTCTATGGCGGGAGGGGCGATCCGGATTCCTTGAAGATCCAGCCTACCATTCTGGACGATGTCTCCCCAGAAGATCCCGTCATGCAGGAAGAAATTTTCGGACCCGTCCTGCCCATCCTCACCTACAGCCATCTGGACGAGGCCGTGGATTTCATCAACAGCCGGCCCCACCCCCTGGCCCTCTACCTCTTCTCTGAGGATAAGGCGGTTCAGGAGCGCTTTCTCCGCCAGGTCTCCTTCGGCGGAGGGTGTATCAACGACACCATCATCCACCTGGCCACCAGCCGTCTGCCCTTTGGGGGCGTGGGAGACAGCGGCATGGGCGGCTACCACGGAAAGCACAGCTTTGAGACCTTCTCCCGGCGCAAGGGCGTGGTGAAAAAATCCACCCGGCTGGATGTGCCCCTGCGGTACGCCCCCTACACGGAAAAGACGGAAAAGCTGCTGCGGTTTTTCCTGAAATAAACATTGCCCAGACAGCCTTAAACCGTCCGGGCATGGAAAAGGTCCATGGGCCAAAGCCCATGGACCTTATGTTTTAGTCCCAACTCTTTTGTGTATTCCCGCCCCTGCGGGGGCGGGAATACCAGGAAAATTTTTGAACCCGGGAACGCAAAAAGGAATTGGTAGATTTTTTATTCGGTGGTGTAGTTGTCAAAATAGCCCTGGATGTAGACAATGGGGGTACCCTTGTCCCCGGAGCCGGAGGTCAGATCGCACAGGGAGCCGATGAGGTCAGTGAGGCGGCGGGGAGTCGTGCCCTCAGACACCATCTGGCCCACCAGGTCCCCGTCCTTCTTGTGGATGCGCTCCTTGATAGCCTCCTTTAGGGCCTCGCCGGACAGATCGGCAAAGTCGTTGTCGGCCAGATACTTCAGCTTCAGCTCGTTGGGAGTGCCCTCCAGCCCGGCGGTGTAGGCGGGAGAGACCACAGGGTCGGCCAGCTCCCAGATCTTGCCCACGGGGTCCTTGAAGGCGCCGTCGCCGTAGACCATGACTTCCACATGCTTTCCGGTCTTGTCCAGCAGCTTCTGCTGGATGGCCTCCACCAGATCCTGACAGTCCCGGGGGAAGAGCTTCACCTGGTCCTCGGTGGACTTGTTGGAGCCCAGCAGGCCGTACTTCTCGTTATAGCCGCTGCCGTTCACCGGGGCGTTCAAAATCTCGTCCAATCCAAAGACCTTCTCGGCCCCCGCAGCCTTCAAAAGGCGCTTGGTCCGGGCCCGGGTGTGGATGTCGCAGCAGAGCACATTTTTGGTGTAGTCCAGAATGGCCCGGGGGTCGTTGGCAAAGACCACCTCCACCTGGGCGCCGCAGCCCTCAATGAGGCCCTGGTAGTACTCCACATAGTCCACACCGGTGAAAGGGTGCTTCTCATAGCCAAAGAGCTCCCGGTACTTCTCCAAAGTGAGTACATCCTTATAGGGGTCCACACCCTTCTCGTCCAGGGCATCCAGACTCACCAGGTGGTTGCCCACCTCGTCGGAGGGGTAGCTGAGCATGAGGACGATCTTCTTGGCCCCCTTGGCAATGCCCCGCAGGCAGATGGCAAAGCGGTTGCGGCTGAGGATGGGGAAGATGACGCCCACGGTCTCTCCCCCCAGCTTGGCGCGCACATCGGCGGCAATGTCATCCACCGAAGCATAATTTCCCTGGGCCCGGGCAACGATGGCCTCGGTCATGGCCACCACATCCCGGTCCCGCACAGCAAAGCCGTCGTCGGCGGCTGCCTCCAGCACGGAATTGGTGACGATCTCCACCAGATCGTCTCCGCTGCGAATGATGGGGGCCCGAAGGCCACGGGATACAGTACCGACCATACGGCTCATGTTGGAACACTCCTTAAAATTTAATCGTCTAGTAATAAAAGGGCAGCAATTTCTCCCTAATTTAATAGTATAGCAAGGTTTTGTACAAAAGTAAATATCGTTGGCCGGATTTTGCATAAAAAACCTTTTTTAAAATTAAAATGATATAAAGATTCGCTCCAACGCTTTGACAGCCCCGATTTTTCTTTACTATAATGATATAGTATCTGATAAAATTTTTGGAAAGGAGCTTTCCCTTGCATCTGAACAAACAGCTGAAACTGAAAAATCAGGAATCCATGGCTTCGGTGCTGCCCATTACGGCCATTGTTTTTCTCCTGTCTATCACGGTGGCCCCACTGGACTCAGGCACCCTGGTCCTCTTCCTGTTCGGAGCGGTGCTGCTGGTGGTTGGAATGGGTCTGTTCACCCTGGGTGTGGACATGTCCATGCTCCCCATGGGTGAGGGTGTGGGCAGCGTGGTCAGCCAGAGCAAGGGCGTGGTCATCCCGGTGGTCATCTATTTCCTGCTGGGCGTGCTCACCACCGTGGCAGAGCCCGATCTCCAGGTGCTGGCCCAGCAGGTGCCTTCCATCGCCAACCTGGTCCTCATTCTCACGGTGGCGGTGGGTGTGGGCTTCTTTCTGGTTGTGGCCACTCAGCGTATCAAAAAGGGCATCCCCCTTCGCCGGCTGCTGCTGATTTTTTACCTGCTGGTCTTTGTTCTGGCCTTCTTCGCCCCCAATGACTTCATCCCCGTGTCCTTCGACTCCGGGGGCGTCACCACCGGCCCCATCACTGTTCCCTTCATCATGTCCCTGGGCCTGGGCATCGCCTCCACCCGCAGTGACAAAAACTCCGCCAGCGACAGCTTCGGCCTCATCTCCCTGTGCTCCATCGGCCCCATCCTGTCGGTGCTGCTGCTGGGCATCATCTACCGGCCCGAGGGCACCGACCTGTCCTCTACCGCCGTGCCCGAAGTATCCACCACCCTCCAGGCCTCTCGGTATTTCCTGGAGTCCTTCCCCAAGTATTTTGAGGAGGTGGCCCTGGCCCTGCTGCCCATTGCAGGACTTTTCCTGCTCTTTCAGCTGTTTACCCGCCGCTTCAACTCCCACGAGCTGCTGCGCATCGCGGCGGGACTGCTGTATACTTATCTGGGTCTGGTCCTCTTTCTTTGCGGGGTCAATGTGGGCTTCATGCCCGCTGGACAGCTCATCGGTGCTACGGTGGCCTCCGGAAGCCAGAAGTGGCTGCTGGTGCCCATCGGCATGCTCATCGGCTACTACATCGTCAAGGCGGAGCCCGCCGTGGCGGTGCTCACCAAACAGGTGGAGGAGGTCTCCAACGGCTCTATCTCCCACAAGGCCATGGGCCTGGCCCTGTCTGTGGGCGTATGCGTATCGGTGGGACTGTCCATGGTGCGGGTGCTCACAGGCCTCAACATCTTCTGGCTGCTCATTCCCGGCTATGCCGTGGCTCTGGGGCTGACCTTCCTTGTGCCCAGCATGTTTACCGGCATCGCCTTCGACTCCGGCGGCGTGGCCAGCGGACCTATGACCGCCACCTTCCTGCTGCCCTTCGCCCAGGGAGCCTGTCAGGCCCTGGGGGGCAACCTGATGACCGACGCCTTCGGCACTGTGGCCATGGTGGCCATGACCCCCCTGGTCACCATTCAGATCATGGGCCTGTCCGCCCTGGTGAGCCGCCAGCTGGCCCGCCGGCGGCTGCGCTACCATATGGACCGGGTGGAAGACCGGATCCTCTATTTTGACTGAAGGGAGGGGGAACCATGGAAGCTATGAAGCTGATCGTCTCCATTGTGGAGCGTGGACAGGGCAAGACCCTGCAGAAATTCTACCAGAAGCGCCGGATCCCCCTCCACCTCCAGTGCGCCGGCCGCGGGACGGCCACCTCGGAGATTATGGATATTCTGGGCCTTGGATCCAGCGAAAAGGATGTACTGCTCAGCTGGGCCGCCGCCTCCGCCGCCCGGGCCCTGCTGTCCCAGCTGGACAGCGAGCTGCGGGAGACGGTAAAGGCCAGCGGCATCGTCTTTGCCATGCCCCTGTCGGGGCTGAACAGCCTGGTGGCTTCCCTGGCCTGCTACCAGGCGGAAAACCTGAAAAAAGAAACACGAGGTGACAAGGAAGTGGAGCGCACGGAAAACAGCGTCATTCTCATCTCCTGCAGCCGGGGCTGCACCGATGAGATCATGGCTACCGCCAAGGCCCAGGGGGCCCGGGGCGGCACCGTCATAAAGGCCCGTCTGGCCGGGCCGGAGGATCTGGAGCAGGCCTATGACATGGAGCTTCAGGAGGAGCGGGAGCTGCTGGCCATTGTGGTCCCCACCGAGCTTCGGGGGCCCATCATGGAGACGGTGAACACCCAGCACGGCCTGCGCAGCAGGGCCCAGGGCATTTTGTGTTCCCTGCCCATTGAGGAGATCGTACGGCTGTAAAGGAAAATTCCCTTAAAAAGGCTTCGGAACAACAGTTCCGAAGCCTTTTTCCTATACCAGCTCCACCTTTACGCTGTGGGACCTTGCCAGCACCCGGATCGCGCCCCCCTCCTTCAGCTGTCCTGAGAGCATCAGCTCGGCGGCGGGGTCCTCCACCATGGCGGCGATGGCCCGGCGCAGGGGACGGGCGCCGTACTCCCGGTCGCTCCCTTCCCGGGCCAGCAGGGCCACAGCCCCCTCCTCCACCTCCATGGAAATACCCAGCCTGTCCAGCCGCTTTTCCGTCTCGCCAAGCAGCTGACGGGTGATGGTATGCAGGGTGTCCTCCTCCAGAGGGTGAAAGACCAGGGCCGCATCCAGGCGGTTGAGAAACTCCGGGGCAAAGGTCTGGCGGGCGTCGGAAAGCACCTCCCCCTCCAGTTTCTCCCGCTCCTGGCGCTCACTGGCTATAAAGCCAAGCTGCTTGCCCCTGCGGAACCGCCCGGCCCCCAGATTGGAGGTCATCACCAGCACGGTATTGCGAAAGTCCGTCCTTCGCCCCTGGGCGTCGGTGAGCACACCCTCCTCCATGACCTGAAGGAGAATGGACCAGATGTCGTGGTGGGCCTTTTCCAACTCGTCCAGCAGCACCACAGACCAGGGATTGCGCCGCACCCGCTCGGTGAGCTGGCCCCCCTCCTCATGGCCCACATAGCCCGGGGGCGAACCCAGCAGACGGGAGACCGAGTGGGCCTCCATATACTCGGACATGTCAAAGCGGATCAGGGCCTCCTCCCTGCCGAAGAGGGCGGCGGCCAGACTGCGGCACAACTGGGTCTTTCCCACCCCGCTGGGTCCCAGCAGCAGAAAGCAGCCCACCGGCCGTCTGGGATCCTTCAGCCCCAGGCGGCTGCGGCGGATGGCCTTGCTCACCGCCTCCACCGCCCGGTCCTGGCCCAGCAGGCGGCTGCGGAGGGTCTCCTCCAGGGTGGCCAGGGCCTTACGGTCGGCCTCATCCGGGTCATGCACAGGCACCCCCGTCCACTGGGCGAGCACCTGCTGGATGTGCCGGGGCTCCACGGAGAACCGGCTCAGTCCCGCCTCCCACTTTCGCCGCTCCCGTTCCAGCTCCTGGCGAAAGTCCCGCTCCACATTCCGCAGCAGGGCCGCCTGCTCAAAGTCCTGACGGCGCACCGCGTCGGCCAGCTGCCGCCTGGCGTGGGACACCCGCTCCTCCAGCCGCTGGAGCTCCTGGGGCGGGGTGCGTCCGGACAGCCGGGCCTGGGAGGCCGCCTCGTCCACCAGGTCGATGGCCTTGTCGGGAAGGAAGCGCTGGGGCAGGTAGCGGATGGACAGGTCCACCGCCGCCGTCAGAGCCTGGTCGGAGATGGCAAGGTGGTGGTGGGCCTCGTACCGCCCCCTCAGCCCCTTTAAAATGTCCAGGGCCTCCTCCCGGGTGGGCTCCTTCACGGTAATGGGCTGAAAGCGCCGCTCCAGGGCGGCGTCCTTTTCGATATACTTGCGGTACTCGTCAATGGTGGTGGCCCCGATCACCTGGAGCTCTCCCCGGCTGAGGGCGGGCTTTAAAATGTTGGCCGCGTCGATGGCCCCCTCCGCCGAGCCCGCCCCAACAATGGTGTGGAGCTCATCAATAAAGAGGATGATATTTCCCGCCCTGCGCACCTCCTGGAGGATATGGCGCAGCTTCTCCTCAAACTCTCCCCGGTACTTGGTGCCCGCCACCATGGCCGACAGGTCCAGGGCACACACCCGCCGCCCCAGCAGATGGGAGGGGGCGGTGCCGTCAGCGATGGACAGGGCCAGACCCTCCACCACAGCGGTTTTGCCCACCCCGGGCTCGCCGATGAGGGCCGGGTTATTTTTGGTGCGGCGGGAGAGGATCTGGATGACCCGCGCAAGTTCCTCCTTCCGGCCGATCACCGGGTCCAGACGCCCCTCGGCGGCCATACGGGTCAGATCCCGGGCGCACTGGTCCAGCTGGCGGGTCTCTCCAGCTGCTCGGAACTCCGGCTCCCGCAGGCGCTGGCGGGGCACACTGTCCTCGCCCCCCAGAGAGGCGCACACCGAGCGGTACAGCCCCTCCCCGTCCACCCCGCAGCCGGACAGAAGACGGAAGGCCTCGCTGCCCCTTTCTCTCAACAGCCCCAGCAGCAAGTGCTCGGAGTTTACCGCCCGCTGGCCCAGCCGGCGGCTCTCTCCCACCGCCCCCTGGATGGCCTGACAGCAGTTGGGGGTAAGACCCTGGTAGATGGATCGCGCGGGCACCCCGGTGCCCACCCGCTGGGCAATGGCACAGCGCAGGGTATTGCTGTCCGCTCCCGCCCTGCGCAGAGCAATGGCCGCGGGGCTGAACTCCTGACTGGCCAGCCCCAGCAGCAGGTGCTCGCTGCCCACATAGCTGTGCCCCAGGCGGGCGGCGTTCTCCTGGGCCAGGCGGATGGCCCCCAGGGCAGTGGATGTGAAACGGCTGTCTGACATGGATGTTCACCTCGGAAACAAGTCTTTTACTATCATTCCCACAATCCCTAAAATTTAGCATTGCAATTTTAAAAAGATGTGATAGAATGTATGTACATTCTAAGGGAGGTGTACTATCATGGCCCATGTCATCAGCGATGCTTGCATCAGCTGCGGCTCCTGCGCGGACGCTTGTCCCGTTGGCGCTATCTCTCAGGGTGATGCTCACTATGTCATCGACGCCGGCGCCTGCATTGATTGCGGTGCCTGTGCCGGTACCTGCCCCATGAGCGCGATCTCCGAGGGCTGATTCTCAACCTGAAAAAAACAGCGCCGGCAGTCCGGCGTTGTTTTTTATATCCCTTGATCTAGTTTTTAATATTAGATTTGGTCATATTGTATATTGATATTTTTTTAAAATCCGCATATACTGAAGGTGTCAATTTATCATCCCTCTGGAAAGGAGACATTTTTATGCGTGCTGACGCTTTCACTGCCGCCGCTCCCGCTCCCGTGGTCATTCCCAGGCCCAAGCGCCGCCGGGAGGTGCGGGATCCCTACGACGGCCTGCGCCCCTGGTCGGCCATCACCCACGGTGTGGGCGCGGTCCTGGCCGCTGCGGGCACCGCTCTTCTGCTGCTCCGGGCGGGGCAGATGGGAAATTTCTCCCTGATGGCCCTGTTTGCCGTATACGGCCTTTCCATGTTCTGCCTCTACACTGCAAGTACCCTCTACCACTGTCTGCGCACCTCGGTGGCGGGACGGATCGCTCTGCGGAAATATGACCACTGCTCCATCTACCTGCTCATTGCCGGCAGCTACACCCCCCTGTGCCTCACCGCCCTGCGGGACACCGGAGGCGTCCCCCTGCTCATCGCCGTGTGGTCCCTGGCCGCAGCGGGGGTGGTGCTCACCATCGCCAAGCTGGCCATTCCCCGGTGGCTCACCAGCGCCATCTACCTCTTTATGGGCTGGCTGGTGATTTTTGCCATCGAGCCCATTTTCAAGGCCCTGCCCACCGCGGGCTTTCTGTGGCTGCTGGCCGGCGGGCTTCTCTACACGGTGGGAGGCGTGCTGTACGCCGTCAAATGGCCCGGCCGGAACAATCCCCGGTTCGGCTGCCACGAGATTTTCCATGTGTTCATCGTTCTGGGCAGTGTTTGCCACTTTGTGCTCATGTACCAGATCGTTCCCTGGCTGTAAATCGGATCTCTCCACAAACTGAAGCGGAAAGCCCCGTCGGGCTTTCCGCTTTTTTGCTGTTTCGCCGCTACTTGACCGGGAAGCGGAAACTGATTCGGAAGGTCTCTCCTTCCTCCTCTGCCGCCAGCTCCCCTCCCATCTTTTCCATCATGGCGCGCATGTTGGAAAGGCCGATGCCGCTGCTGTCCTCATGGGAGGCGTCGTGCCGGACCGCGTTGGAGAAGGAGAGCATGATCTGCTCCCCCTCCCTGCGGACAGACATCTCCACCGGGACGGCGGGGTCAGCGTATTTCAAAAGGTTTGAGGTCACATTGTCCATCAGGCGTTTGATATAGGGGGGATAGACCCTGATCCTCCCTGCAGGCCAGTGGGACACCAGCGGCAGAGTAAACCCATACTGCTCCAGGTACCCCGCCGTTTCCGAGAGGAGGTCCAGAAAAACATCCTCCACAGGCGCCGGCGGCTCCAGAAGGATCCCCTGCTCACCGGAGACCAGAGAGTACTCGAAAATATTCTCCGAGATCTGCCTGATCTGGGCGATCTTCGCGTCGATGCGGTTGAGATAGTCCTCCGCCTGACCGCTGCCCTCAAATCTGCGGTAGCGCAGAATGTCCGTGTAGATCTGAATGGCGGTGAGCGGAGTACGCAGGTCATGGGACATCTGGGTGATCATGATCTGGTTGCTGCGGAAGATCTCCTTCTCCCGCTCCCGCTGCTCCTTGAAGGAGCGGCGCATGGAGTCCAGTCCCCGGGCCAGGGAGGAGAGCTCATGGTCCCCCTTTACCAGGATTTTCTGGTCCAGGTCTCCTCCCTCCATTGCCTGGACCTGGTCGCTGAGCTGGCAGATATAGCCCACCAGATCCCGGCTGCCCAAAATAAAAACGGCCAGAAAAGTCAGAAAGGACAGGGCCAGACTCACAGTCGTGAGGCAGGCAAACCATTGCCAGGTTTCCCCGGAATAGAGCACTACATCCGCCGGGCCGTCGGAAAACTGGACCAGATAGTAGGACTCCCAGTCATAATAGGGGGCCTCCAGATCGTTTTCCGAACTGCTGGACTCATTAGGGGCGTAAGAAGTATAGATCAGCACATTGGACCGGTAGATTTCCAGAAGGATCAGCGGATTTTTTTGCACCCACCGGGTCAGCTCCAGGGTGTCCTGGGCGGAAAGTCGGTGCTCTGTTACATACATTTGAAAGGAGTCGATCTTCTCCTGCACATGGCGCTCCAAAAAGTCGGAGCGTTCCAGATAGTCTTCCAGCAGGATCCCGCCCCCCACCTTCAGCAGGAGAAACAAAATTCCGCCTATCAGCCCCGCCAGACACAGCAGCCCGCCAAAGCGGGCGGTGAGACCCTTATGCCTCTCCATCTTCCCGTCCGTTGATCTCAAAGCGATACCCCTTTCCCCATACGGTTTTCAGACAGCTGGGAGACTGCGGGTCTCTCTCGATCTTGACCCGCAGCTTTCGGATATGGACCATGACCGTGCCGTTGGAGATATAAAAATACGGCTCCCCCCACACGCTCTCGTAAATGTTCTGGGTGGAAAAGATCCTCTGGGGATTCTGCATCAGCAGGCGGAGGATCCGGTACTCGATGTCGGTCAGCTCCACCTCCCGGCCCCGGACCCACACCTGGTTATAATCCAGGCTCAGGCGGATACCCCGGGCGGAGAGAATGTTGTCCCGGCTCATGGCTCCCGCCTGGGCTTTCCCCCGGTAGACGCAGTAGCGGCGCAGCAGGGCTTTGACGCGCCCCACCAGCTCCGCATAAGAAAACGGCTTGGTCAGATAGTCGTCTCCCCCGGCCATCAGACCCACCAGCTTGTCGGACTCCTGGGCTTTCGCGGTGAGAAAAAGGATGGGTACCGGCGAGCGTCTGCGGATCTCCTCGCAGACACGCAGACCCGACAGCCCCGGCATCATAATATCCAGAATCACCAGATCCACAATGTCCGAGAGCCGCTCCAGCGCCTGATTTCCGTCGGCGGCCTCTATGATCATATAGTTTTCACCGCTGAGGAGAATGCGCAGCCCCTCCCGGATCTCCGTGTCGTCGTCTACGATCATAATGGTCTGTACCTCCATAACATTCTTCCTTTCTCAGCCTTCTTTCCAGCACGAAGTACCTCCCGCAGCGAGCGGGAGGTACTTTGGCTTTGATGGAGCTTCCCGTCCGTCTCTCCGCTTTGCTGCGGGCCGGAAGGGGAGGGCTCATTTCTTGGGCTGCTTTCCGCTGTCCACATTGGAGCCGGAGATATTGCCCTTGCTGCTGCGCTTGGGAGACTGCTTCTTTTTGGAGAAGTTCTTCTCAAAGGCGCTCTTTTTCCTGTTTCTGTTCTTACCGGCATTCTTCTTACCGGTGTCTTTCTTACCGTTATTCTTCTTGCTGGTGTCCTTCTTACCGGTGTCTTTCTTACCGCTATTCTTCTTGCTGGTGTCCTTCTTACCGGTGTCCTTCTTGCCGGTGTCCTTCTTGCCGGTGTCCTTCTTGCCGCTGTCCTTCTTGCCGCTGTCCTTCTTGCTGCTGTCCTTCTTGCTGCTGTCCTTCTTGCTGCTGTCCTTCTTGCCAGAGTCCTTCTTACCGGAATTCTTCTTGCCGG
>CALWOR010000038.1 GCA_944383205.1 uncultured Oscillospiraceae bacterium | reverse complement strand
GGTGGGTGCCCTTGTGGTGGGAGGCATCGTCCCCCAGCGGGAGCACGGACGGTTTCGGAAGGGGGAGGAGATGGGCCGGTTTGAGTTGGCGGGCTCTACCATTGTGCAGCTGTTTGAAAAGGGACGCATCCAGCTGCTGCCCCAGCTCCAGGAGGAGCTGGACGGGGGCGGCGAGGTACGGGTGGAGCAGGGGATGTGGATCGGCACCGCCTCCGAAGGAGGATTCTAATGGATGGAACTAACCGGCGCTTCTGGCTGCTTCCTCTGCTTGCGGTCATTTGGAACCAGCTGGTATACGGCGGGGGACAGCTTCTGGCCCGCAGCGCCTACCACCACTCCCTGGAGGTGTGGGCCGACGGGCTCATCCCCTTTCTCCCCTGGACGGTGTCCATCTATTTGGGCTGTTTTCTCTTCTGGACCGTCCTCTACCTCTATTTTGCCCGCGGGGACCGGGTCTTCGCCCTGCGCTTCTTCTCCGCCGACCTGATGGCCAAGGGGGTATGCTTTCTCTTTTTCCTTCTGCTGCCCACCACCAATCTGCGTCCCCCCGTACCGGGGGACGGCCTGTGGGACCATCTGTTGCGGTTTGTCTATCAGGTGGACGCCCCCAGCAACCTCTTTCCCTCCATTCACTGTCTGGTGAGCTGGCTGTGTTTTATCGGAGCCCGGAACTGCAAGAACCTGCCCCCCTGGGCCGTCCGGTCCACGGGGCTGACGGCGGCCCTCATCTGCCTGTCCACCCTCACCACCCGGCAGCATGTGCTGGCCGATGTGGCCGGGGGCATCCTGCTGGCGGAGCTGAGCTGGTGGGCGGCAGGCATCCCCTACATTTCCCAGCCATTTTCCCGCCTCGCCCAGCGTCTGAAGGCATGATCGCTCCAGGAAAAACGGCCCCGGCCGTTTTTCCTTATTTTTTTGCTTCTTCCCCCGCTTGTTCTTTCCCGGCCGCATTGCCCTTTTCCCCGGCAGGCGGTATAATATGGATGACTTTTTCCAGGAACACCGGCGCTGTGCCGGGAGAAAGGAGCAGATTTTCCCATGGAATCCTTTAAAATCGTCACCCTCGCCCAGAAGAAGGACCCCTCGCCCGCCTTTCCCTCCTTCTGCTGGTCCCAGGCTCAAAAGGCCCGGGATTTTCACGCCAGCTTTCCCATTTACGCCCCCACCCCTCTCACCGCCCTGCCTCAGCTGGCCAGGGTGCTGGGTGTGGGAGAGGTCCGGGTGAAGGACGAGAGCTTCCGCTTCGGCCTCAACGCCTTTAAAGTGCTGGGCGGGAGCTACGCCCTGGGCCGGTACATCGCCCAGCGGCTGGGGGAGGATCTCTCCGATCTGCCCGCCTCCCGCATCCTCTCCCAGGAGGTGCGGGACAAGCTGGGAGAGGTGACCTTCGTCACCGCCACCGACGGAAACCACGGCCGGGGCGTGGCCTGGACCGCCCATCAGCTGGGGCAGAAGGCGGTGGTCTACATGCCCAAGGGCAGCGCCCCCGAGCGTCTTGCCAACATCCAGGCCGAGGGGGCCCAGGCCTCCATCACCGAGCTCAACTATGACGGGGCGGTGCGCCTTGCCAACCGGCAGGCCCAGGAGAAGGGCTGGGTCATGGTCCAGGACACCGCCTGGGAGGGATACACCCACATCCCTCTGTGGATCATGCAGGGATACACCACCATGGGTTATGAGATCGTCCAGGAGCTGGAGGTCCAGGGGGCACAGCCCCCCACCCATCTGTTCCTCCAGGCGGGGGTGGGCAGCATGGCCGGGGCCATGGCGGGCTTCTTTGCCGACTACTACGGCGCCCAGCGGCCCTTTATCACCATCGTGGAGCCCAATAAGGCCGACTGCATCTTCCGCACCGCCCAGGCCAACGACGGGAAGCTCCGCTTTGTCACCGGGGACATGGACACCATCATGGCGGGCCTGGCCTGCGGGGAGCCCTGCACCATCGCCTGGGAGGTGCTGCGCCAGTGCGCCGACGCCTTCCTCAGCTGCCCGGACTACGCCGCCGCCGACGGCATGCGTATTCTGGCCGCTCCCAGGCCCGGGGACCCGGCCATCGTCTCCGGGGAGTCCGGGGCCTCCACCCTGGGCTGCGCCGCCAACATCCTCCTCCGGGACAGCCTGAAAGACCTGAAGCAGGCCCTTCACCTGGACGAGAACAGCCGCCTGCTGTTCATCAGCACCGAGGGAGACACCGACCGGGACAACTACCGGAAGGTGGTCTGGGGCGGCAAGTATTCCAAGGTCTATGAGTAATGGCAGGAGGTAATTATGTTAACTGAAATCCAGAGAGATCAGGTGGTGGAGCTGTGCCGGGCACTGGTGGGCTCCCCCAGCACCAGCGGCCACGAGGAGGGTGTGGTGGCCGTGCTGAAGGAGTTTTTTACGAAGCACGGCTTTGACAGCGTCCATGTGGACCGGTACGGCAGCGTGATCGGGTGCATCAAGGGCAGCCGTCCCGGCCCCAGGCTCCTCTTGGACGGACACATCGACACCGTCCCCGTGGGAGACCCCGCCGCCTGGACCCATGACCCCTTTGCCGGGGAGATGGCGGATGGGAAGCTCTATGGCCGGGGCACCTCGGACATGAAGGGGGCTGTGGCCGCCATGGCCTGTGCCGCCGCCCACTTTGCCCGGGAGACCGGGCGGGACTTTGCCGGAGAGATCTATGTGGCCGGGGTGGTCCATGAGGAGTGCTTCGAGGGGGTGGCCGCCCGGGAAGTGAGCGCCTGGGTGAAGCCCGACTATGTGATCATCGGCGAGGCCAGCCAGCTGGATCTGAAGATCGGCCAGCGGGGCCGGGCGGAGATCGTGGTGGAGACCTTCGGCAAGCCCTGCCACAGCGCCAATCCGGAGAAGGGCATCAACGCCGTCTACAAAATGGCAGAGGTCATTGAGGCCATCCGCACCCTGGAGCCCACACACCACCCGGTGCTGGGGGCCGGCATTCTGGAGCTCACCGACATCAAGTCCAGCCCCTACCCCGGGGCCTCGGTGGTGCCCGAGTACTGCCGGGCCACCTATGACCGGCGGCTGCTGGTGGGCGAGACCCGTGAGAGCGTCCTTTCCCCCATCCAGGCCCTGTTGGAGGAGCTGATGGCCCGGGACCCGGAGCTGAAGGTAAAGGTGAGCTATGCCCGGGGGAAGGAGCTGTGCCATACGGGCAATGAGATCGAGGGAGAGCGCTTTTTCCCCGGCTGGCTCTTTGAGGAGGACACCCCCTTTGTCCAGGCGGTTTACGGGAAGCTGAAGGATATGGGCTATGACCCCGCCATCACCCGGTACAACTTCTGCACCAACGGCAGCCACTACGCCGGTGAGGCGGGTATCCCCACCCTGGGGCTGGGACCAAGCCGGGAGAACCTGGCCCACACGGTGGATGAATACATCGAGCTGGACCAGCTTGTGAAGGTCTGTCACTGTTACACCGGCGTCATGGACGCCCTGCTGAAATAATCGCCAAAGGGCTGGGAAAATCCGAATATCCGTGATATACTGTCATCAACACGAGCCTCCCTGACGAGGCGGATGAGAAAGGATGAGTATCATGAAAATTCTGGCAACCAGCGCCGCCCCCGGGGCCATCGGCCCCTATTCCCAGGGCTATGAGGCCAACGGCTTTGTCTTTACCTCCGGACAGATTCCCGTGGACCCCGCCACCGGGGCCATCCCCGAGGGTATCGCCGCCCAGGCCGCCCAGAGCTGCAAAAATGTGGGGGCCATTCTGGACAGCGCCGGGGTGGACTACTCCAAAGTAGTCAAGACCACCTGCTTCTTGGCCGACATGGGAGACTTCGCCGCCTTCAACGAGGTCTATGCCCAGTACTTTACCTCCAAGCCCGCCCGGAGCTGTGTGGCGGTGAAGGATCTGCCCAAGGGCGTGCTGTGCGAGATCGAGGCCATTGCCGTAAAGTAATTTCCCTTTTCCAGGTTTGTTTTTCAGCAAAAAATCCCCTTACAGAAGCACTTGCTTCTGCAAGGGGATTTTACTTTATAGGTTTTTGCTCTCCATCCAGGCCAGCAGATCGTCCATGACCTCCTGGCGGTTGATTTCATTGAACATCTCGTGGCGTCCGCCGGGGTAGAGCTTTACCGTCACATCCCGGCACCCGGCCGCCCGGAACATCCGCGCCACCTTCTCCACTCCCTTGCCCATATTTCCCACGGGGTCGCGGTCCCCGGAGATAAAGCAGATGGGAGTTCTTTTGTCCATCCTGTCCAGATTCTTTTTCTTTCCGATAAACTGGATGCCCCCCAGCATATCCCGGAACATGGTCACTGTGGGGCGGAAGGAGCACAGGGGATCCTCCCGGAAGGCCTTCACCAGCTGGGTATCCCGGCTGAGCCAGTCCCCGGAGGTCTGGTTGGGACGGAAGGGCTTATTATAGGAGCCCATGGACATGTCGTAGATGAGGTCGCTCACATAGTCCCGCCCCCGGAGGGAGCCCACCATGCCGGACATGCCCCTGCCCAGGGCCACCAGAGGGGCGGCCTCCTGCCCCGTCCCGGACAGGACGGCGGCGTCCACCGTCCCCGGCCAGCGGATGAGGTAGGTCCTGGTGAGAAAGGAGCCCATGGAGTGCCCCAGCATCACATAGGGAAGGCCGGGGTGCTTCTCCTCCTCCAGCTTCCGCAGCTTCCGCACATCCCGCACCACCAGATCCCAGCCGTTTTTGGGGCCGAAGTAGCCGAATTTTCCGTCATCCACGGTGAGTCCGTGGCCCAGGTGGTCCTCCCCGCACACCAGAAAGCCGTGGCTGACCAGATATTGGGCCAGGGGATCATAGCGCAGGGCGTACTCGGCCACTCCGTGGACGATCTGCACCACTGCCCGTGGCTCCCCTTCCGGGAGCCACTCCACGGCGTGAATCTGGTGGATGCCGTCAGTGGATGGGTAGGTAAATTCCTGTCTCATATGCCGTGCCTCCGGTCTTTTTTCATAGTGTACTCCCGCCGCACCCCTTCGTCAAGTCATCTGCTCCAGCAGAGAGCGGATGGTCCCGGCATGAAGGGCCCCCTCCTGGGCCAGCTCCTCGTAGAGGGCCTTGAGGCAGGGATCCTGAGTTTGCTCCGCAGCCTGGCGGTTACAGTGTTCCCATCTCTGCTCCCACATAAACTGCTCCCGCAGGGCCAGACTCAGGGAGGCAGGCAGCTCCGGAGGCGGACAGCAGGGCCGGAAGCGTTTGCCCATGATGAGAAAATAGGCCGCCGACAGCCGCCGCAGGGCCAGGCGGTGGTCTTCAGTCAAGGTGTTCAGCACCCTTCCGCAGCGCCCGCCCGCCCGACAGGACAGGCTGCGCCCGGCCAGCATCCCCCGCCGGGCCATGGACATAAGCTCCTCCAGACGGCGGCTGTCCCCTTCCGAGGCCTCCCCCAGGCAGAGCTCCGGGGTACCGGTACAGGGACAGTCCGGCTTTGTCCCGCTCTCTTCTCCAGAGCAGGCCGGGACCTGGGGCAGGTCGGGCTCGGGAGTGGGCTCCGGCTCCGGGGTGGGCGTCTGCTCCGGCTCTTCCGTCTCCGCCCCCGGCACGGCGGTGTCGGGGAGGCTGACTTCCTGCTGCTTCACGGCGATGGGGCTGCCGGTCTGGTCGGGCATGACCCGGTCCCAGACCCGGCGGAATGTATCCTGATCGATCTGCTCCCCGGTCAGGGGAGGTACAGTGGATTTTTCCATATCGATACTCCTTTTGATCATAATGTTGGACCGCTCCCAGCCATTCTATGAAAGAAGAGCCGTTTTGGTGGCTGGACCCGCTTGCAAGAGGGGGAAAAACATGATACCATGTGAGAAGTCTGTCAAAGGAAGTGTCTTTTATGGAGGAAATGAACCGCCCCATCCCCTCTGTGGTCAACAGCCCCCACCAGTTCTCCTACGAGAACGGCATCGAGCTGACCCATGTGGAGCCGGGCCTGGCCCGGGGCATGCTCCACGCCGGTCCCAATTCCATCAATCCCCACGGCATGATCCACGGCGGCGCCATCGCCACCCTGGCGGACACCGTGGCCGGGAGCTGCGCCTGCTCCAGGGGCGGGCGCTGTGTCACCTGTTCGGCCACCCTGGAGTTCCTGCGCCCCGCCCAGGGAGACCTGTTCTGCGAGGCCACCCCCAAAAAGCTGGGACAAAAGCTGTCGGTGGTCCAGGTGACCATTCGCAATGCCCAGGAGAAGGCCGTGGCCACCGGCACCCTCACCTTTTTTATGGAAGCGCCCCAAAAGGTTGAGCGTTAACAGAAATTTCACAATTAGCCTTGACAAGTATGAAGGACCGTGATAGGATACTTGCAATTCCAATAGAATAGCGGATAGAGGCGCGGAGCTCATGCGTACCGGGGGACAAGGCCAGGCAGCCGTCCCCAGGGAGAGGGTGCTCCGCCGAAGGTTGAGCGGTCTGCCTGGGCCGCGAGATCTGGGCCGCCGGGAGAACATCCCGCGGACTGTCACGACTGTAGTGGAGCGCTATCCAGACTTCCCCGGCCTTCGGGGCGTCCGGTATTGCCATGGAGCGCGCTTTGCGCACCGTGGCTTTTCTTTTGCCCAAAGGGTGCGGGCGGCCCCAAACACAATTTGGAGGGAATACAAATGAGAGCTAGAAGATCCTGGCCCGTGCGGTTCATCATCCTGATGATGATGGTCCTGGCTCTGGCCACCACCGCCTTCGCTGCCGGCGACCCCACCGAGGAGACCGGCACCAAGATGATTTCCTGCCCCGACTGCGGCAGTGTGGGTATCGTTCTCACCGATGCAGGTGAGGCAGCCCCCTGTGAGACCTGCGGCGGAACCGGCTATGTGGAGTCCCCCAGCCAGTTCTACAACACCGCCATGGCCCTGCTGCCCCCGGTCATCGCCATTGCCCTGGCCCTGATCACCAAGGAGGTCTACTCCTCCCTGTTCATCGGCATCGTGGTGGGCGGCCTGCTGTACTCCAACTTCTCCTTTGAAGGGACGCTGAATCATGTGTTCAGCGGAGGCATCGTGGCCTCCCTGTCTGACGGGTATAATGTGGGCATTCTCATCTTCCTGGTCATTCTGGGCACCATGGTGTGCCTGATGAACAAGGCCGGCGGCTCCGCCGCCTTCGGCCGCTGGGCCAAGAAGAATATCAAGTCCCGGGCCGGGGCCCAGCTGGCCTCCGTCCTTCTGGGCTGCCTCATCTTCATCGACGACTACTTCAACTGCCTCACCGTGGGCAGCGTCATGCGGCCCATCACTGACAAGCACCAGGTCTCCCGCGCCAAGCTGGCTTACATCATCGACGCCACTGCCGCCCCTGTGTGCATCATCGCCCCCATCTCCTCCTGGGCCGCCGCCGTGTCCGGCTTTGCCGAGGACGGCCAGGGCCTGAATCTGTTCATCCGGGCCATCCCCTATAACTTCTATGCCCTGCTGACCATCGTGATGATGCTGGGCCTTATCCTGTTTAATGTGGATTTTGGGCCCATGTCCAAGTTTGAGCACAACGCTATTGAGAAGGGCGACCTGTTTTCCGGCTCCAACCCCTACGCCATGCTGGACGAGGAGATCGACGACACCAAGGGCACCGTGATGGACCTGGTGCTGCCCATTATCGTGCTTGTCATCTGCTGCGTTGTGGGTATGATCTACTCCGGCGGCTTCTTCTCCGGCAGCGACTTTGTCACTGCTTTCTCCAACTCCGATGCCTCTGTGGGCCTGATGCTGGGCTCCGCCTTCGGTCTGCTCTTCGCCTTTATCTACTACTTCCTGCGCCGCTCCATGAGCTTCAAGGAAATGATGGGCTGCATTCCCGAGGGCTTCAAGGCCATGGTCCCCGCCATCCTCATCCTCACCTTCGCCTGGACTCTGAAGGGCATGACTGACTCCCTGGGCGCCAAGTACTTTGTCCGTGACTTTGTCCGCAGCGCCGAGCACCTGCAGATGTTCCTGCCCGTCATCGTGTTCGTCATCGGCTGCCTGCTGGCCTTCGCCACCGGCACCAGCTGGGGCACCTTCGGCATCCTGATCCCCATCGTGCAGAACGTGTTCTCCATGGACAACCCCCTGGCCATCATCTGCATCTCCGCCTGCATGGCCGGCGCCGTCTGCGGCGACCACTGCTCCCCCATCTCCGACACCACCATCATGGCCTCTGCCGGCGCCCAGTGCGACCATGTGAACCATGTGTCCACTCAGCTGCCCTATGCCATCTCCTGTGCGGTGATCTCCGGAGTGGGTTACTTCCTGGCCGGACTGCTTGCCAGCAACGGCCTGCCCGGTCTCATTGCCCTGCCTGTGGGCATCGTGCTCATGCTGGGCTTCCTGATGTTCATGAAGAACACCAACAAATCCGCTGCCTGAGCGGCTTCCATCTGACCATGTTCCGGCCCTGCCCCGCCCCACGCGGACGGCAGGGCCGTCATTTTCTGCACATTCAAGGAAAGGACACAGCCCATGGAACTGGACAACCTGCTGCGCAGTGTACTGCCTGTCATCCTCCTTATCGCCTTCGGCTTCTTTCTTCAGCAGCGGCACTATTTCTCCGAGGAAACGGTAGACGGCCTGACCAAGCTGATCTCCGACTACCTCATCCCCTGTACCATTTTCACCACCTTCATCGGGCTTGATCTGCGGCTGGAGCATTTCGGTCTGGCCGCCTGCATCTTTCTCATTCAGCTGCTTCTGATGGGCGCGGGTTTCCTCACCGCCCGGCTGGCGGGGTTCCGGCGCAGATTTGCCGCGCTCTATCCCTGCGCCTTTGCCTTCGGCTTTATGGCCATCCCGCTCTTTTCCACCGTCTTCGGCCTGGAAAACATGGGCACCCTCACCAGCATGGGAGTGGGCCATGAGCTGTTCATCGGGCTGGTGTTCATGCCCTTCGCCCGCATGTACCTGAAGGGTGAGCGGGCAAGTCTGGGACAGATCGGGAAAAACCTCCTCTCTCCCCTGTTTCTTATGATCTTTCTGGCTCTGTTCCTTCAGCTGTCCGGACTGCGGGACCAGGTGGCCGCCACCGAACTGGGGGGCGGATTTTTGGACACCGTCTCCAAGCTGGGGGGCATCAGCTCCACTCTCATCCTTCTCACCGTCGGCTACCGCATCCGGCTGGACAATCCGGCAAAGCTTCTGGAGAGCGTCAGACTGGTGGCCTGGCGGTATGTGCTGATCTTCCTTATCAGCTACGGCGTGAAGTTTCTGCTCATGGACGCCCTGGCAGGAGGGGACCCCTA
Organism: uncultured Oscillospiraceae bacterium; assembly: GCA_944383205.1. Taxonomy (GTDB): domain Bacteria; phylum Bacillota; class Clostridia; order Oscillospirales; family Oscillospiraceae; genus Lawsonibacter. The sequence continues at coordinate 3,188 of CALWOR010000038.1, read as the reverse complement.
CTTTGACATCGCCTTCTTCACCCTCATTTCCCAGCATGGCTCGGTCATTCTCAACGCCTATATCGCTCAGTACGGCAGCCGGGAGGACTCGGAGATCGCCAGCAACGCTTTTGCCGTCAATGCGGTGGCTGGCATGGTCCTGTTCGTGGCCTATGTACTGGCGCTACCCTGGCTGAACTGAAGTTCGGGGGCGGGATTTTTTCCCGCCCCCGAAATTTCCCCTTGCTTTTTCCTGTGGGCTGTGGTATAGTGAACAGGCTATCAGTGATGTGCAGGTGTAGTTCAATGGCAGAATGTCAGCTTCCCAAGCTGAACACGAGGGTTCGATTCCCTTCACCTGCTCCAAAAAGAAAGACACGACTTTCGTCGTGTCTTTCTTTTTGGGTTCCGCTCCCGCTGGTCGCTCCACCCTTCGGACATTAAAATGCTCGGGGCCGGCAAAGCCGCCTGTCTCTCTTTTCAAATACAGATAAAAAAGGACATCCCTCAGGATGTCCTTTCATTTTTACGCCTTCGGGGGGAAGGTGATCCCGCCCACATTCACATTGACGGCGGAAACCTCCAGTCCGCTCATGGACTCGATGGCCGTCTTGACGGCGTCCTGCACCGCCTTGCCCATCTCGGGGATGGTGGCGCCGTAAGCCATCAGCACAGACAGATCCACCTGGACCTTGTCGTTTTCCATCTTCACCCGCACATCCTTGTTAAGGCTCTTCTTCCCGGCATTGGCCAGGCTGCTGACCCCTTCCACCTCAAGGGCGGCGGCGGCGGAGATGGCCGCAAGGACCTCCTCAGAAATGTGGATGTTGCCCAGCTCGTCAGAGCGGGAGACATACTCTTTGCTGTCACTCATGTTATGCCACTCCTCTGTTTCCAGTTTTCAAACAGGTTATGGTTATGATACCACACTTTCCCCTGTTTGACAACTGCGGCGGCGAAAAAGTTTCCCCCTGGAGTCCTTACTCCACCTCAATGATCTTGATCTGATCGGCAGTGAATCCGGCGGTCTGGTTGACCACATCCACGATTTTGGCGGTGTCCGCCTCGGTAAGTCCGCCCTCCGGAGCTGCCACGGCCAGGGAGAGATCGTCCTCTCCAATGAAGGCCACACAGTCGGTATAGCCCTTGGCCACCACCAGGTTTTCAATTTGGGCCTCGGTGACGGTGTAGTCGGCCATGGTCTGGATGGTGTCGTTCACCTGGTTTTTCACCGTCTCGTCGGCGTCCTCCCGGGCGGCGGCATCCTGGAGCAGGGACAGGGCGCTGTCCCTGGCCTGCTGACGGTTGAGGCGGGCGGTGGCAAAGTACTCGCTCCCCGTCTCTGTCTGGGCCGTGGTCTGAGACTCACCGCCCTGGGCGTCGGTGCTCCCCGTCTGGGCGGAGCTGTCCCCTGTCACCAGGGGATCATTTGCACTGCCTCCCACCATGGCCGACTGCCCCAGGGTCTTGCCCGCCTCCGCCTCCTGGCCGTAGCTCCAGTTCAGGTATACCGCCGCACAGACAAACAGTGCGATGGCGGCCACCACCGCGTTGCGCTTCCACAGCTGGGACCAGTTGGTCCCCTTCTTTCCTGTCCTCATGTCCATTCCTCCAGTTATAAATTTCAAGGATTCCCTTCACAAACCGAGATCCGGTGGGAGCTGAGCCCCGTCAGGGCGGATACCGCCTCCAAAAGCCGCAGCTTGACCTGGGGGTCGTTTCCCCCGGGACAGACCACCAGCGCCCCCCGAAAATCGGGGGCCAGAGTCTGGAGAGGCACCACCGCCTCTCCGGCGGAGCCGCCCCCTATGGTGACCACGGTGGAGCTTCCGCTCCCGTCCCCCTCCTGCTCCAGATCCTGGGCCAGCACACGGCGGCTCCCGCTGTCCAGGGCGAGCACCACCCGGACCTTCCCCGCCCCCTGGATCTGGGACAGGGTATCCTCCAGGCGCTGCTCAAAGGCCTCCAGATCAAAGCACTCTGCTGCGTCCTCCGCCGCCTGATGTTCGGGATCGTCCCCGCCGCCCCCGGTGGGCAGCAGCAAAAGCAGCGCCCCCAGGGCGATCACCAGCAGCACAGCCTGATATTTTCCCAGCGCCCCCTTCCATTTCAGGACCGGTTCGGGCCACTTCCAGTTCATGTTGACCCCTCCTCCCCAAAGTCGATCTCCTCCGGGGAGAGGCCCAGCTCCCGGCCGAGGGTCTCCTCAAGCTCCTCCCTGACCTGTCCGGACAGCGTACCGCCGATCCGCACCCGGTGGGGGAGGTATACCCCGTCTCCCTCTCCGCGGCACTCCACCCGGACGGTGCATTCCGCCCCCAGCTGTGCCGCCTTGTCCAGAATATATGCTTCATACTCCTGTTCTATGATTTTTTTCATCTCCTCATCCACCTGATTTTTCAGTTCCTCCTCCCGCCCGGACAGTCCGCTCACATACTCCTCCAGCCAATCGCTTCCCTCCGTCAGATCCAGCTCCACCGCCGGAGAGAGCACCACCGCCGTCAGCACCAGGCCGCACACCAGTCTGCCCACCCCCTTCACCGCCCCCTTGGGCATCAGGGCGTCGGCCAGGGCGCACAGCAGGGAGGCGGCCAGCACCGACAGCAGCCACAGCCGCACCCCCTCCGTCATGGGCTCACCGCCCCCACTGCGGACACCAGACTTACCAGCAGAATGAGGGCCCCCGCCCCCGTCATGCCCAGCACCAGTCCAAAGGCGCTGCCGATGGCGTCGATGAGCCGGCACAGCCCGGGCTGGGCCACGGCGGCGCACAGGGCCCCTGTCACCTTATAGACCAGATACTGCAGTCCCAGGCGGAGAAAGGGGGTCAGACAGATGGCCAGCACCGTCACCAGCCCCACCGCGCCCACCGTCCCCCTCAGTACCCCGGCTCCCGCCAGCACCGACTCGGAGGCGTCGGCCAGAATCCCTCCCACCACCGGGATCACCCGGGAGATGGCCAGCTTGGCCGCCTTTACCGCCGCTGCGTCCACACTGCCCGCAATGGCCCCGCTGGCCGTGAGATAACCCACAAAGGCCAGAAGCATGGCAGTGAGGAGGAAGGCTGCGGCGCTTTTGATCAGGGCCGCCAGGCGCTGAAGGCCGGGGTTGCCCAGAGCTGCATGGGCGCAGCTCAGGGCAACATAGGCGTATACCATAGGGATAAGAAGCCTGTCCATGGTAAGCATGAGCATTTGGGAAAAGAGCAC
>CALWOR010000037.1 GCA_944383205.1 uncultured Oscillospiraceae bacterium | reverse complement strand
GGGGCGGCGATACCGACCTGGACACTGCTTCCAACTAATCTTTCTTCCGTGATATAAAAACACCCGGAAAACCGTTGGTTTTCCGGGTGTTTTTATATCAAACCAGTCTCTGTCCCAAATCCATACCGTAACGGAACACTGCCGCCGTGGACAGGATAAACAGCTCCGCCAGGGCAAATCCAAAGAGGGCCCCGGTCACAAGGCGTCTGAAATTCCCGCTTTCATAGGCGGTGGCCATCTGTACGCCGCCGTCCAGCACCATGGGTACCATCAGCGCCAAAAGGACGGCCAGAGGGGGATGGGCAAAGGGACAGCTGACAAGGCCGGTGATGATCCCCAGCAGCTCGCCGGTACACCGGGCACAAAGGGGAAATTTCCGCCCCTTATAGTGGAAAGACCGGCTGTCCAGACAATGGCATCCAAACACGATGGGCAGCCATTTATAAAACCATGCGCTCACATCAGGGCAAAGCCAATGCCGGTGGCCAGCGCAATCACATACCACAAGGCGGAGAGAATGACCGCAACCAGCGCGCCGATCCCGGCCGCCTTGGCCGTTCTGGGCTTCTGATCCTTCCAAACCAGAAACAGCACAAGCCCCACAACGGGGATACAGCAGCCCAACAGGCCCCATCCGATCCCGCCATTATCCTGTACCGGCGGGGTAGAGTACTGCGGCTCGCCGCAGGAGGGACAGACCATCGCCTGGTCGCTGATGGGAGCTCCACATCGTTTACAGTAAGCCATAATAATACCTCCATCGCTGCGCGAAACCGTGCCGCGCCTGTTTGCTCCAGTATAAACGAAGGCAGGGGAAAAAGCAAGGTAAAGCGACTGGTTTCCTCTCTTTCTCTTTCAGACGGGTCGTTTACATCCCCCGTTCCAGCCCCATCTCATCCATGGCGTGCCGCATATGGATAGCCATAGCATGCTCCGCCCCAACCGGGTCCCGCTTTTGGAAAAACTCCATAATCAAAGCGTGGTCCGAAAGCGTATCCTGCGCCAGCTTGTCCCCATGCTCTCCGGAGACGATGGCCGTCTCCACCGCCTGGCCGATAATAGGCAGCAGTCTCATCATAAACTCGTTGTGGGTGGCCCGGACAATAGCGGCATGAAAATCCCGGTCTGCCTGGGTCCGGTCCCGGCCGCAGCGGATGCAGTCCTCCACCTCCGCTCCCAGGGCCAGGATCTCCGTCAATTCCTCCCGACTGGCCCGGGCACAGGCCAGGGCCGCCACCTGAGGCTCAAAAATGGCCCGAAGCTCAAAGAGATCCCCCAGCTCTCCCTTCACCCCGTCCAAGGTGCCGAAGCCGAAGTCCTCCACCTCCCCCATTCGCTGGGAGACAAAGGTCCCCCGGCCCCGGCGGACCTCCAACACGCCCTGCATGGTCAGGGCCTGGATAGCCTCCCGAAGGGTGGCCCGGCTCACTCCCAGTTCCTGGGACAGCTCCATCTCATTGGGCAGCTTGTCGCCGGGGCTCATCCGCCCCTCCGCCACAATCATCCGGTATAATTTTTCCGCTGTCTGGCGGGATAAATTTCCTCTCACCGGCCCTTCCCCCTCTTGACATTTTTGATTTTATGATATAGCATAACATCAGACATTTCAATAGTTGTCAGACAACTCTTAAAATTTTTCAGGAGGTTATCCCCATGCGCTCTGATGTCGTGAAAAAAGGCGTCCCTGCCGCTCCCAACCGCTCTCTGCTCTACGCCCTGGGCTACACCAAGGAGGAACTGGAGCGTCCCCTCATCGGCGTGGTGTGCTCCTATAACGAAATCGTCCCCGGCCACATGAATCTTGACAAGATCGCCGAGGCGGTAAAGGCCGGCATCCGTGCCGCCGGCGGTACCCCCGTGGAGTTCCCCGCCATCGCCGTATGCGACGGCATCGCCATGGGCCATGTGGGTATGAAGTACTCCCTGGTCACCCGGGACCTTATTGCCGACTCCACCGAGGCCATGGCTATGGCCCACCAGTTTGACGGCCTGGTGATGATCCCCAACTGCGATAAAAATGTCCCCGGCCTGCTCATGGCCGCCGCCCGGGTGAACATCCCCACCATCTTTGTCTCCGGCGGTCCCATGCTGGCCGGAACCCTGAACAGCGGCCGGCGCACCTGCCTCTCCCACATGTTTGAGGCGGTGGGTGCCTACTACGCCGGCAAGCTGGACGAGGAGGGCGTGGAAGAATATGAAAATAACGCCTGCCCCACCTGTGGCTCCTGCTCCGGCATGTACACCGCCAACTCCATGAATTGCCTCACCGAGGCCATCGGCATGGGCCTGCGCGGCAACGGTACCATTCCCGCCGTCTACTCCGCCCGTCTCCGCCTGGCCAAGCACGCCGGCATGCAGATCATGGACCTGGTTGAAAAAAACATCCGTCCCCGGGACATCATGACCGAGGCCGCCTTCCACAATGCCGAGACCATCGATATGGCTCTGGGCTGCTCCACCAACACCATGCTCCACCTGCCTGCCATCGCCCACGAGTGCGGCATCGAGCTCTCCTTCGACATGGCCAATGAAATTTCCGAAAAGACCCCCAACCTGTGCCACCTGGCTCCTGCCGGTGACACCTATATGGAGGATCTGGACCGGGCGGGCGGTGTGTACGCCGTCATGGCCGAACTCAATAAAGCTGGGCTTCTGGATACCAGCCTTATCACCTGCACCGGCAAGACCATTGCCGAAAACCTGGAGGGCGTGGTGAACCGGGACCCCGAGCTCATCCGTCCCATTGATAATCCCTACTCCAAGACCGGCGGCATTGCCGTGCTGAAGGGCAACCTGGCTCCCGACGGCTGCGTGGTCAAGCAGTCCGCCGTGGCTCCTGAGATGATGGTCCATGAGGGTCCCGCCCGGGTCTTCAACTCTGAGGAGGAGGCCATCGAAGCCATCTACGCCGGCAAGATCGTTTCCGGCGATGTGGTGGTCATCCGCTATGAGGGCCCCAAGGGCGGCCCCGGCATGCGTGAGATGCTCAATCCCACCTCCGCCATCGCAGGCATGGGTCTGGACAAGGATGTGGCCCTCATTACCGACGGCCGCTTCTCCGGCGCAACCCGCGGCGCCTCGATTGGACATGTCTCCCCCGAGGCGGCCTCCGGCGGTCCCATCGGTCTGGTGGAGGAGGGCGACCTCATCGCCATTGATATCCCCAACCACTCCATCTCTCTGAAGGTGGACGAGGCCACATTGTCCGCCCGGAAGGCCAAGTGGGTATGCCCCGAGCCCAAGATCAAGACCGGCTATCTGGCCCGGTATGCCAAACTGGTCTCCTCCGCCGACAAGGGCGCTATTCTTGAGTAAGCGCCCCATCTGATTTTCGCCCCCTCTCTCTTCTTTCCTCTGTGCCAACATCCCAGGCATCATGAGGAGTATAAAAGCCCCTGCCTTTGTTCCTCTCAAAGGCAGGGGCTTTCTATCATCTGTGGAAAATCAGTTTTTTCATCTCTTCCCAAAGCAGAAACTTTTAATTTAGACCTCCATGATAACAGGCAGAATCATGGGAGAGCGCTTGGTCTTCTTATAGAGATAGCCGGACAGGTCTCCTTTGATGGCACTCTTGATCGCCGACCAGTCAGTGGCATACCGGCTGTCCACGCTCTCAATGGCCTCCAGAGCCACCTGGCGCAGTTCCTCCATCAGTCCTTCGGACTCCTTCACATACACAAAGCCCCGGGTGATGATGTCCGGGCCGGAGACCAGACTTCCGTCCTCACCGGACATGGAGAGGACCACCACAATAACACCGTCCTGAGCCAGATGACGGCGGTCACGCAGAACCACGCTGCCCACATCACCCACACCGTACCCGTCCACAAAGACCTGACCGGCAGTGACCGAACCGGTAATCTTGGCTCCTTTGGGGGAGAGCTCGATCACCTTGCCGATGTCGCTGATGATCACATTGTTGGGATGCATCCCCATCTCCTGGGCCAGCTTTCCGTGGATCTGGAGCATCCGCTGCTCACCGTGGACGGGGATAAAAAACTTGGGCTTGACCAGGGCGTGAACGATCTTCAGTTCCTCCTGGCAGGCGTGGCCGGACACATGGAGCGCCCGCTCCCGCTCGTTCATCACCTCGACGCCCCGGCGGTAGAGCTCGTTGACCACATTGCCGATAGCATTCTCATTGCCGGGGATGGCGCTGGCGGATATGATCACCCGGTCGCCGGGGAGCAGGTCCACCTGTCGGTGGGTGTTGAAGGCCATACGGGTCAGGGCGGACATGGTTTCCCCCTGGCTTCCGGTGGTGATGATGCAGACCCGGTTTTTGGGCAGGGACTTGATATGGTTGAGGTCCATAAGGATGCCATCCGGGATATTCATATATCCCAGCTCCGAGGACACCTTCATGGCGTTCTCCATGCTCCGGCCGGTAACGGCCACCTTCCGTCCGTACCGGGCCGCCACATCGATGATCTGTTGGATACGGTCCACATTGGAGGCGAAGGTGGTTACGATGATCCGCTCCTCACAGCCCCGGAACAGAGCGTCAAAGGAGGCACCCACACTGCGCTCGCTGCGTGTATAGCCCGGGCGCTCCACATTGGTGGAGTCGGCCAGCAGGGCCAGCACGCCTTCCTTGCCCAGCTCGCCCAGTCGGGCCAGATCCATCATTCCACCCTGGATGGGAGTGGTGTCGATCTTGAAGTCACCGGTATGGACACAGGTACCCACCGGACACTTGATGGCAAAGGCCACTGCGTCGGCGATGGAGTGGTTCACATGGATAAATTCCACAGAGAAGCGGCCCACTTTGACCACATCCCCCGCCTCACAGGTAATGAGCTTGGTTTTGTCCAGCAGCCGGTGCTCCTCCAGCTTCAGCTTGATGAGGCCGGCGCTCATGCGGGTAGCGTAGATGGGGGCCTTAACGGAGCGGAGCACATAGGGCAGTGCTCCAATGTGGTCCTCGTGTCCGTGGGTGATAAAAATGCCCCGGATTTTCTGCTGGTTTTTAATGAGATAGCTCACATCGGGTATGACCACATCAATGCCGTACATATCGTCATCGGGAAATCCCATGCCGCAGTCCACCACCACGATGTCGTTTCCATACTCATAAACCGTCAGGTTCTTGCCAATCTCGTTGAGACCGCCAAGAGAAATGATTTTCAGTTTTTCTGCCATAATAACTCCTTATATCAAAATCATGTGTTTTGTTTTCCGCTCTTCTCCTATCTGGGAAAGAGCCCTATGTACCTGGACAGAAAAACCCATGACAAAGGAGCCGTGCTCACCGCACAGCGGCAAGACGAAGGACCATGTCCCATCCCGGCCCTGCCTCGCCGGATGGAGCAGCTGTCCCCTTCGCCCTGGTGGCTTCTGTCCTCTTGTGCCCGGTTCCGTTCCCGCCTGTGATACGGTTCAGGTAGCCGGAATTTATTTAAACGCAGGGGCGGGCCCACTGCCCGGCCCCATTTGCGTATAAACCAATATAGTTGGTTTAGTATACCACACTTTCCTCCAAAAGTATACTATCGTTTTCTCGAGAACAAATATGTCAGTTCTTGTCTTTCTCTTGGGCACATTGCTCAGAAATTTTTCGATCCAGCTCCGCCGTCCAGTCAGCGTACCGGTCGCACAGCTCTGCCGCCAGTTCCAGATCCGGCCCCTCCGCCAGGATCCGCAGGGCAGCGCGGCGGGCAGCCGGGCGCAGGTACACCCAGCCTCCCCCAGACCGCACCCGAATCCCGTCCCCGGCGACCCGGGCGGTCTGTTCCCGTGCCAGTTCCCGCATGACCTGTCCCTGGTCGGAGGTCAGGGGCACCTCTCTGCGCCAAGCCGAAAATCGGGGTGTTTTGGCAACCAGGCTCTCCAGTTTCTGCCCGGACACGCCCATTCTGGAACAGATCCGCACTGCCGCTGCAGGCCCCTCACGCATCCAGGGCTGAGCGGCACACAGCTCCCGTGCCGCCCGGCCATCCCGGTCCAGGCGCAGGATCTCCCCCCCATATCCGGCGGCCACCAGTTCAGCCGCTGCGCTGGCTCCGGCGGGCACCGCCGCTTTTCCTTCACCATTTTCCATTTCAATGAGCACCGCAAGGGTAAGAAGCTGTCCGTCGTCCACCAGAACGCCCTTTTCGTCCTGAGCCACCAGCCGAAAGCCCCCTTTTTCTCCCCGGAACGCGGGAATCCCCGGCCGCCACTGCTCCTCTAAAATACACCCCAGAGAGGCAAGGGCCTCCCGAACGGCCCGGTCCTCTGCCGTCTCCCGCCCCACCGCCACAGTGAGCCGCCGAAGGGCCGGCCGGCTCAGGCCTGCGCGCCGGGCAACCCACAGTCCCCAATCTCTGGAAGACAATTCTCCCGACATCAGCTGTCCCACCCGACCGCTTCGGGCCAAGGGCAGGCCGCCCCTCCTCAGCGTTTTTTCCAGCTTCTCTCTCCGTTCCGGGTCCGGGGCCAGTCCGTTCTGGTCAAATATGTGCAGATAGACCTCCCCGCCCTGCTCCTCCACAAACAGCGAAACAGGCAAATCCAGCATGACCCCGACCCCCGCCCCCTGCACCGGGCTGTCCAGACTGTGGGCCACCGCGTCTCCCCCCACCGCAGCCACGCCCACCGCCGCCGCCCGGGCCAGCATTCGGGCACCCGGTGTCTGGGAACATCCGATCCCTACTTTTTTCTCCGCCCCCAGCACACCTCCCAGTGTCATCAGCATCTCCGGCCCCATACTTTCCCCCAGCACACCCTGGATGGCGCCGCTGTCACCAAACCAGGCCTCTTCCACTCTTTTTTCGCTCATTGCCACATCCTCCTGATCCAAACTTGTTAAGAATAGTATGGCTTTGGGCCAAAAACTTCATTCTCCCTTCCCTTGTCCGGTTCTGCGGGATATGGTATACTTTTTCTGCGATTGATAATGGGCGGACAGCCCACACAGGAGGCAGATCTATGGAAATTCGTCCCGGGCGCTATCGCCATTTCAAGGGCGGGCTGTATGAAGTTCTGGGCACCGCCCTGTACTCAGAGACCGGTGAGCCTATGGTGGTATACCGGGCTCTCTATGGAGAGGGCGGACTTTGGGTGCGCCCGGCGTCCATGTGGAACGAACATGTGGAGCGGGACGGCTATTCCGGAGCCCGCTTTGTACCGGAGGAAGAGAAATGAATATTCAAATTTTCGGGAAAAGCAAATGCTTTGACACCAAAAAAGCCGAGCGCTGGTTTAAGGAGCGGCGGATCAAGTTTCAGAGTGTGGATGTGAAAAAATACGGCATGAGCCTGGGGGAGCTGACCAGCGTGAAAAATGCGGTCGGTCTGGACAACATGATCGATCCCGGTCACCCGGATGCAGTACTGCTGTCTTATCTGGCAGGAGACCAGGCCAAGCTGGAGAAGCTCTTTGAGGACCCAACCCTGCTCCGCACTCCCATCGTCCGCAACGGAAAGCAGGCCACTGTGGGCTATTGTCCGGATACCTGGACCGTCTGGAAATAAAAGTCCGTTTTATGGTACCTCTTCTCTGATATGCTGAAGGAAACGCAAAGAGAAAGGGAGGAAGTTCTATGGCAAAAAGCCCCAATCAAAAGACCAAGCTGCTTCATCTGGCCCGCATGCTCCTCCGGCAGACCGACGAGGAGCACCCCCTCACAGTGGCACAGCTCATTGAATCGCTGGGCCGGGAGGGGATCAAGGCGGAGCGCAAGAGTATCTACGACGATCTGGAGGCGCTTCGCCTGTTCGGCCTGGATATCCAATGCCGAAAGGGCAAGGCCCCAGGCTGGTTCATCGGCAGTCGGGAGTTTGAGCTGCCAGAGGTAAAGCTCCTTATGGACGCGGTACAGTCCTCTCGGTTCATTACCCAGAAAAAGAGCGACGCCCTCATCCGCAAGCTGGAGTCCCTGGCCAGCATTCATCAGGCCGGTCAGCTTCAGCGCCAGGTCTATGTGTCGGGGCGGATCAAGGTGATGAACGAGAGCATCTACTATAATGTGGACAAGCTCCACACCGCCATTGCCGCCCAAAAGGCCATCACCTTTAAGTACTTTGACTATGACATTGCCCGGCAAAAGGTCTTCCGTCGGGAGGGAAAACGCTATGCAGTCTCCCCCTACGGACTCATTTGGAACAGTGAAAACTACTACCTGGTTGCCTTTGACCACAGCAACCGGGATATGCGCCACTACCGTGTGGATAAGATGACCGAGATCGCCGTCACCTGTCTTGGCCGGGAAGGGAAAGAGAAATACCCCGACTTTCAGCTGGCTCAGTACGGCCAGAAGCACTTCGGCATGTACAGCGGTCCGGAACTGAAGGTCACCCTTCGGGGCCGCCGGGACAAGGCAGGCCTTGTGTGGGACCGGTTTGGCCAGGATGTGATCTTAGTCCCCGACGGCGAGGACCACTTTACCGTTACCCTCCCTGTGGTGGTAAGTCCCCAGTTTTTCGGCTGGCTTATGGGCCTGGACGGCAGTCTCACCATTACCGCCCCAAAGGACGCTGTGGCCGCTTACCGCCGGGCGCTGACTTCCGCCCTGGAGCTGCTCCCTTAAATCCAGAGGACTGTGATGCCGCATCGCTGCGGTTTTACAGTCCTCGACTTTTTTTGCGTTTCCAGCAAAAAACGGTTGAGTTTGGTTTCCATAACATGCTATACTGATTGAGTACTATTTTTCCGGACACAGAAAGGACTCTCGCTATGAACTATTTTTCCCGGGGGCTGCGGGCCCTCACAGCCGGCGCATTGGCCGTTGCTTTGATCCTGACCACACCCATGTCCCTGGCGGCCACACTGCCCTACAAAGACCTGAATCAGGACGCCTGGTACCTGTCCGCTGTGGAATACTGCTGGCAAAACGAGCTGATGGACGGCGTAAGTGATTCCTCTTTCGCTCCTGACGAACTGTTGACCCGCGGGGTGCTGGCTGAGGCCCTGTACCGTCTGGCCGGAAGCCCTGTTGTGACCTTGGATGGAAAGGATTATGACAGCGGCTCCATCTCCGTGGATATGGAGGATGCTCCCACCGGAGAATATCCCTTCTCCGATGTGGATCCCGACCACCCCTATGCAGACGGCATTCTCTGGACCTGGCAGGAGGGCATCATCGCCGGCTATGACGACGGTACTTTTGGTGTGGACACCCCCATCACCCGGGAACAGATGGCCGCCATCTTCTGGCAGGCCCAGGGCAAGAAGCTCTCCCAGGCCGCCGCTCCCTTTTCCGACCTGAAGCAGTCCTCCTCCTGGGCCATCAATGCCATCGAGTGGGTCTGGTATGTAGGTCTCATGAGCGGCCGGGACGACGGCACCTTTGACTACGCCGGCTACACCACCCGGGCTGAGGGGGCTGCTATCCTGCGGGCCTATGACAAGGCTTTCGTCAACCTCCCCCCCGATGATCCCGATATGGAGTCAAGCCCCATCGCCCTCAACACCTATGACAACAGCGCATTTGTCTCTAATGGCACCTATTTGACCTACCAGGGAGATGCCCCCAGCTACATCGGCGTCGATGTCTCCTCCCACCAGAAGGCCATCGACTGGGCCCAGGTGGCCGCCTCCGGGGTGGACTTTGCCATGATCCGGGCCGGTTACCGCGGGTACTACAACCCCACCCTCAACACCGACGCCTATTTCCACTACAATATGCGCGAGGCCTTGGCCAACGGCCTGCAGGTAGGCGTCTACTTCTTCTCCCAGGCCATTACCGTGGAGGAGGCCCAAGCGGAGGCCTACTATCTTCTGGATCTCATCCAGAAGTACGACATCACCTACCCTGTGGTCTTTGACTGGGAGAGCGTGAACAACGATGACTCCCGCACCAAGGACACCGACGGCGAGACGGTGACCAAGTGCGCCCTGGCCTTCTGCAAGATTATCGAGGATGCCGGCTACCTGCCCATGACCTATGGCAGCCCCTCCAAGATCTACGCCGGCGGCATCCAGCTGGAGTACCTCCAGAACTACCCCTTCTGGCTGGCCCATTACACCAAGGACTGGGAGCCCACCAGCTTCCGCTACCACTACAACATGTGGCAGTACTCCAGTACCGGCTCTGTCCCTGGCATTGAGGGAAATGTGGATTTGGACCTGTGTCTCACCGATTTCAGCAAGTGGAATGCCTGACTTTCCCGGCCCCGCCCTCCGGTTTTCCAGAGAGCGGGGCTCTTTTCATTATTTTCTTGACAAATGAAATTCTTGGGATATAATTGGCAGTGCTGGTGTCTTGACACCTATACACTCCACTTATTTTGTGTGTGATAAGGTAATCCTATGAAAGAGTTCCTCAAACGGAAAAACATTGAAGTTTCCGCCAAACGCTACGGCATCGACGCCCTGGGTGCCATGGCCCAGGGCCTGTTCTGCTCCCTGCTCATCGGTACGATTATCAAAACCCTGGGCCAGCAGTTGTCCATTCAGTACCTCGTTGACATCGGTACCTATGCCTCCGCCGTCTCCGGCCCCGCCATGGCGGTGGCCATCGGCTACGCTCTGAAGGCCGACCCTATGGTCCTCTTCTCTCTGGCCGCTGTGGGCTGGGCCGCAAACGCCGAGGGCGGTGCGGGCGGGCCGCTGGCGGTGCTGATTATCGCCATCATTGCCGCCGAGTTTGGCAAAGCCGTCTCCAAAGAGACCAAAATCGACATTCTGGTCACTCCCGGCGTCACCATTCTGGTGGGCGTGGCCCTGGCCAAGCTCATCGCCCCTCCCATTGGGGCGGGCGCCTCTGCCTTTGGGGATATGATCGACCAGGCCACCAAACTCCAGCCCTTCTGGATGGGCATTGCCGTGTCCGTGCTGGTGGGCATCGCCCTCACCTTGCCTATTTCCTCGGCGGCCATCTGCCAGGTACTGGGCCTCACCGGCCTGGCCGGCGGGGCGGCGGTGGCCGGCTGCTGTGCCCAGATGGTGGGCTTTGCGGTCATGTCCTTCCGGGAAAACCGCTGGGGCGGGCTGGTGAGCCAGGGCCTGGGCACCTCCATGCTCCAGATGCCCAACATCGTGCGCAACCCTCTGATCTGGATTCCCGCCACCCTGGCCTCCGCCATCACCGGCCCCATCGCCACCTGTCTCTTCGGCCTGGAGATGAACGGGGCTGCCATCAACTCCGGCATGGGCACCTGCGGCCTGTGCGGACCCATTGGCGTGTGGACCGGGTGGCTCTCTCCCAGTGAGGAAGCCCTGGGCAAGGGCGCCGCGGCCATCGCCCCCACGGGATTTGACTGGCTGGGAATGCTGCTCATATGCTTTGTCCTGCCCGCCCTGCTGTCCTGGCTCTTCTGCGAGGTCTGCCGGAAGCTGGGCTGGATCAAAGATGGGGACCTGACCCTCCCCTCCTGACGAACTGTTTTTGGGCGGCGAAAGCCGCCCAATTTATATTTTTCAGAAAAATTTGAAATTTTTCTTGACATTTCTCCCGTTTTCGGTATAATAATTAAGCCTGTCTCTATGGTGAGACAGTGTTTCCTTGCTCTCAGGTAATTTCTGAGGGCCATATGTCCATAAGGAGGTGCAAAAACATGGCAAAAATCAATTCCAACTACGAGGCTGTCTACATCCTGAAGCCGGATATGAGCGAGGAGCAGATCGCCGCCCTGGTGGAGAAGTTCAAGGCCGTGGTCGAGGCCAACGGCACTGTCACCGAGGTCGATGAGTGGGGCAAGCGCCGTCTGGCCTATCCCATTGAGGACCTGATGGAGGGCTACTATGTCCTGATGACCTTCACCGCCGCCGCCGCCATCCCCGCTGAGCTGGATCGTATTTTCCGGATCACCGACGGCGTGATGCGCTCCATGATCGTCTGCAAGGACCAGTAAGGAGGTCTTTGGGATGCTCAACAAGATCTTCCTCATGGGTCGTCTGACCCGTGACCCTGAGCTTCGGCGCACCCAGACGGGTACTCCGGTGGCCTCCTTCTCCCTGGCTGTCGACCGGGACTTTAAGGATAAGACCACCGGCGAGCGCACCACCGATTTTATCGATGTGGTGGCCTGGCGCCAGACTGCCGAGTTTGTCAGCCGCTATTTTACCAAGGGCCGCATGGCTGTGGTAGAGGGGCGGCTGCAGATCCGTGACTGGACCGACAAGGACGGCGGCAAGCGCCGCAGTGCCGAGGTCATCGCGGACAACATTTACTTCGGCGACTCCAAGCGAGACGGCGACGGTGGCAGCAGCTACTCCACCGGCTTTAACCAGGGCGGGTATCCCGCCGGCGGTTACTCCGCTCCCGCTGCCCCCTCCGGCTACGGCGCCCCCCCTGCGGACGGCGACCAGTTTGCCGAGCTTTCCGACGACGACGGCGAGCTGCCGTTTTGACTTTGACCGGATAAGGTCGTAAGAAGGAGGTTAAATCCATGGCTATGGAACGTGATAACAGAGCTCCCCGCGGCCGCAAGCGCCGCAAGGTCTGCGCCTTCTGCGCCGACAAGGTGGAGTGCATTGATTACAAGGACGCCGCCAAGCTGCGCCGGTTCATCTCCGAGCGGGCCAAGATCCTGCCCCGCCGTACCACCGGCACCTGCGCCATGCATCAGCGCCAGCTGACCGAGGCCATCAAGCGTGCCCGTCAGATCGCCCTGCTGCC
>CALWOR010000036.1 GCA_944383205.1 uncultured Oscillospiraceae bacterium | reverse complement strand
CGGTGCCATAGCCAAGTGGTAAGGCAGAGCTCTGCAAAAGCTCCACTCCCCAGTTCAAATCTGGGTGGCACCTCCAAAAAGAAACACCAGCCTATGGCTGGTGTTTCTTTTTGGATACCTGGGGACATTCAAGTGCTCAGGGGCGGCAAAGCCACCCTCTTGCCGCTGCGCTGGTTATTATAGCCGCAAGCCCCGGATAACGGCTTTCAGCCGTCGTCCGGGGCTTGCCATATTCACTGCGTCGTTTCACCATAGAGGGTCTCGTAAGAGACGGTATGTGTCTTCAGATATTCCAGCCATTTTTCACAGTAAGCTTTGCGCAGATGGATCCCATCAGAACTGGCCTCTCTGGGCAGCTGCCCATCCTCTCCAGTAAATTCCGGATTCAAATCCAAAAAGACCACTTGCTTTTCTTCTGCGGCCTGTTTCATCAGGTCGTTATAAATCAACAGATGATCATTTTTTAAGTAGTCGGATCCTCCTGTCTCTTTGATAACCTGCTCGTTCAGCGGAATCAATCCTTGAATATAGATCACTGCGTTTGGCTGACTTTGGCGGATCAGGTCAATCGCTTGGCAATAAGCTTCGTAAAAGCCCTGGTCATTGTAATATCCCAGTTCATTTACCCCCAAAGAGAGGTAAACTTTTCCGTATTGCTTCAGTCCCAACGCCTCCAGCAGCGTATACTTGGTCCCATCTATAGTGATGGCTTTCTTTTCCGCCAGCTTGAAAATGGACAATCCGTTTGAGGTCAGATTCTCTCCACAGCCGATGCCGCTGTAGATCATAAATCCATCCGTACGGGAATCACCCACAAACGCGGCATCCTCAAAATAAGAATTATCTACAGGCTCGCTTTCAGGCACAGGCTGGGAAAAATCATAGGCGGGCTCTGCTTCGGGTTCCGAAGTTTTCACCGGTTCCTCCGGCGTGTTTTCCTCCACCTCTTTTTTCGCAGCGGAAGCCCGCTCAGTCAAATTGGTCTGGCTCTCCTTGTGTTGGGGCTTCTCTGCCGCAGCAGCCAGAGGGGGCGCTGAGCACCCGGACATCAGCATCGCCAGAACAAGCGCTCCGGCAATCAAAGGAATACAGGTTTTCTTTCTCATATGGGGTTCCTCCAAACAGGGGTTCTCTTTTTATGTGCTCAGGGGCGATAAAGCAAATGTTCGTACAATTCAGGCGTGGTCAAAGTAAAGTGGGGACTGCCCGTACTCCCCGGGCTGACCTCATATTTGTCAAAGGGGATCACAAGGTTTCCCTGCTGGTCGAAATAGAACTCCTGGTCCCGCTGGATCTCGTCAAAATAATAATTTCCAAGCTTGGTCGTTCCTTCCAGCCAGTAATATTGGCTTTCATCCTCCTCCATGCGCTGCCACATCTGTTCCTTGAGTTCCTCACTGATTACGCTTACATAGTCGTAATCAGCAGGAAACAGATCCGACAGATTCTTTTGTTCGCCGGTGGGAACATAGATGTGATAATACTGTTCCTGATGGTTGCCCGAGGCCATTACCAAATCGGAATCGATCCGCAGGGTAAACCAATTTTCCGTATTGGTCACCACCTGCCAGGTAACATCCAGATCATAGTAGCCGAAGCCGTTGGCGCTTTGCTCATATTCATCGATCAACTGATCGATATAGGTCTCTACCTCTTCATTGATCTCCTGAGCACCTGTCCCCTCCCCTTCCTGGGCAATTTGCGGCTCAGAGATGGAAATCTGATTCTTTCCCTCTCCCTGCTGATAGGTGCGTACGGTGATTACCTGAAACAGCGGCCCAACCAGGGGAAGGTTCGCCATGGTATCCGCCATTGCCGCGCTGGAATTAGGAAGCAGGAACATCACCGCGATTGCCGCAGCAGACACTCCACTGAGATATCTTCTCCACAGCACAGGTCTGCGCTTTTTGACTGGGAGCCGTTTCAGGGTCTCCTCCACCCGGCGGCTAAATTCCTCCGGTACCTGAACTTCCTCTTCCCGGGCTTTTCGGCGCAGCTCGTCGTCCAAATTCATTGTGATCCCTCCAATAGAATCCTGAGATGCTTTCTCGCTCTGGACAGCCTGGTCTTCACATTGGCCTCTGTGATCCCAAGGATGGTTCCGATCTCCTTGCCGCTGAACCCGTCGTAATAGTAGAGTACGATAACCGCTCTCAGCTGTTGGTTCAGTCCACACACAGCCTGCCACAGCTGTAGATGTTCTTCACACTCGGGAGCGGCCGGAAGCTCTGACACCTCATCCAGTGGAATGACCTTTTTCCGCCCACGGAGAATCGCATAACATTCATTGGTAAGAATCCGCATCAGCCACGGTCGAAAGGACTCTCTTTTGCGAAGAGAAGGGAGCTTTTGATAGGCGATCAAAATAGCCTCCTGGGCCGCATCCGCCGCATCTTCGGTATTTCCAAGCATACTCATGGCCAGACGATACATGGCTGTTTGATTTTCCTTCACCTGCTCGGTAAACCACTCCAACTCTTCCAAGGCAGTCCTTCCCTCCCTTCAGCCTTGCAGCTTTCTTCCATTTTGTCGTATCTGTTTGTCTTCGCGCGCCCTGACACTCTAAAGAGTCCTACAGGCGTCAAAAGGTGACAAGCAAATTCCAAAAGATAAAATTTTTCTCAGATTTCTTTGGGACCTGATGTTCGGCAGACCATGTTCTTCCCACCCTTTGTTATTTTCCTGCTTTTCCGGACAGTCTGGGCAGTATGATACGCAGCACTGTGGAGGAGAGCATTGCCCCGATGGCCAGGGCAGCCGCCACGCCAAAGGTATGCAGGAGGGTGGAGATGAACAGGTCTGTTTCGCTGGCCACACAGTATCGCATGGCATTATAAATACCGGCCCCCGGCACCAGGGGCAGCAGGGCCACCTGAAGATATCCTGTCACCGGGCAGCGGCGGATTCGTGCCATGGTCTCCGCGTAAATGGCAATCACTACTGCGGCAAAAAAGGCAGGCACCACATCGCCGCCCATCGCCCTCTGAGAAAGCAAATAGGTAAGCCACCCCAGTGCTCCGCCGAAGCCGCAGATCAGAACCCCGAAGCCGTGAATATTGAACACTAACCCAAAGCCTACACAGGCGATAAAGGACCATAGGCACGGGAGCAAGATCGCTGTTATCTGTTCCATACACATCCCTCACATTCCCATGGTCAGGGAGAGAATCACACCCAGGGAGATGGCTGCAGCGGTGAGAATCGCCTCTGAAGCCCGGTTGATCCCAGAAATGATGTCTCCATTTACGATCTCCCGCATGGCGTTGGTCAAGGCCATGCCCGGTACCAAGACCATCAGGGTGCCGATGGTGATATAGTTCAGATTGACACCCAGACCGATTCCGGTAAACAGCAGGGACAGCAGGGAGGCAATGGCCGCCCCGATGAGCGTCTGAAAAAATCCGGCTACCCGTAAAGGTTTGCTCAGACAGAGGGTCCACAGGCCCACCCCCAGGCCGCACAGCCCGGCGCTGACCATGTCCCGGAAATTCCCCCCAAAGAAGGCGGCAAAAAAGGCGGCAGCCACCACATATCCCATGAGCAGCACCCAGGTAGGGTGTGCCCGGTGCCCCTCTCCCAACCGACGGACCAGCTCTTTGGCCTCCTCCAGAGGGGGCACCTCCCGGCACAGGCGGCGGCACAGATCGTTGCACGCCTCCAGCAGCTCAATGTCCGTTCCGTGGGAAGGGATGCGGCGCATACTGGTGATGGGATGTCCAGAGGGGGTATTCAGACTTACGATCAGGCAGTTTGGAATGGCAAAGACCTGAGGCTGAAGGCCATAGGCGGTCAGCAGACGGTTGACAGACTCCTCCACCCGGTAGATCTCCGCTCCGCTGTACATCAGCTGATAGCCCAGCTCGGTGCCCATATTCAAAAGATCGTCATATTCCATGCCTCATCCCTCTCTTTCCTTTGTAGCATATCATGTTTAAGGAAAATGACAAGGGCTATTTTTTTACGGTAAAAAAAGACATGGAGCGCTTTTGCGCGCCATGTCTTTTTCTTTCAGTAATCCGGTCTGAAATTCAATATCTCAGCCTGTTATACCTGCTCCAGGAAGCGGAGGAAGGCGGCCTTGCCCTCTTCCGTGCGCTTGTAGACGCCGGCGTGCTCCAGCACCTGGGCAAAAACCAGGCCGGTCTCCTTCTGGACGATGTCCAGAGCGTTGTCAGCAGTGATCTCATACTTGCCCTTGAAGCCCTCGGCCCAGTCGGCGTGGCCCTGGGTCAAGGGGTCGGCATGCAGATCCTCGCCGCTGACCAGCTTCTCGGCCACGGCGGCCAGCTCCGCCTTCAGACGGGCAGGCAGCACAGCCAGGCCCATAACCTCGATGAGGCCGATGTTTTCCTTCTTGATGTGGTGGAGCTCGGCATGGGGGTGGTAGAGACCCAAGGGGTGTTCCTCGGTGGTCAGATTGTTGCGCAGCACCAGATCAAGCTCATAGTCCTCCCCCCGGCGGCGGGCAATGGGAGTGATGGTGTTGTGGGGTTCCCCGTCGGTCTCGGCCAGAATCATGGCCCCCTCGTCGGTATAGCCTCTCCAGCTGAGAAGGATCTTGTCGGCCAGTTCCACCAGCCGCTGGGGGTCCGCGCTGGTGATACGCACCACCGACATGGGCCACTTCACAATGCCCGCCTTCACATCCTCATAGCCGGGGAAGGTGAAGGGAGTCTCCACAGGGGCCTTGGCCATGGCGAAGGTGTACCGGCCGCCCTGGAAATGGTCGTGGGCCAGGATGGAGCCGCCCACGATGGGCAGGTCCGCATTGGAGCCCACAAAGTAGTGGGGGAACTGGCCCACAAAGTCCAAAAGCTTGCCAAAGCAGGCCCGGTCGATCTTCATGGGGGTGTGCTCCCGGTTGAGGCAGATACAGTGCTCGTTGTAGTACACATAGGGGGAGTACTGTAAGAACCAGGGAGAGCCGTTGATGGTGATAGGCACGATGCGGTGGTTCTGCCGGGCGGGGTGGTTCACCCTTCCGGCGTAGCCCTCGTTCTCGGCGCACAGCTGGCACCGGGGATAGGCGGAGGCGGGCAGGTTCCGGGCGGCGGCAATGGCCTTGGGGTCCTTCTCCGGCTTGGACAGGTTGATGGTGATGTCCAGCTCGCCGTACTCCGTGGGGGCCTTCCACTGCATGTCCTTAGCGATGCGGTCCCGGCGGATGTAGTTGGTGTCCTGGCTGAACTTGTAGTACCAGTCGGTGGCCTTCTGTGGGTCCTCTGCCCGCAGGGCCTGGAACTTTCCGATCACCTGGGCAGGACGGGGGGTAAGGGCGCCCATGAGCTTGGTATCGAAGAGGTCCCGGTAGACGATGGAATTCTCCTTCATGACTCCCCGGTCATAGGCGTCATCCATGAGAGCATCCAGAATGGCGGGCAGTTCTCCCGTCTCCACAGCGGGCAGCTCCTCAGGCATGGTACAGCTGTCCAGCTCCAACATTTCCAGCAGGGTATTCACCGCCCACATCTGCTCCTCGGGCTGGATGAGCTCCTTGTCCAGGGCGTAGGAGATCAGCTTGGCAATGGCCTGATCACGCTCCATGCTCAGCCCTCCTCAAATCCGTTGGGATGGTCCTTATGCCAGGCCCAGGCGGTAGCCACGATGGTTTTCAAATCGTTATACTTGGGCTTCCAACCCAGCACATCGATGGCCTTCTGAGAGGAGGCAATGAGCTGAGCGGGGTCGCCCGCCCGGCGGGGCGCCACCTTGGCGGGAATGGGATGACCGGTGACCTCCCGGGCCACATCCACCACCTCTTTCACGGTGAAGCCTACGCCGTTGCCTAGGTTGAAGACATTGTTCTCCCCGCCGTTGAGGAGATAATCCAGGGCCAGAATGTGAGCCTGGGCCAGGTCGGTGACATGGATATAGTCCCGGATACAGGTGCCGTCCTTGGTGGGATAGTCGTTGCCGAACATGCTCACCGCCTCCCGCTGGCCAAGAGGCACCTGGAGGATGATGGGGATCAGGTGGGTCTCAGGGTTGTGGGCCTCGCCGATCTTGCCGGAGATGTGGGCACCGCAGGCGTTGAAGTAGCGCAGAGCCACATACCGCAGGCCGTGGGCCTTGGACACCCAGCTCATCATCTGCTCCATGGACAGCTTGGTGTTGCCGTAGCAGTTGGTGGGCACAGTGCGGTCGCTCTCCAGAATGGGCACCCGCTCGGGCTCTCCATAAGTGGCGGCGGTGGAAGAAAAGACGATCTTATCCACCCCGTGGGCCACCATAGACTGAAGGAGCACCATCGTACCGTAGAGGTTGTTGTCATAGTACTTCAGAGGGTCGCTCATGGACTCGCCCACCTGAGAGGAGGCGGCAAAATGAATGACGCCCTCGATGTTCTCCGCCTGGAACAGGGTATCCAGGGCCCCCCGGTCCCGGATATCCATCTGATAAAACTTCGCCTTGGGATGGACTGCAGCTTTAAAGCCGGTCTGCAGGTTATCAGCCACGACCACCTCCCGGCCAGCGTCGATGAGTTCATATACCGTGTGGGAGCCAATGTAGCCTGCTCCGCCCAATACCAAAATCGCCATTACTCAAATGCGCTCCTTTCTTAATCAATACATGAACATTGCCATAGAATCAGGGCCAGAGGACAGTGCCGCCCACCGGACGGATACTCAGCACATGACAGCTTCCGGCACCCAGCGTCTTTTCTACCCGACCCTGAAATTCCTTCAGTCTATCCAGGGGCACAAAAGCCTGAATGGTCCCGGCAAAGCCGCCGCCGTGGACTCTGCAGGCGCCCTTTCCTTCCAGGGCCTGCTCGGCTACCGTCAAGGCTACTGCCATAGCCTGCTCCTTCACCGCCCCAGTGGGAGTGATGTTCTGGAGCAACTCCCAAGAGGATCGGCCGGACTGGCGGACCAGCTCCAGGAAGGCTTCCATGTCACCCTTCTCCAGGGCGTCGGCCTCTTCCTCAGAGCGCCGGTCATCAGCATAGAAGTGGATGGCCCGCAGGACCGCCCGGTCGCCCACCGCCTCCCGCAGCTGGGGCAGGGCCTCCATCACCTGGGTCTGGTCCACCTCCCGCAGAACCTGCTTGCCGAAGTAGGCGGCCACCGCCCCCATCTCCTGGGGCACCGCCGCATACTCGCTGGTAAGGTCGGCATGACTGGCCCCGGAGTCAATGATACAAAGGGCATAGCCCAGACCAGCCAAATCCACCGACACCGAGCGGACCGCAGGAGCGGCAGGGTCGGTAAAATCAATGGCTACCGCACCTCCCACAGAGGAAGCCATCTGGTCCATCAATCCGCTGGGCTTGCCGAAGTAAATGTTTTCCGCCCGCTGTCCCATCTGGGCAATAACCACAGGGTCCAGCTGATCCTCACAGAAAAGATGATTTTCAATTACTCCCAGCAGCACCTCGCAGGCCGCGGAGGACGAAAGTCCCGAGCCGGGCAGCACCTCCGACATGGCAAAGGCATCAAAGCCCGTCACCGGATAGCCTCGCTGGGCCGCCTGAGCCGCCATCCCCCGAACCAGTGATGCGGTGGACTCCTTCTCCTCTTCCTTAGGCTCCAAGGTATCCAGCTCCACCTCCACCATGGGCCAGCCCTTGGACTGGAACCGGATGGTGTTGGTACCGTTGGGGGCAGCACAGGCCAAAAAGTCCAGGTTCACTGCTCCCGCCAGTACTCGTCCATGCTGGTGGTCTGTGTGGTTTCCACAGATTTCCGTACGACCAGGAGCTGAGCACAAAGTGACCAAGGTCTCCTCATCCCGGCCAAATGCTTCCCGGAACCCATCCAGCACCTCTGCCACTCGCTGTTTTCCTCCCGTGGTGTTGCCGCAAGTCAGGCTATTCAGCAATCCATCCATCTCACCGTTATTCAGGGCTTTCCGCACATCGCCCAGTTTTTGCATCGTCATCCGCACTCCTTTTGCGCCGGGCAGACCTCCCGCCCACAGGCGGGCCCGGTTTTTTTCATCATAACATATTCCCACACTAATTCCAATCCCTATCTGGCCCAGACCCTGCAGCGGTTTTGCCGTGTTTAACTTGCATCGACTACCGCGAAACAAAGCCGCCGCAAAGCAGTGGGGTCTCCATATCTGCTTTGCGGCGGCTTTCTGCCTAAATAGAGAATAAATTACTTCTTCTGAACATACTTCAGGCAGTCCAGCATAACCGCCACAAGGATAATGACGCCGGAGAACACAAACTGCAGGTTGGTGTCAATACCCAGAATGGTCAGAGAATAGGTAAGGGCAGTGAAGATAAACACGCCCACTACTACTCCGGAGATCTTACCGATACCGCCGGTGAAGGAGATGCCGCCCACCACGCAGGCCGCGATGGCATCCATCTCCCAGCCCTGTCCATAGGCAGCGGAGCCGGAACCGAACATGCGGATACACTCCAGCCAGGAGCCAAAGCCGTACAGGATACCGGCCAGGATAAAGGCGCCCACAGTCACCCAGAACACGGAGATGCCGGAGACCGCAGCGGCTTCGGGGTTACCACCCACAGCGTACAGGTTCTTGCCGAAGGTGGTCTTGTTCCAAATGAACCACACCACGGCAACCGCCGCTACCGCCCAAAGGATGATAGTGGGGAACTTGCCGATACGGGGAATGATCATGTTGGAAATGGAGGAATCGATAGCGCCGAAGGACACACCCTTGGTGGAATAGGTCACCAGACCGAAGATGACCAGCATATTGGCCATGGTGGAAATGAAGGGGTGCATCTTGAACTTTGCCGTAAAGAATCCGGCAATGGTGGTAAAGACTGTACACAGCACGATACACACCACCAGTGCAAAAAGAACACGCACCAGCACAGGCAGGCCTGAGAAGTCAAAAATGTGGCCAAACACAGAACCGGTATTGGGTCCCTGGTGCATGATAATGGTGGCAGCCGTCATGCCCATACCCACCATACGGCCGATGGACAGGTCGGTACCGGCCAGCAGGATGAGGCCGGCCACGCCCAATGCCAGGAACATTCTGGGGGAGGCCTGCTGCAGGATGTTCAGCACATTGTTCACTGTCAACAGCTGGGTGCCCTTCAGCACAGGGGTAATGATACAAAGAGCAATGAAAATGACGATGATGGCCAGATACAGGCCGTTGCGCAGGAAGAAGTCCCGGCGGTTGAAGGTATACTTGTAGGTTTCCCACTTCTGGGCCATGGACTCTCCAAAGGTAAACTTGGACATGCGAAGCAGATCGATCAGGTGATACTTGTGCTGGAATGCAGCGTGCTGTCGATCCTTAATCTGCTGCAGGTCCTTGTCCAGGCTCAGCTTGGCATCAAAGAGGCGGTTCTTCTGGACATACTTTTCCTCCTTGATCTCCTGAGGATTGGAGAGCTTGGCCATAGTGGCCTGATGCTCCTTGTTCAACTGTTCCACAGCCTGGTTATACTTGGCCTGAGCCTGAACCTTCTCCTCTTTGCAGCTGGCAACCACCGCCTGATAGTAATCGGCGTCGAAGTGAGCCTTCAAATAGGTCTCTGCCTCACCGATGAGTTTGGCCACCTGGTCCTTATTCTGGGTCTCCACCGCCTTGGCCTTTTCCAGCTCGGCGGCGTACTGTGTAGCTTTCTCATCCTTCTCCTGCTGGGTGTAGATACGGTCACGCTTCAAGCTGTCTAAACTGCTTTGCAGTTCGACAACTTTATCGGTGCCGTTTTCCCGCAGAGCATTGATCTGCTCCTGAATGCCGCCGACATACTCATCGATCGGCCGGCGCAGCTGGGCTTCCTGCTCAGCTGTAAGAATTTTTGTGTTCTCTGCTACCATACACAATATCTCCCACTACACTCAAAGATATTTTGCGCTCAGCCGCAAAAGCTCTTCCTGGTTGGTCTCCTTGGTATTCACAATTCCCGACAGGTGCCCATTGGACATGACACCGATGCGGTTTGTAATTCCCAGAATTTCGGGCATCTCGGAGGAGACGACAATCACCGTCTTCCCCTGCTTTGCCATGTTGATAATCAGCTCATAAATCTCATACTTGGCACCCACATCGATGCCTCGAGTAGGCTCATCCATCATAAAGACCTGGGGTTCCCGCTCCAGCCATTTACCGAAAATAACCTTCTGCTGATTACCGCCGGAAAGACTGGAAATCATATCGTCGGGTCCCATACACTTGGTGTGCATGATCTTGATTTCTTTATTGGTCGCCTTCACCATCTTGGGGTCGGACAAGGCCAATCCCGTCTTGTACTGCTTCAGGTTAGCAATAGTGGTGTTAAAGGTAAGATCACACTTCAAAAACAGGCCGTTTGCTTTACGCTCTTCCGTAATCATGGCAAAACCGTGCTCAATAGCCTCCTTAGCGCTATTGAAATTCATCAACCGGTTTTTAAAGTAAACACGGCCCGCCGCTCTGGTACGCACACCGAAGATGGTCTCCAGC
Organism: uncultured Oscillospiraceae bacterium; assembly: GCA_944383205.1. GTDB lineage: Bacteria > Bacillota > Clostridia > Oscillospirales > Oscillospiraceae > Lawsonibacter. The sequence continues at coordinate 2,295 of CALWOR010000036.1, read as the reverse complement.
AGCTCAGTACGCCCGGCACCCACCAGACCGTACAGGCCGAAGATCTCGCCTTCCTTCACATCGAAACTTACATCCTGAAGGTAGGGAGCATACTTGGTGGACAGGTGCTGGACGGACAGGATCGTCTCGCCCGGGGTGTTGTCCACCGGGGGGAAGCGGCTCTCCAGAGAGCGTCCCACCATGGCGGCGATGAGCTCATTCATGTTGGTCTCTTTGGAAGGCTTGGTCATGACCAGATTGCCGTCACGCAGGACGGAAATTTCATCGCAGATTTCAAAAATCTCATCCATTTTATGAGAGATGTAGATTAGAGCAATCCCCTGCTCCTTCAGCATCCGCATCATCTCAAAGAGCTTATCCACTTCCTGCACTGTCAAAGAGGAGGTGGGCTCGTCCAGAACAATGACCTGAGAGTTATAGGAAATCGCCTTGGCAATCTCACACATCTGCCGCTGGGAAACGGACATGTTCCGCATGGGCTGAGTCAAATTAACAGTCATGCCCAGTTTCCGGAACAGTTCGGAAGCTTTCTTCTTCATGCTGCCCTCATCCACAATTCCAGAGGTGGTAGGGTAGCGGCCCAGAAACAGGTTGTCAATAACATTCCGCTCCAGGCACTGGTTCAGCTCCTGGTGTACCATGGCAATCCCGTTTTCCAGGGCATCTTTGGGACCGGAGAAACTAATCTCTTTCCCGTTTAAATAAATTTTTCCTTCATCCTTTTGGTAGGTGCCAAACAGGCACTTCATCATGGTGGACTTACCGGCTCCGTTTTCACCCATTAGTCCCATGACTGTCCCGCGTTTTACATCCAGATTGATGTGGTCAAGCACCCGGTTTCGTCCGAATGACTTGCTCATCCCTCGGATTGACAGGACAATATCGTCTTTCGCATCTGCCATTCTCGTTACTCCCGTTCCGCATATTCACAATTTCCCTAATCCGGCCGTCTCCACCGGATTTTGAAAAACGGCTATTAGGGAGAGTTCCTTCCTCCACTGGAGAACTGCTTCTCCGAAACGGGGAATTCCGTCTCCCTAATAGCTATGATTCAATCGTTCATTTCAGCGCAGCCGCTGACCTTCAGGGAGAATTACTGGCCCAGAATGCCGGTGTAAGCGGCGGCGTTGTCGGTCTTCACCATGTTGATGGCGAAGGCGTCATAGGCGTCGGGGTTGCCCAGACGGTTGGTGATGTTGGACTCGGTCTGGCCGTCGCCGGCGATATACTCCACATTCAGGTTCAGCAGATCGTCATACTTCTCCAGCAGGGGCTGATAGGTGGCGCCCAGGAAGTTGTCGGCGGAGTTGTAGATGTTCAGCCACACATTCTTGGTGGGGTGAGCAGTGGCGTCCAGCTGGTTGGCGACAGGAGCGTAGGGCACGGTGGCGTCCAGGAAGTCCTGATAGTTCTCAGCGGTGACGGCCACATTCAGAGCGTAGTAGGAGCGCTCCTCAGCCACATACTTGAACACATCGGAAGTGAGGACATTACCCGCGTCATCGGCGGTGCCGATACCGGTGTCAACATCCACGCCATCCAGAGCGTTGCGCAGCACACGCAGAGTCAGGTAGGCCTGCACATCGGCGTGCTGGCTGATGGTGCCGCCGTAGCCGTTGGCAATAGCAGCAACGGCGTCGGAGTTGGCATCATAGCCGAAGGTGGGAACACCGTTGGCCTGAGACCAGGCGTTGAACATGGCCATGCCCATGCCGTCGTTGTTGGAGGCTACGATGTCGATCTGGTCACCGAAGGAGGCAGACCAAGCGTTGATGGCGTTGCCGGCGGTGGAAGCATCCCAGGTGGCACCGGCGGAGTTCTTCATCTCCTGAGAGGCCAGCTCGCGGACCACATAGGTCTTGCCATTGATCTCCAGCTCGCCATCCTTGACAAAGGTGGAGGTGCCGTCAGTGTTGGTACCCACAGGGGTGCTGTCGATGGCGCCATTCACCTCAACAGCAGTGCCCAGAGCGGCACGGACACCGCGGGTACGGGCGATGGAGTCGTTGTGGCCGATGTCGCCGATAGCCAGAACATAGCCGATGACGCCGTCGCTGTTACGATCGATCTCGTCGATGTGGGCGGTGATGTAATCCTTGATCATGGTACCCTGGAGCTCAGCGCCCTGGTTGGCATCGAAGCCTACATAGTAAGTGTTGTCGTTAAAAGTCAGAGCAGTCATGTCCAGCTCGCCGGTAGAGCTGTTGGAGGGCTGGCGGTTAAACCACACCAGAGGCTTGTCCTTGTTGGCCACAGTGGTGGTCTGGGCGGCGCTGCTGGTGCCGCTGCTGCTGG
>CALWOR010000035.1 GCA_944383205.1 uncultured Oscillospiraceae bacterium | reverse complement strand
TCCGGTCGTCCTCACCGCCCTGGGCGGCGATGGCGTAGCTCTCCCCGTCCAGAGTGATGTCCAGCTGGGTCATCTCCACAAAGTCCACAGGGAGTACCTCCTGGTGGCGCAGATCGTCATAGGCGGCGGCCATAAGGGCGGTGTACTCCTCGCCGGTGATCTGGTACTTGCCCAGGAGGTTTTCAATGATCTGGTCCTCCTGGTCGGCCTGGACGATCCAGTAGATGGTCACATCCTCCTGAAGGGCGTTGACCACCGCCTTGGTGTTGCTGGTGATGGAGTAGAGCTTGGCAGAGCTGATGTCATATTTGGTCAGGGAGGTGGGCAGCACCGAAACCAGGATGTTGACCACGATGAGCAGGGCCAGCACCACGGCGGTGAGCATCAGGGAGTAGGAGCCCCCCTGAAAGGCCAGGGTCTTTTTCCCGGCTCCCCTGGAGTTTGAAAGGAGTGTGGGCTTTTTCATCAGTTATACCTCCTTTTTTCCAGGGACTGGACGGACAGAAACAGGAAAAACACAATGATGGACAGGTAGTAGACGATGGCGGTCATGTCGAAGACCCCGTTGACGATGACGGTGAACCGGTCGAAGAGGGACAGGGCGGACATGATCCGGGGCAGCAGCCCCTCAAAGGCGGCGGTGTCCACATAGAAGAAGGCCGCCACGGCTGCGATGAGGACGATGGAGATCCAGAAGGCCAGATTCTCATTTTTGGTCACATAGCGGATGATGGCCCCTAAAATGAGAATGAGCACCACCATGGCGATCACCGAGCCCAGGGCGGTGGAGGAGACCTGCTCGGAGAGGCTGACGCTGTAGTAGTTGAAGAGAATGACGGCGATGCCGATGCCCGCCGCCAGCCCCTGGTTGTCGGTGAGGGAGGAGATGAACATGCCCAGGGCGATGAGGGCGGCCCCCATGATATAGAAGGCCAGAATGGAGCCATAGGAGGTGGGCAGGTACACATCCCCGAACAGGGAGAAGATAAGGGGATAGAGGGAAATGACGGCCATGGGGATGAGGAAGAGTACCAGCAGCGCCAGATACTTGCCCAGGATCACCTCCACAGTGGTGATAGGCAGGGAATAGAGCAGCTGGTCGGTCTTCTGCCGGCGCTCCTCGGCGATGACCCGCATGGTGAGAATGGGGACGATGACCACCATCACTAGGCTGCCGAAGCTGAGGACGAACTCAAAATTGCTGTAGGCGGCCTGGATGTTGTAGAGCATGGCCCCCAGGCCCATGAAGGCCAGCAGGAAGGCCCCGAAGACATAGGCGGTGAGAGAGTGGAAGTAGCTTCTCAATTCATGCTTGAATACGGCGATCACGGCTCGTCTGCCTCCTTTTCTTTTCCGGCGGGCTCCTCCTGGGGGGCCTGCTCGGTGAGCTCGATGAAGATGTCCTCCAGGTTGGCCTTCTTCAGGGACATCTCAAGCAGAGGGACCCGCCTGTCTGCGAAAGCCAGAAAGAGCGCCCGGGAGACGGCGTGGATGTCCTGGACATCGGTTTTCAGGCGGACGGCGGTATAGCCCTCCTCCTTGGAGAACTCCGCCTGGGTGAGGCGGTCCACCCCGGAGAGGATATCCCGGACCTCCTCCTCGGGGGCCTCGGCGGCCAGAGTGATCTCGTTGGGAGAGAGCAGGCGCTTTTCCAGGTTCTCCGGCTTGTCAAAGGCGATGAGCTGCCCGTGGGCGATGATGAGGATCTGGTCGCAGATGGTCTGGACCTCCGAGAGGATGTGGGAGCTGAAGATCACCGTGTGGTCCCGGCCCAGCTGGCGAATGAGGTCCCGGATCTCGATGATCTGGATGGGGTCCAGGCCCACGGTGGGCTCATCCAGAATGATGACCTTGGGGCGGCCCAGCAGGGCCTGGGCGATGCCCAAGCGCTGCTTGTAGCCCTTGGACAGAGCGGAGATGGCCCGGTTTTGCACATCGGTGATGCGGGTCAGCTCCATGACCTCCTCTATCTGCTCTTCCAGCTCGCTCCCCCTCAGCCCCTTGGCCTGACCCACAAAGCGAAGGTACTCCTTAGGCGTCTCGCTGAGGTAGAGGGGGGGCTGCTCAGGGAGGTAGCCTATGAGCTTTTTGGCCAGTTTCGGCTCCTCAAAGATATCGTGGCCGTCGATGCGCACATGGCCCTCCGTAGCCGACAGACATCCGGTCATGATGTTCATGGTGGTGGACTTTCCGGCGCCGTTGGGCCCCAGAAAGCCGTAGACATGGCCCTCCTCGATCTCAAAGGAGAGGTCATGGACCGCCGTGAAGTCACCGTAGCATTTGGTGAGATGTTCAACTGTGATCATGCTTTGGCCTCCTTGCCGAAAGGATAGCCGCCCGGCGGCGGCTCTGACTGGAGCCATTATAAGCACTGACGCTGAAAGTATTCTGAAAGAAAAAAGAAAGGGGGCCGGAACGAAACAATGTTCCGGTCCCCCAAGGGAAATCTACCTGCAGGGCAGCTCCACCAAAAAGCGGTTATAGCCCCCCTCGCTCTCCGCCCAGATCCGGCCCCGGTGCTCCTCCACAATGCCCTGGGCAATGGACAGCCCCAGGCCGAAGCTGCCGGAGGAGCTGCGGGCCTTGTCCATGCGGTAAAAGCGCTTGAAGATGTTTTCCAGCTCCCGGGGAGGGATGGGGTCACCCCGGTCGGACACGGTGAGCAGGCACCGGCCCTTTCTCCACCGGCGCAGGCTCACCTTGGCGTCGCCCCCCTCCCGGGCGTACTTCTGGGCGTTGTCCAGAAGGATCTCCAGCACCTGGCGCAGGGGACCCTCCTCTCCAGAGACAGTGATCCCCTCCTCCGCCTCCATGGACAGGGAGAGGCCCCTTTCATAAAAGACGGGCTCAAAGGCCAGTACCGCCCGGGAGACCAGGGCGCTCAGATCCACAGGAGCAAAGGCCGCCCGGGACTGGGCGCTGTCCGTCCGGGCCAGGGTGAGCAGCTGCTCCACCAGCCGGCGCATCTGCCGGGACATGACCAGGATGTTGTCTACAAATTTCACCCGGCTCTCCTGGCCATAGTCCGGGTCCTGCATAAGCTCGGCGTTGGCCATAATGACGGTGAGGGGGGTCTTCAGCTCGTGGGAGGCGGCGGCCACAAAGTCCCGCTGCTGCGCCCAGGCCCGCTCCACCGGCTTCACCGCCCACTTGGACAGCAGGATGCTCATCCACAAAAAGGCCAGAAAGCTCACCCCGCCGATAACCAGACAGGTGCTGCGCAGTCCCTCCAGGGTGGCCACCTCGCTGGAGATGTCGGCAAAGACCAGGTACTGGCTGGAGGGGGCGTCCATGCGGTAGTAGCGCAGATTATATTCCTGCAGAACCCCCAGACGCTTGGGAGAGGCGGCGATCCGGTCGATGAGGTGGTCCAGAAAGTCCCCGTCGGACAGATCGTAGTACCCGCCCCCGGCGGAGAGCAGCTCCCCGTAGGGCCCCAGCTTCAGAGTGAAGAAGGGCAGACGCACATCCTCTCCCAGCTCGGAGGGAGCGCCCTGCTGGAAGGGCTGGGCGGCGATGTTCTCCATCATGCGGATGCTCTCCCGCTCCAGATCGGCGCTGGTGAAGTAGAAGACCAGCCCCAAAATGACGCACAGCATGAGGGAGACGATGGCCATGTTGACGAGCACGAACTTAAAGCGCAGCTTGCGTATCATCTTCTGCCACCTCCAGATGGTATCCCAGCTTCCGCCGGGCCACGATGCGGATGTTGGAGCCGATGCTGGCCAGCTTTTTCCGCAAAAAGCCGATGTATACCTCCACATTGTTCTCCACCGCGTCCGAGTCGTACCCCCACACCCGGGCCAGAATAGCCTCCTTGGACAGGTTCCGGGTCCCGGACTGGAGCAGGGCCCGCATGATGTCGAATTCCTTGGCGGACAGGGGGATGGAGTTGGCCCCCTGGATAAGGGTGGCCGAGGAGAGATCCAGGGCTGTGTTGCCGAAGGTGACCTCGTCCACCTGAGCCCCCTGGCGGCGGAGGAGGGCGTTGATGCAGGCCAGCAGCTCCCGGATGTCAAAGGGCTTGGTGAGGTAGTAGTCCGCCCCGGCGTTGAGACCGGTGATCCGGTCCTCCAGGCTGGAGCGGGCGGTGAGCATGAGGATGGGGGTGCCCAGGCGCTTGGCGCGCACCTGCCGGGCCACCTGGTAGCCGTCCATTTTGGGCATCATCACATCCAGGATGAGCAGGTCGTAGACCCCCAGCTCGGCGTACTGCGCCCCTGTCTCTCCGTCGTAGACGGTCTCCACCTCAAAGCCCTTGTGCTTCAAAATGGTCTGGATGGAGTCCGCCAGCAGCTTTTCGTCCTCGATCAGTAAAATTTTCATGGCGATCCCTCCCGGTGTAACTTCATCATACGACAAAAAACTGAAAGGAAGCTTAAATGGACGCAGGAAAACCGCCCGGGCGGCGGCCCGGGCGGAAAAGGGGAAGGGTCACTCCTGCGGGGCGGAAAAGCAGAGCCTGACAGCCTCGGAAATATTTGCCGAGGAGGCAGGATGGAGAATTTGGTCGGGGATGGGCAGTTCATAGGCCGGCTTTCCACCGTAGGCGGGGTGGGAGGAGATGTACCGGGCTTTCGGCGCACTGCGGAAGTCGTACAGGGCAAATTCCCGGGTGGCGATGGACACGGCCAGAAACAGGGACTTTTCCTCACAGAGTTTTTGATATTTATTGTCCCGGAGATGGAGCACATGCTTTCTGGACCAGAAGCCGGTGTAGTCGTTCATCAGCTCCAGCTTCCGGGCCTGTCCCTGCCAGGAGAGGGAGAAGTCGCTGGAGGAGGAGACCCTGGCCTTTGAGAGGATCTTCCGTCCGCGGTCGGTACCGCTGAGCGCGGCGGAAAGGCCGCATTGCCGAAAGAGTATGAGAAAGCTGTCCTCAATGAGCCAGGAGGCCACAAGGTCCCGGGCATAGTCAAGAGGAGTGCGCCGGTCGGCGTTGTGGCCGCAGGAGAGGATGTTCTGATAGGTTTCGGGGAAGCGCTCCTTCAGCCCGCTCAGGTCCCCCTCCAGGACCAGGATGTTGTCCTCACCATACCCGTAGGACCGGGCGATGTGGGGCAGGGGTTGGTTAAAAAACAGAGATGCACCAGAAAAAGCTCCCATATTCAGCTCCTCCTTTTATATATCGTTGTTGTTTATTTGCCGCCGTTTTCCGTCCCGGAGGGGGAAAGGGTCCGCTCACAGGGCCAGCCGCTCCAGGGTACAGTCTCCGGCGGTGCTCTCCCGGATGGCGGCGCGCAGGGGAAGGACCGCCCCGGGGGCCACGCTGAGCTCGTCGATGCCCAGGGCCAGAAAGGTGGGCACCAGCGCCGGGTCGGCGGCCAGCTCCCCGCACACGCCGATCCAGATACCCGCCTGGTGGGCGGCGTCGGCGGCCAGCTTCACCGCCCGGAGCACCGCCGGATGGCAGGGGTCAAAGAAGGGACCCAGGCCGCTGTTCTGCCGGTCGCAGGCCAGGGTGTACTGGGTGAGGTCGTTGGTGCCGACTGAGAAGAAGTCCGCCAGCTTTGCCAGCTCCGGAGCCATCAAGACGGCGGCGGGAGTCTCCACCATGATGCCCACCTCGGTCTCCCGGCAGAAGGGAATCCCCTCCGCCGTCAGCTCCGCCATCACTTCCCCGCAGATCCGGCGGCATTCCGCCACCTCCCATGGACTGGTGATCATGGGGAACATGATGGCGGCCCTGCCGTAGGCGCTGGCCCGGTAGATGGCCCGCAGCTGGGTACGGAAGAGCTGGGGACGGGTGAGGCACAGGCGGATGGCCCGCATGCCCAGGGCGGGATTCTCCTCCCGGGGGAGAGGGAGGCAGCTTGCCTGCTTGTCCGCCCCGATGTCCAGGGTGCGGATGACCACCCGCCGCTCACCCATGGCCTGGAGCACCTGTTTGTAGGCGGCAAACTGGGTCTGCTCGTCGGGGCAGTCCCGGGCGGCCAGATAGAGAAATTCCGTGCGGAACAGGCCCACCCCCCGGCCGCCGTTGGCCAGGACGGCCTGAACATCCTCCGGAGAGGCGATGTTGCAGCAGACCTGAAGCCGGCGCCCGTCCCGGGTGATGTCCTCCTGATCCGCCATGTGGGCCAGCCGGGAGCAGCGCCGGGCCTGTTGGTCCTGGCGGGCCCGGAGGGAAGCCAGGGTCTCCCGGTCGGGGTCAAAGATCAGCTCTCCCGTATCCCCCACAAGGAAGGCCTGACGGCCCTCCAGCGCTTCGCTGAGGCTGTCCCCCAGGCCGCACACGGCGGGGATGCCAAGGGTCCGGGCCAGAATGGCGGTGTGGCTGGAGTCAGAGCCCTCCCGGGTGGCAATGGCCAGCAGCTTGCTTCGGTCCAGACGGATGGTTTCGGAGGGGGATAGGTCGTCGGCGCAGAGAATGACGGGGGTCTGCAGGTCCAGGTCCGGCCCCGCCGCCCCGGTGAGCAGATTCAGAAGCTGTCCCGCCACATCGTGTACATCCGCCGCCCGGGCCTGGATATAGGGGTCATCCATGGCGGCGAGCATGGCGGCGCACTGCTCCTCCGCCTGGGCCACGGCATATTCGGCGTTGAAGCCCCGGGCGGCGAGCAGGTCCATGGTTCCGGCAAAGTCCTGGTCCTTCAGAAGCACGCAGTGGGCCTCGAAGAGGGCCGCGGCCTCATCTCCCCCCTGTTCCCGGGCTCTCCGGGCCATCGACTGGAGATTTCGGGCGGCCTCCAGCCGGGCGGCCTTCAGCCGGGCCTGTTCCCCTTGGGGATCACACCCCTGCCGCCGCTCCACCGCCGTCCCGGTCCGAAGGAAAAAGTGGACGGGCCCCTGGGCCACGCCCCGGGAGACACCCCGGCCCCGGATGATCTTCATGTGCTGTCCCTCCCTGCCGCGCTGTATTTGCCCGGATCTCCCCGCGGCGGGGGAGCGGGCGGCCGCATCAAGCTTTGCTATCACTATAGCACAGCCCGCTCCCAATGGCAATGAGACGCGGCGCCCAAGCCCAGAAAACACCTGCCGGGGCAAAAGAAAAAACCCTTGAAACCGTTAAGCTTCAAGGGTTTTTCATGGTGGACGATACAGGACTTGAACCTGTGACCTCCCGCACGTCAACGCTGGTCTTTGACTTTTTCTAATATTTTTCGTTTGTTTATAGCTATTTTTACTCCAGACAGATTACTTTCCAACACTTTTGAAAGACAGGTGTTCCGGCTGTTCCGCGCCTGTCTGTGGCTGATTGTGTGGTCGGTTTCCACACGGTCGGAGCGGTGATAGTACAGGCATCCCGCCGTTAGAAGCAGATAACATATTGCAAGCCTTTATCTTGGGCAACAGGTCCGTCAATGGTTGCTTGACCATGTCCTGGTTGATTTTAGTACAGTAATAACAAAGATAACAACTCTACCTACAATCGACGCTATATGGAAAAGAAACGCAGACAATGGAAAGAGCAGCAGGAGCAGAAGCAAGCCAAGCAGGAAAAGACCATCGACATTTGGTTTGACGAGAAAGATCCCCTTATCCATTTTTGCACCCACAACACCGCCTTGAAGAAGCGGCTTGCCACCTACGCAGAGCAGCCCCCCAAGCAGCACCCCCATATGTGCCGCCAGGCTGACGCAGACCCGGAAACGGGCTGCATGGAGTTTGACATTGAGACAGGTCGGTTCTCTTTCCGTCTGACCGCCCCTTACAGCGAGGAACGGCGGGAAGCGGCGCGACAACCTGCTAGAAAAATGTTTCTGATAGGCTAAAATTGTAGATTTATTCATGGTTTTGTACTATACTTATAATGATAGAGAAGAAAGAAATATTTTCAATTTTTGCCTATATGAATGAGAAAAATTATAAAAGGAGGGTGTCCCTATGAAAAAATATAGCCTTTTAATTATGGCTTTCATACTTAGCGTATCTTTAATGGCATGTAATCAGCAAAATGAGCCGGCTAATCAATCTTTGGCGAGTTTTTCATACGAAGAAGATGTTGCAATATACAAAGATGGAGACCCTGGAGTGAATCCAAATGCATTTGTAAATATTGATACTTATCCGATTGATAATCAAAATGCAGCGGTGGAAAGAGCAAAGAACGAATGCACGATTGAATATAACGCAACAAGCGAATATTATGATAGTAATGCTGATATGTGGCGTATCGATTTTCTCACAATCACCCACAACGAAGATGGTACTTTGGCCACTTCGGGAGAATGCCAAAGCGTTTATATGAATAGCGACGGCATTACACAGCTAATTGTATACGGAGAATAAAACCGAATATTATGCCACTAAGAGCAGCTATTTTCGCGCAGAAAACGGCTGCTCTTTTCTTTTTTCCATAAGCAGAAAGGAACGACCAGCTATGACGAAACCAAGGGAGAAAACCCACGAGGAAGTGGGTCTGGATGGCGTGAAACTCATCGTTGGAGATAAGTGTCTTGGTATGCTGGAAGCCGTGGGAGAGGTGTTTCCTGAGGCCAAATACCAACGGTGTACCGTCCACTTCTATGGCGGCTTTGCCGCAACAAGGGGCTGCACCCCTTGCGCCGCTTACGCGAATATCTACTTGAGGAAGGGCAGCGCGGAATCCAACGTCTCCTGAGGCACGGCGTCCGGGGGTTCATAAGATCATTTGCCTCAGCAGAAATGTGGCCCTTTTGGTGAGCTAAGTCATAGCGGACTGAATGAAGCGGGAAATCTTTCCTGCGTCGCTGTACTGGATCAGACCGGGATAATAGAAATCCTTACACTAATGCTCAGTTTCCAATTAGATGTAAAATTGCAAAAGATATTGAGAAGTATTCTTTAAATCTTTTATTGCAATACATATTGGGCTGGAATATAATGTCCCTCGACAACTTTAGAGGCAAAATTTTGTCTCGGATAGGAGTAGTATGAATTACACAGAAGCAAGAGTATATTTGGATGAAATATCCAAATACGGAAGTGTGCTTGGCTTGGAGAGCATGAAAGAACTGCTTGACAGACTGGGAAATCCCCAGGATGACCTAAAGTTCATCCACATTTCCGGAACCAATGGAAAAGGGTCTGTGCTGGCGTATCTTTCAACGGTACTGTCTGGTGCGGGATACCGAACCGGCCGCTACATCTCTCCCACGCTGTTTTCCTATCGTGAGCGAATCCAGGTCGACCAGGAATACATTGAGAAAGATGCGCTGGCCCGTCATGTCACAAAAATTGCAGCAGCAGTGGAGGACATGAAAACCGCCGGTCTGGCCGGCCCAACCGCCTTTGAAATTGAAACGGCACTGGCTTTCCTATACTTTAAGGAAAAGCACTGTGACATTGTTACCCTGGAAACTGGGTTGGGTGGTTTACTGGACGCTACCAATGTGATCCGGACTCCTGTGATAGAGGTGATCGCCTCCATCAGCATGGATCACATGGATTGTCTGGGAGATACCCTGGAAAAAATCGCCCAACAGAAGGCCGGGATTATTAAGCCCAACACCTTGGTCGTATCAGCAGCCCAACAGCCGGAGGCAGGCAAAGTCATTGCCGATACCTGCAAAGAAAAGAGCTGCTCCCTCCGCACAGTCGATCCCACACAGCTGCGTGACATTCGCTATGGATATGACCTACAAAGCTTTTCTTATAAAGCATGGGTGAATGTCCAGATTCGTCTGGCCGGCAGCTACCAGATCCAGAATGCTGCTCTGGCGCTGGAAGCGGTTGAGGCTCTGCGCGAAGCCGGCTACCAGCTCTCGGACGAGCAGGTTCGTGCGGGTATGCTGAATACGGTCTGGCGGGGAAGATTTACCCTGCTGCGTCGGGACCCGGTGGTTATTATCGACGGGGCGCATAATCCCGGAGCTGCGCAGGAATTGAAGCAGTCTCTGGAACTCTACTTCCCCGGTAAAAAGCTTCACTATATTATGGGGATGTTTAAAGATAAGGATGTTCAAACTGTAATCGAACTGACTGCGCCTTTGGCGGAGGATATCATTACGGTGGAAACCCCGCATAACCCCAGAGCGCTTCCGGCCCAGGCCCTGTGCCAGGCGGTCCGGGGCGTCAATTCCCACGTCCAGGCCGCAGAAAGTATCGCACAGGCGGTAAAAATGAGTCTGGAACGGGCGGATAAAGAGGACATTATTATTATTTTCGGTTCTCTTTCGTTCCTCGGTGAGGCAGAAAAGGAAGTTTTAAACGGAGGGGTCAACAATGAACAGTGAAATGATCAAAGAGGGAGTTAAACTGATTCTGGAAGGAATCGGAGAAGATATTACGCGTGAGGGTCTTTTGGAGACCCCTGACCGTATTGCGAGAATGTATGAGGAACTGGCTGGCGGCTATACGGATGATGCAGCCAAACATCTGCAGAAGCGCTTTCATGTAGACAACAATGACATGGTCATTGAGAAGGACATCCATTTCTATTCCTTTTGTGAGCACCATATGCTGCCCTTCTATGGTACGGCGGCCATTGCCTACATTCCCAACGGGGAAGTTGTGGGCTTGAGCAAAATTGCCCGCACGCTTGAGGTGTTTGCAAAGCGATTCCAGCTCCAGGAGCGTCTTACCGCCCAGGTAGCGGATGTATTTATGGAAGAATTAAAGCCTCAGGGTGTGATGGTCCTCATTGAAGCAGAGCATATGTGCATGACCATGCGTGGAGTGAAGAAGCCCGGTACAAAAACGGTCACCGTGGTTACCAGAGGCGTATTTGACAACAATGAGACACTCCAAAATAACTTTTACCGGATGCTGGAGCGCAGATAATAGGGATGGATCGAATCAATCAAATCTGCGCTCATCCACGCTGGAAAGAGTGCGTGGAAAAAATTCGTGTATTGGAACAGAACCGTATCTTTTGCAGGCATGATACAACACACTTTTTAGATGTGGCCAGGATCGCCTACATAGAAAATCTGGAAAATGGCCTGGGGCTGGCAAAAGAAGAAATCTACGCGGCTGCTTTGCTGCATGACATTGGCCGGCACCTTCAATATACGAAAGGGATCCCGCATGAACAGGCAAGCGCCATGGAGGCGGAAGGTATTTTGAAGGACTGTGGGTTTGCCAAAGAAGAACGGGAACGGATTCTCGGTGCGATTTTGCAGCACAGGGCACAGGAGACTGGTACAGCCGATGGTTTAGCGGGACTTATTTATCGCGCGGACAAGACCTCAAGGGCTTGTCTGTTTTGTGCTGCCTGTCAGGAGTGCAACTGGAGCGCGGAAAAGAAAAACCTTACTCTGACCCGATAATACAATAGGAGCATGGTAACATGATGAAAATAGGAAACCGTCTGTTTGACGTGGAAAATGACTGCTATATCATGGGCATCCTCAATGTGACGCCCGACTCCTTTTCCGATGGCGGAAAGTGGAATAATCTGGAGGCAGCCAAACAGCATACCGCTCAGATGATCGCGGAGGGAGCCTCCATTATTGATATCGGCGGGGAATCGACCCGCCCCGGACATGTCCAGATCAGCGACCAGGAGGAAATCGACCGGGTGTTGCCTGTGATTGAGATGGTGAAAAGTAATTTTGACATCCCGGTGTCCATCGACAGCTATAAGAGTCAGGTAGTGGAAGCTGCCTTGAAAGCGGGGGCCGACCTGGTCAACGACATCTGGGGCCTGAAATATGACCGAAAGGTAGCGGATCTGATCGCCCAGTATCAGGTTCCCTGCTGCCTGATGCATAACCGTGAAAAGCCGGAATATGACAACTTTTTAGACGATATGTGCCAGGATATGCGGGATTCTCTGGCTATTGCCAAGAGTGCGGGCATTGCGGACGACAAGATCATTCTGGACCCGGGTGTCGGTTTTGGAAAGACCTATGAACATAATCTGACTGCAATCTGGCACCTGGAGCGTCTGGTGGAGCTGGGGTATCCTGTGCTGCTGGCCACCTCCCGAAAAGGCACCATTGGCCGCGCCCTGGATCTTCCCACAGATCAGCGGGTGGAAGGAACCATGGTAACGACGGTGATCGGCGTGGAAAAGAAGGCGTCTTTTGTCCGTGTTCACGATGTAAAAGAGAATCTCCGGGCCATTCGTATGACTCAGGCGATTATGCGTGAGGGACGGTGAGAGAGATGAATACTATGGGCTATGATGAGATTCATGTGGAAAATCTCGAAATTTTTGCAAATCACGGCGTTTTTCCGGAGGAAACCCGTCTTGGTCAGAAATTTCTGATTTCGCTTGTTATGTATGTGGATTCCAGACCCGCCGGGCGATCTGACTGTCTGGAACAATCCGTCCATTATGGTGAAGTCAGCAGCTTCATGACCAATTATATGAAGCAGAATACCTTCAAGCTGATTGAAGCCGCCGCAGAACACCTGGCGGAAGAGCTGCTGCTGCAATACCCTCTGCTGAAGGGGGTAACGCTGGAGCTGAAGAAGCCCTGGGCGCCCGTAGGTCTGCCGTTGGAAACCGTTTCTGTGAAGATCACCCGGTTCTGGCACACTGCCTACCTGGGCCTTGGATCCAATATGGGGGACAAGGCTGGTTACCTGAACATGGCAATCCAATCGCTGGATCAGATTCGGGGCTGCCGCGTGCAGAAGGTTTCGTCCTTCCTGGTGACCAAACCCTACGGCGGGGTAGAGCAGGATGACTTTTTAAATGCCTGCCTGATGCTTCAGACATTCCTTCCGCCGCAGGAACTGCTGGATCGGATGCATGAAATTGAACAGGCGGCCCATCGGGAACGGATCATCCGTTGGGGACCCAGAACATTGGATCTGGATATTTTGATGTACGACGATCTGGTTCT
>CALWOR010000034.1 GCA_944383205.1 uncultured Oscillospiraceae bacterium | reverse complement strand
AAACCCTTTACCATCGTCATGCCGCCCCCCAATGTAACGGGACAGCTGCACATGGGACACGCCATGGACTCCACCCTCCAGGACATCCTCATCCGCTTCAAGCGCATGCAGGGCTACGCCGCCCTGTGGGTCCCCGGCACCGACCACGCGGGCATCGCCACCCAGATCAAAGTGGAGGAAGAGCTTCGGAAGAACGAGGGCCTCAGCCGCTATGACCTGGGCCGGGAGAAATTCCTGGAGCGGGTATGGGACTGGAAGCACAAGTACGGCAACCGCATCGTGGAGCAGCAGAAGAAGCTGGGCGCCTCCTGCGACTGGGAGCGGGCCCGGTTCACCATGGACGAGGGCCTCTCCAAGGCCGTGCGCCATGTGTTCGTCTCCCTTTATAAGAAGGGTCTCATCTACAAGGGCAGCCGTATCATCAACTGGTGCCCCCACTGCGTCACCGCCCTCTCCGACGCTGAGGTGGAGTACCAGGACAAGCCCGGCTCCTTCTGGCACATCCGCTACCCCATTCAGGGGGAGGAGGGCCGCTATGTCATCGTGGCCACCACCCGTCCCGAAACCATGCTGGGCGACACCGGTGTGGCGGTCAATCCCAGTGACGAGCGCTACAAGGATATCGTGGGCAAAAAGTGTATCCTTCCCCTGGTGGGCCGGGAGATGCCCATTGTGGCCGACGACTATGTGGATATGGAGTTCGGCACCGGCTGCGTGAAGATGACCCCTGCCCACGACCCCAACGACTTCGAGGTGGGCCTCAGGCAGAACCTGGAGACCATCCGGGTGCTGGACGACAACGGCCGCATTGTGGACGGCTACGGCAAGTACTCCGGCATGGACCGGTACGAGGCCCGGAAGGCCATTGTGGCCGACCTGGAGGAGCAGGGCTATCTGGTGAAGGTGGAGCCCCACCAGCACAATGTGGGCACCTGCTACCGCTGCCACAGCGATGTGGAGCCCCTCATCTCCGCCCAGTGGTTCGTAAAAATGGAGCCTCTGGCCAAGGAGGCCCTGCGGGTGGTCAACGAAGGGGAGACCAAGTTCGTCCCCGACCGCTTCTCCAAGACCTATACCAACTGGATGGAGAATGTCCACGACTGGTGCATTTCCCGCCAGCTGTGGTGGGGTCACCAGATCCCCGCCTGGACCTGTGCCGACTGCGGCCACATCACCGTCTCCGAGACTGACCCCACTGAGTGTGAGCACTGCCACTCCCACAACATCAAGCAGGAGGACGATGTGCTGGACACCTGGTTCTCCTCCGCTCTGTGGCCCTTCTCCACCCTTGGCTGGCCCGAGGAAACGGAGGATTTCAAGTATTTCTATCCCACCGATGTACTGGTCACCGGGTACGACATCATCTTCTTCTGGGTGGCCCGGATGATCTTCTCCGCCTGTGAGCACACGGGCAAGCCCCCCTTCCACACCGTGTTCATCCACGGCCTGGTCCGGGACGACAAGGGCCGGAAGATGAGCAAGTCCCTGGGCAACGGCATCGATCCCCTGGAGATCGCCGACAAGTACGGCGCCGACGCCCTGCGCTTCAACCTGGTCACCGGCAACAGCCCGGGCAACGACATGCGCTTCTACACCGAGCGGTGCGAGGCCATGCGCAACTTTGCCAACAAGATCTGGAACGCCAGCCGTTTCCTGAAGATGAACCTCACCATCGACAAGTGCCAGCTGCCCCAGAAGCTGGAGCTGGAGGACAAGTGGATCCTGTCCAAGCTCAACCGGGTCATCGGTGAGATCACCGAGAATATGGACCGGTACGAGCTGGGTGTGGCGGCTCAGAAGATCTACGACTTCATTTGGGACGACTACTGCGACTGGTATATCGAGCTGACCAAGACCCGCCTCCAGGGCGATGACGAGGACAGCAAGGTCCGTGCCCAGCAGGTGCTGTGTTATGTCCTTACCGATATGCTCAAGCTCCTGCACCCCTTCATGCCCTTCATCACCGAGGAGATCTGGCAGGCTCTGCCCCACGAGGACGGGGTGGAGGAGGGGAGCTTCCTCATGCTCCAGTCCTGGCCCGAAACCGACGATGCCATGAACTTCCCCCAGGAGGAGAAGGCCATGGAGCTTATCATGGACGCCATCCGGGCTATCCGCACCCGCCGCTCCGAGATGAATGTGCCCCCCTCCAAGAAGGCACATCTCACCCTGGCCACCGACGAGGGCGAACTGTTCCGACTGGGTGAGCCTTTCCTGAAGAAGCTGGCCTACGCCAGCGAGGTGACCATCGTCCCCGCTGCCCAGGCCCCTGCCGCCGCCGGGCAGGTCACCGTGGTCACCCACGCAGCTCAGATCTTCATTCCTCTGGCCGAGCTGGTGGACCTGGAGAAGGAGAAGGCACGCATGGAGAAGGAGCTGAAGAAGAATACCGAGGAGCTTCAGAAGCTCAATACCAAACTCAATAACCCGGGCTTTGTGAACAAGGCCCCCGCCCATGTGGTGGAGGCGGAGCGGGAGCGCTCTGTCAAGCTCACCGAGCTTGTGGCCAAGCTGGAGGAGCAGCTGAAAAATATGTAACACGCATAAAGGGACAGCGGCGGAAACTGCCGCTGTCCCTTGGGCTGTTTTGCTTGACAGACCGGCCGGTGCGGGGTTTAATAGAGACAGAGAATACGGAAGAAGGGAGCGATACCCATGACCCACATCACCCTGGGGAGCACAGGGATCGTCATTGAGAAAAACGGTTTTGGCTGCCTGCCCATCCAGCGGATCTCCCGGGAAGAGGCCGCCCATCTGCTGCGTAAGGCCGTGGACGGCGGGATCAACTTTTTTGACACGGCCAGGGCCTATACCGACAGCGAGGAGAAAATGGGGTATGCTTTCCGGGGCATGCGGGACAAGGTAGTCATTGCCTCCAAGTCCGGGGCCCTTACCGGGGAGGAAATGAAGAAGGATCTGGAGACCAGTCTGCGGGATCTGGGTACCGACTACATTGACCTCTACCAATTCCACAATCCCCCCTTCTGTCCCAAGCCCGGGGGAGAGGACGGCCTCTACGATGCCGCGCTGGAAGCCAAGCGGCAGGGAAAGATCCGCCACATCGGCATCACCAACCACCGTCTGCCTGTGGCCCATGAGGTCATCGACTCCGGCCTCTATGAGACGCTTCAGTTCCCATACAGCTACCTCTCCGGTCCCAAGGACCAGGAGCTGGTAGACAAGTGCCGGGAGAAGAACATGGGATTTATTGCCATGAAGGGCCTGTCCGGCGGACTGCTGCGCAACGGCCTGGCTGCCGCCGCCTGGATGGCCCGGCAGATGGATGTGGTGCCTATCTGGGGCATCCAGCACGAGTGGGAGCTGGACCAGTTCCTGGCCTGTGTCAAGGAGACTCCGGTATGGACTCAGGAGTATCAGGACATCATTGATCAGGACAGGAAGGAACTTACCGGAGATTTCTGCCGCTCCTGCGGGTACTGTATGCCCTGTCCGGTAGGGATTCAGATCAGCCAGTGTGCCCGGATGGGACTGATGCTCCGGCGGATGCCCACGGCAGACTACCTGACAGAGTACTGGCAGGAGGAGATGAAAAAAGTTGAAAATTGTCTCCACTGTAATCAGTGCAGCAAGAAATGTCCCTATGGCCTGGATATTCCCCGGTTGATTCAGGAAAATTATCGGGAATATCAGACTTATTTTAATCGCTGACCAAAGAGAGCCGCCTGGGAGATCTGCCTGGGCGGCTCTGCCCTTTTTGGATTAACCCCTCTGAGGGGGAAGCGTGAGCTGATAGCTTGTTTATTTTTTTCACACTCTTGCTTCTAAAAGGTAACGACGGCTGGTTTCCGCCCGCCCCAGGGGGTACATCCAATAGGGGGACCGAGGTCCCCCTGATTGGTCGCTGCGGGGTGGGGGTCCTCAGGGGGAGGGGGGAGTCGAAACACCCCTCCCCCTGAGCGGCGCTTTGCCTACTTTGCCGCCGTGGGCAAAGTAGGTCGCCCCGGGGGGCGAAACCTCCCCTGCCGCCGGAGCGGCGAAATACTCCCGCCGACATGGGAAAAGTCACTCGTCCGGGGGGCAAAACCTCCTCACGGCCAAATTCCCCAACACAAAAAACAGCGGCGCGCCCAAGGACGCGCCGCCGCTTTTTTACCGCTGATATTCAAACTCCAAATCATACATGGACACGATGTCCCCGTCCTTGATGCCCATGGCCTCCAGCTTGTCAAAGAGGCCCGACTGCCGGAGCTTCTGGTCAAACCAGTTCCGGGACTCGTAGTCGGAGAAGTTCACATTGGCCATGAGCCGCTGCAGCCAGGGGGCATCCACCACCCAGGTGCCGTCAAACTCCTCAATGTTCACCTCGCCGGTGGTGTCCACCTCGGGAGGCCGCTCCACATAGGTGGGCTCGTAGACCACTACGGGGGGCAGCTGGGAAAGCTCCCGTGCGGCCTTTTGCATCAGCTCCCGGGTGCCCTGGTGGGCGGCGGCGGAGATCTCGAAGAGCTCCATGCCCTGGCCCTCCACATGCTTGCGCAGCTTCTCCAGCAGGCTGGGGTCCTCCATGATGTCCACCTTGTTGGCCGCCACGATCATCTTCCGGGAGGCCAGCTCGGGGGAGTACTGGCGAAGCTCCTCATTGATGGCCTCAAAGTCCTCTACCGGGTCCCGGCCCTCGCTGCCCGACACATCCACCACATGGATGAGCAGGCGGCAGCGGTCGATATGCCGCAGGAAGTCGTGGCCCAGGCCGGCCCCGTCCGCTGCCCCCTCGATGATGCCGGGGATGTCGGCCAGGACGAAGGAGACCCCTTCCTCCACAAAGACAACCCCCAGGTTGGGGAAGAGGGTGGTAAAGTGGTAGTTGGCGATTTTGGGCTGGGCCCGGCTGACCACGCTGAGAAGGGTGGACTTGCCCACATTGGGGAAGCCCACCAGCCCCACATCGGCCAGCAGCTTCAGCTCCAGAATCACATCCCGGCTCTGGCCGGGCAGGCCCGCCTTGGCAAACCGGGGCACCTGGCGGGTGGGGGTGGCGAAGTGCTTGTTGCCCCAGCCCCCCCGGCCCCCTTTGCAGAGGATGAAGGGCTCGGCGTCGGACATATCTTTGATGATCTCCCGGGTCTCCGCGTCCCGGATGATGGTGCCCCGGGGCACCCGGATCACCAGGTCCTCCCCGTCCCTGCCGGTGCAGCGCTTGCCCGCGCCGTCCGAGCCGTTGCCCGCCACATACTTGCGCTTGTAGCGGAAGTCCATGAGGGTGGACATGTGGTCGTTCACTTCCACCACCACATTGCCCCCCCGGCCCCCGTCGCCCCCGTCGGGGCCTCCGGCGGCCACATACTTTTCCCGGTGAAAGGACACCACGCCGTTGC
The DNA here is from genome assembly GCA_944383205.1 of uncultured Oscillospiraceae bacterium. Taxonomy (GTDB): domain Bacteria; phylum Bacillota; class Clostridia; order Oscillospirales; family Oscillospiraceae; genus Lawsonibacter. The sequence goes on along the minus strand of CALWOR010000034.1, from coordinate 7,458 downwards.
CCCCGTCCCCGGAGCGGACGGTGATCCTGGCGGTATCCACAAAGGGTGCTGCCATCGCTGGCACCTCCTCACTTGTTCCAGTTAAAATTCCAAAAGATTGAGCCCCACGGTATCGCTGAATTTCCGGCCCACTTCCCCGTCCCACACCTGGAGGAAGAGCTCCAGGGTGGCGCTGATGACGGCGCAGGTCAAATGGCCGGCGTGGACCTCCCCGGTGACGGGATTGCCGATGGTGATGTGGAGATGGAGATAGGGCTCTCCATCCTTCCGGGTCACATTGCCCACCAGGGCGGAGATCTCATAGTCCCCCTGGTAGCGCCGGGCGTGGTACTGCTTCTCGGCAGTGCTGAAGATCCCGATGGTCACATCATTGGCCGCCCCCAGAGCAGAGACGGAGGCCAGGGCGATCCCCTCCCGCTCCACCAGGGCGGTGAGGGAGGAGACGATCTCCTCTCCCGGGTCCAGGCGCAGCACATATCCCTGGGAAAACTTGCGGCAGTCCATAGCCAGCTCTCCTTTCCAAAGGGGAGGCCGGGGCCTCCCCATAAAGCCTGTCCGCTTTTTTGCCAGTTAAAAAGCCGCAAACGGTATGTCGTTTGCGGCTTCGTGTCAGCAATGAATTACTGGGCGGACTCCTCGATGATAGAGACCTGCTTGCGGTCCTTGCCCAGGCGGTGGAACTTCACCCGGCCGGACTTCATGGCAAACAGAGTGTCGTCGCTGCCCTTGCCCACATTCACACCGGGGTGGATGTGAGTGCCCCGCTGGCGGACCAGCACATTGCCGGCCAGCACGAACTGGCCGTCGCCCCGCTTCACGCCCAGGCGCTTGGCCTCGGAATCGCGGCCGTTACGGGTGGAGCCAACGCCCTTTTTGTGGGCGAAAAACTGCAAACCGATGTTCAGCATATCTATTACACCTCCATGACGGAAATATGTTGGGGATATTCCTCCGCCAGCTGGACAAAGTGGACCATGAGGCCGGTCAGGAGGGCCTGACAGGTGCTCTCGTTGGTCTGTCCCAAACTTGCGGGGAGTTTCAGGGAGATGGACGCGTCCTTTTCCTTCACCTTCACCGCCGCCTCCAGGCCCAGCACATCGTTGACGGTGCACTCCACGAGCCTGACCGCGCTGGTGATGGCGGAGCAGACGATATCCTCTCCCTCAGGGGCGTAGCCGCTGTGCCCCTTCACCTCAAAGCCGGTGATGCGGCTGCCCTGAGAATAAAAGGTGACGGTGGTCATCAGGCCTTGATGGCGCCGATCTGCACCTTGGTGTAGGGCTGACGATGGCCCTGACGCTTGCGGTAGCCCTTCTTGGGGTTGTACTTGAAGATGCGGACCTTCTTGCCCTTGCCGTTCTTCACCACAGTGGCCTCCACGCTGGCGCCCTCCACCACGGGAGCGCCGAAGGTGGCCTTGTCCCCGTCCAGGATGGCCAGCACCTGGTCGAAGGTGATGGTCTGCCCGGCCTCGGCCTCCAGCTTCTCGATGAAGAGGGTGTCGCCCTCAGCCACCTTGTACTGCTTGCCGCCAGTCACGATAATAGCGTTCATTTCGATATTCAACTCCTTCATTACGGGCTCGCTCTTGCAGGCGAGGTTTCCCTCTTGATGTCGCGCCCCGGTCCCTGAAATCAGGGTGGGCGCTTCGGACCTACGCAATGCGGCTCTAGTAGTTTATCAGCCTCCGGGGGGCTTGTCAAGAGAAAGAGGCTGTTTTTTGAAATTTTTTTGAAGATAAGGGCCGCCCCCGGAGGGACGGCCCTTGTTGCATGATCCGGCGTATCTCAGCCCGGTTTTTCTCAGCCCATTCCCTTGACCTTCCTGCCGGCGGTGTGGTAGATGGGCTTCCACTCCACCTTCTGTACCAGAGCGGCGATGGAGATGGGGATGTAGGTGAACATGAAGATGGGGAAGGTAAACACATACCCCAGCTTCTTCAGGGGGGCGGCGTCAATGTGCTTCCACTCGGACAGCACGGTCAGCAGGCCGTAGATGAGAAGGCCCACATAGAAGTTCACCACTGCGGAGGCTATGAAGCCCAGGGTCTCCTTCACGATCCAGGCGGCCAGGTACACCGGCTGGGTGAGACAGACCAGCAGGATAGAGGCGTTGAACAAAATCATGGCCAGGGTGAGCAGCATGCCGGGGGCCACCGTCACAAACATATCGTAGCAGGAGGTGCCCAGACGCCCCTTTCGCAGGCAGCCCTTCAGCAGGGGCAGGGTATAGGCCCGGTCCACCTGGTAAAAGCCCTTGGACCACCGCAGACGCTGATCCCAGGACTGGCGGAAGGTGGTGGGCTGCTCGTCATAGATGACGGCCTTGTCGCAGTAGCCGATCTTCCTGCCCTGAATGGCGCAGTCCACGGAGAACTGAATATCCTCGGTGAGCAGGTGGAAGGGCCAGCCGCCGTTTTCCTCAATGACCTTGGCGGACACCAGAAAGCCGGTGCCGGACACATGGCAGTTGGTCCCCAGCAGGGTGCGGGGGAAGTTGAGGAACCGGGCCTCCCGGAGAAACCAGATGGAATAGCCCGCGGAGATCCAGTTGGTCCCAAAGTTCTTGGAGTTGCGGTAACAGGTGAGGGCGTCATAGCCCTTGTCAAAGGTGGCGTTCATCTCCCGGACGAAGTTGGGGTCCACCAGATTGTCCGCGTCAAAGACGAAGTAGCCGTCATAGTCCTCTCTCCCCTCCTCCTTCAGGCGGCGGAAGAGGTAATCCATGGCATAGCCCTTGCCCTTATGTACATTGTCAAAGCGCTCATAGACAAAGGCCCCCGCCCGGCGGGCCACAGCGGCGGTGTCGTCGGTACAGTTGTCGGCCACCACATACAGATCCAGCAGCTCCGACGGGTAATTCTGCCTGCGCAGACTTTCCAGCAGGTCACCGATCACTCCCGCCTCATTCCGGGCGGATACGATGGCGGCGAAGCGGTGCAGCCGGCTGGGCCGGCAGCGGTCCTGCCAGCGGCGGAACACCAGCCCCACCACCGCGTAAAACCCCTGATATAAATACAGGAGGGTGAAGAGGACCACCACCGCAAAATTCAGGTTTCTTACAAATTCCAGCATTGTCATTTCAAAAATCCTCCAGGGTAAACTCCAGCGCCCCAGCGGGAATCCTTCCTCGCCATCGTTTATCCCCGCCGTCTGTCCCCCTTTGCCCTCCGGGCAAAAAGGGGAGGGAGAAAGCCGCCCCAGTCATCCCGCCGGGCACACGATTTTCTCTCGAAGGCGCGGGGATTATCATACCATGTTTTCAAATGATTACAAGCATATTAAGTGCTAATTAAACAATTCTTAAGAAATAATTTTTGGCAGTTTGACCAAAAAGCAGAAGCCCACGCCTGTTTTCAGGCGTGGGCTTCCACCGGTCAAATCGTTCTCTTTTGGGGGCCAAAAGCCCCCTGCGGTCCTCTGCCGGACCAAAAGCCCTCCCCCAGGGAGTTTCGCCGCCCGCAGGCGGCGAAATAAATTAAGATCCGTTTTTTGGGCGGCTCCGCCGGGCAAAGAGCCCTCCCGGAGCGGTCCTCTGCCGGACCAAATGCCCTCCCGCAGGGAGTTCGCGCCCGCAGGCGCGAATAAATTCCGATCCGTTTTTTGGGCGGCTCCGCCGACCCAAAAAACACTTCTCGCAAAAATCCCCCCGACCGTTCCCTGGGAACCGAGGGGGGATTTTTGTGCAGTCTTTCTCAAACAGGCGGCCTTGCCGCCTGTTTGAAGCTCTCAAGCTCCGAACTCGCTGAAGAACCGGTCGTGGACCGCCTGGACGGCACGGTCGGCCTCCCGCTCGTCCACCAGGACGGAGACCTTGATCTCGCTGGTGGAGATCATATTGATGTTGATGCCCACAGAGAACAGGGCCTCGAACATCTTGCAGGCCACACCGGCGTTGTTGGCCATGCCGGCGCCCACGATGGACACCTTGGCGATCTGGTCGTTGAGCTCCACGCTCTGGCAGCCGATGGACTCCTTGTTCTCCTCCATGACCTCCTTGGCCCGCTGGGCGTCGCTGCGGGCAACAGTGAAGCTGATGTCCTTGCTGTCGTCGCGGCCGATGGACTGGAGAATGATGTCCACATTGATGTTCTCCTTGGCCAGGAGAGAGAAGATTTTAAAGGCGATGCCGGGCTGATCGGCCAGGCCCACCAGAGCCAGGCGGGCCACATTCTTATCCTTGGCAACGCCGCTGACATGAGTTTTTTCCATGGTTTTTACTACCTCCTTCACTTGGGTGCCGGGATTGCCGGTAAAGCTGGAGAGGACCTCCAGATTGACATTATAGCGCTTGGCCATCTCCACAGAGCGGTTGTGGAGCACCTGGGCCCCCAGGCTGGCCAGCTCCAGCATCTCGTCGTAGGTGATCTCGTCCAGCTTCCGGGCCCCCTTCACATTCCGGGGGTCGGCGGTGTACACGCCGTCCACATCGGTGTAGATCTGGCACAGGTCGGCGTGGAGGGCGGCGGCCAGGGCCACGGCAGAGGTGTCCGAGCCCCCCCGGCCCAGGGTGGTCACATCGTCATACTTGTTGATGCCCTGGAAGCCGGCCACCAGGACGATCTTCTTCTTGTCCAGCTCCTTCTGGATGCGCTCGGTGCGGATGCGCTTGATGCGGGCGGAGGAGTAGGCCGAATCGGTGAGCATGCCCGCCTGCCAGCCGGTGAGGGAGATGGCCTGGTAGCCCATGCGCTCGATGGCCATGACGCACAGAGAGATGGAGATCTGCTCGCCGGTGGACAGGAGCATATCCATTTCCCGCTTGGAGGCGTTGGGGTTGATCTCTTTCGCCTTCTCGATGAGGTCGTCGGTGGTATCCCCCTGGGCGGACAGGACGGCCACCACGCTGTGGCCCTTGCGGTAGGTCTCGGTGATGATCCGGGCCACATTCCGGATCTTGTCGGCGTCGGCCACAGAGCTGCCGCCGAATTTTTGTACGATAAGTGCCATGTATGTTCTTCCCCCTAAAAGGTCAAATCAAAATGTCAGGTGCCGGGAGCAGGGCTCCCCCACCATTCTATGCCCCTTCGGGCCCCTTGTCAGGCCTCTGCACAAGCCCTCCACAGGGAGTTTCGCCGCCCCGGCGGCGAAATCAAGTGAAATCCGTTTTCGGGTCGGCTCCCGCAAGCCGGCGGTCTCCCGCCGGTTTGAAGCCTTATGCCAATACCCGGAACAGCGAACCCACCTTCATGCCCTGGAGCCGGTCCCGGATCTGGGGCTCGGTCATGGGCTGGGTGAGGAAGGCGGCCTCGCCGGCGGGGGCGCCCGCCCGGGCCAGCAGGTGGATCTCCCCACAGGCCAGTCTGGCCTGGTCGGCCCCGCACTGGGCCCGCACATACCAGGGAGAGGACAGGATGTCCGAGGACACCACCAGATCGGCGGCTCCCTCCTCCCAGCCGTTGTGCCGGTCCTTCTTCAGGTCCTTGGCAATGTCGATCACATCGGCCACCACGGCGGAGGCGGTGGGCAGCTTGCCCGCCCCCCGGCCGTAGAACATCACATCCCCGATGGCGTTGCCGGTAACGGCGATGGCGTTGAACACATCCTCCACCCCGGCCAGAGGATTTTCCCCGGGCACCAGATGGGGGGCCACAAAGGCGCACACCTTCCCCTCGGGCTGGCGCAGGGCACGGCCCAGGAGTTTGATCTTATAGCCCACCGAATCGGCATAGGCCACATCCTCCAGGGTCACCCCCCGGATGCCCTGGGTGGGCACCTGGTCGGGGTAGACATGCCTTCCGAAGGCCAGGGCGGCCAGAATGCAGATTTTCCGGCAGGCGTCGTGGCCGTCCACATCGGCGGTGGGGTCCTTCTCGGCGTAGCCGTTGGCCTGGGCCTCCTTCAGGGCCTGGTCAAAGGTGAGGCCGGAACGGATCATCCGGGTGAGGATATAGTTGGTGGTGCCGTTCAAAATGCCGGTGACCTGGGTAAGCTCGTTGGCCGCCAGACAGGAGGTGAGGGGCCGCAGGATGGGGATGCCCCCGCCCACGCTGGCCTCAAAGAGATAGCTGCACCCGTGCTCACGGGCCAGCTGCAAAAGCTCATAGCCGTGGGTAGCCACCAGTTCCTTGTTGGAGGTGACCACACTCTTGCCCGCCTTCAGGGCCCGGGTGGTGAACTCCAGGGCGATGGTGGCCCCGCCGATGGTCTCCACCACGATGTCCACCTCAGGGTCCTGCTCAATGACGGAGAAATCCTTCACAAAGCAGTCCTTGTAGGGGCTGTCGGGAAAGTCCCGCACATCCAGAATATACTTCAGACGCACCAGATCGTCCACCCGGCGGTCGATGAGCCCGCCGTTGCGGGTGAGCACCTCGGCCACACCGGAGCCCACAGTGCCGAAGCCCAAGATCGCAACATGTACCATGTTATATCCTCCTGTCATATCCTTTAACCTTTGCCGCCCTCCATGGGCGGCTCCCCTGTTCGGGGGTTCGGCGATTCGCAGTTGTCACGCCTCTCTCCCCTCTCGGCCGGGTCGCTTTCCCTGCGGTTCGGAGCACAAACAGACCCGCCTTGCGGCTCCTGGTTTGTACTCCTCCCTCCGGTCCAAGCTCCCCTGTTCGGGGGTTCAGCGCTTCTGTGTCAACCTGCAAGTATTTCACATTTGATTACACCGCTTCCCGCGGATACCTGGGCCATCACATCCTCCAGGGAGTCCCGCAGGGCGGAGGTCTCTGCCGTCATGGTCACCACGGCGCAGCCGCTGACCGGAATGTTCTGATTGATGGTGAGGATGTTCACCCCCGTGCCCGCCAGCACATTGAGGACCCCGGACAAAATGCCCGGCTCATCCTTCAAAAGCACCTGAAAGGTGACGATCCGCCCGTGGAGCATGTCGTTGAAGGGCCGCACCGCATCCTTGTACTTATAAAAGGCGCTGCGGCTGATGTTCACCGCCTGGGCCGCTCCATTGACGGTCTTCTGCTCTCCCGTATCCAACAGGCGCTTGGCCTCGGCCACCTTCCTGAAAATTTCAGGCATGGCCTCTGCCTCCACAATAAAGTACTTTGCCGGACCGCTCATGGTTCCCTCCTGTCCCCGCGGAACCATGTCCGCGTCGTGTGGTCATTTGTTTTTGTGCTGTGGTCCATTGTAGCACAGGATGGGCCGTCTGGCAACGATAATTTCCCCGGGGAAAGTGTGAAAGTTTCCCCCTCGCGGACAGGCGGAATTCGTCATTTTTCACAATGTTTCAAAAACAGCGCCCCGGAGAGGCCTCCGGGGCGCCACAGCTTATGGAAAAGCCCTCCTGCAAGGAGTTCCGCCGCCCGCTGGCGGCGGAATAAATTGAGATCCGTCATTTCCGGCGACATGCGCGTCGGAAATGACACTTCTCATGAAAGATTTGCCGACTTTTCTCCGGGAACCCATAAAACCTCTGGTTTTATGGGAGAGGAGGAGCAGCGAAGTGAATGAGCATTCCCATTTATGGGGATGCGAACGATACGGAGCTTGT
>CALWOR010000033.1 GCA_944383205.1 uncultured Oscillospiraceae bacterium | reverse complement strand
ACGATGATGTTGGTGGGCTGCCGCTGGGCGTTCCCTTCCAGCCCCGGGTACTGCTCCATCAGCTCCAGCACCCCCTCCTGTGAGTAGTCCTCGGGCTCTTCCACCGAGGAATAGCGCAGGGCGATGGTGAAGTTCAGCAAAAATCCGTTGCGCTGGGTCACCCACTGCTGGGTGAAGATGCCCAGAGCGGGGAGCATCCCCGTACAGAAGAAGGCATAGCTGTAGCCCAGAATCACCGCCCACAGAATGGCCCCGGCAGGGAGCGGAAGCTTCGAGCGCTTTTTCTGGGGCACACAGACAAAAACCAGAAAGAGATAGGTCACCAGAAGGACGGCGGCCTGGATCATGTGCTCGTCCAGGGAGTAGTCAAAGCCCTCGGCCACATTGGCCGCCGTGCGCCAGCCGGTGATGTCTGCCGGGAACAGGATCCGCCCCCGGAACCGGAGCACATAATGGTTGACCAGGCCGAAGAGGAAGGCCAGCACCGTACCCAGTGCCGCCGCGCGCCGGTTCCGCCCCAGCACCAGCCGCAGGACCGCAAAGAGGCCGTAGTACCACACCAGGTTCATGAGCACCTGCCAGGCGGCCAGGTCCTCAAAGATATCGTTCTCATTTAAAATTTCCACCATCCACAGGCAGGCCCAGGGTCCCAGCAGGAACACCAGCCGGGAGGCCCACTTGCCGGGACAATTTCTCATGTCCCGCAAAAGCCGTGGAAAGGTATCTCCATAGATCAGCGCTTTCATTTCAATCCTCCATATGTACGCGGCCCGACCGCGTCCCCATTAGCATACCTCTTTCCCAAATTTTTGCAAGGGGGCGGGGGCATTCTTCATGAAAAATTTATCTTTCTATACAGACGAAAAAAGTGGCTTGCGGTTTCTTCTCCAGAATATTCATTTTAATTTGTATATACATTTTCATCTTCTGCCTCCAGCTTTCTCCCCCGGAGGGCCGGCTGTGATCTTTTTTCTAAAATGTCAGATATGGGCCTATCTGCACAAAAACCATCACTCTCCCCCGGGTTTTTTGCATATTTATCTATTGACTCTGCATATCTCTTGAGGTATACTCAACCTAACGCCCGGATTCCGGGCGGCTATTGAAAAGGAGATCATAAAGATGAAAAAGTTTCTTGCTTTGGCCATGGCTATGGCCATGACGCTGTCCCTGGCCGCCTGCGGCGGCGGCGCTTCCAGTTCCGCCGGCTCCGCCTCCTCTCAGGGTGCTGCCTCCTCCGAGGCCGGCTCCGCCAGCACCGGCAGCTACGGTGACTTCTCCAGCTCCCTCATCGAGCAGGGCAAGCTTATCATGGCCACCAATGCTTCCTTTCCTCCCTACGAGATGACTGATGACAATAACAATGTCATCGGCATCGACGCCGACATTGCTCAGGCCATCGCTGACAAGCTTGGCCTGGAACTCCAAATCGACAACATCGACTTTGACGCCGCTCTGCTGGCTGTACAGGAGGGCCGTGCCGATGTGATCCTGGCTGGTCTGACCTACCGTGAGGACCGCGACCTGGTCATGGACTTCACCGACTCCTACGCCACTGGCTATCAGGCTATCATTGTCAAGGAGGGTGATACCCGCATCGCTGGCGGCAACGACGACCTGATGCTGGTGGACGCTGAGGGCAATGTGGTTGAGGATGTGCAGATTGGCGTGCAGCGTGGCACCACCGGCGAGCTCTACTGCCAGGACGCCTACGGCGTGGATAAGGTAACCTCTCTGGACAACGGCTCTGTGGCTGTTCAGGCCCTGCTCAACGGGCAGGTAGACTGTGTGGTCATCGACATTGGCCCCGCTCAGGAGTATGTGGCCGCCAACTCTGGTCTGGAGATCGTGGAAGGTGCCTACACTGTTGAGGATTACTGCGCTGCCGTGGACGAGGGCAACACTGCTCTGCTCACCGCCATCAACACTGCTCTGAACGAAATGATCGAGGACGGTACCGTTCAGGAGATCATGAACCAGTACATCGGCGGCTGATTTTAACGATCAATTCCGCTCCGTCAAAAGGGACGGCCATTTGTGCCGCCCCTTTTGCGGCATTTATCTAAAAGAATCGCGAGAGAAGGAGAGATAGCCCATGGACCTGGCCTTGATCTATGAAGCATATCGGGCGTTGATGTTAGAGGGAGATGCCACTTGGTGGCAGTCCTTTTTTGTCCGCTTCTACCAGGCATTCATCGAGGGAAACCGGTGGCAGCAATATTTAGAAGGCGTGGGCATTACCATCATCGCCACCGCCATGGCCCTAGCCATCGGCGTAGTGCTAGGTGTACTGGTGGCTGTGGTGCGTACCGCCCATGACCAACAGCGCCCTGGCCGGCCCAAGAATTTCTTGCTGGGCGTGCTGAACCTGATCTGCAAGATATATGTCACCGTGATCAGGGGCACCCCCATGATGGTACAAATTCTGATCATGGGCATGGTTATCTTCTCCAGTAGCCGGAACTATACCATGGTTGGTGCCCTTACCTTGGGTATCAACTCGGGGGCCTATGTGGCTGAGATCATCCGGGGCGGGCTCATGTCCCTGGATGTGGGCCAGAGTGAGGCGGGCCGCTCTCTGGGACTCAACTACATCGATACTATGCGATTTATCGTAGTGCCTCAGGCCTTCAAGGCCATTCTCCCCGCCCTGGGCAACGAGTTCATCGTCCTGTTAAAGGACACATCCATGATCTCGGTCATCGGCGGTCAGGAACTGGTGTATTTTGCCAAAAACATCGTAAACCGCACCTTTGACGCCATGTTCCCCCTGTTGGGCGCAGCCGTCATTTATCTGATCCTAGTGATGATCTTCACCTGGCTCCAGGGCAAGCTGGAAAGGAGGCTGCGTCAAAGTGATCGTCGTTAAACATCTGTCCAAGTCTTTCGGCAGCAATCTGGTGCTGGACAACATCTCCGAGCACATCTATCCCGGAGAGAAGGTCGTGGTCATCGGGCCCTCCGGCTCGGGCAAGTCCACCTTCCTTCGCTGCCTCAATTTGCTGGAGACCCCCACCTCCGGAACCATCACCTTTGAGGGCAGGGAGATCACCGATCCCAAGGCGGACATCGACAAGATCCGCCAGCAGATGGGCATGGTCTTCCAGCACTTCAACCTCTTCCCCAACATGACCATCCGGAAAAACATCACCCTGGCCCCGGTACGCACCGGCCTTATGAAGCAGGAGGAGGCCGACGAGACGGCCACCGTCCTTTTGAAGCGGGTGGATCTTCTGGACAAGGCCGACGCCTACCCCGCCCAGCTCTCCGGCGGTCAGAAGCAGCGCATCGCCATCGTCCGGGCCCTGGCCATGAAGCCCAAGGTCATGCTCTTTGACGAGCCCACCTCCGCCCTCGACCCCGAGATGGTGGGCGAGGTGCTGGATGTCATGAAGGAGCTGGCCCAGGAGGGTATGACCATGGTGGTGGTCACCCACGAGATGGGCTTTGCCCGTGAGGTGGGCAGCCGGGTCCTATTCATGGACGGCGGCCACATTCTGGAGCAGAACGAGCCCCATGCCTTCTTCGCCGACCCCAAGAATGAGCGCACCAAACTCTTCCTCTCTAAAGTTCTGTAACATCCTGCCGCCCCGGCCCCAAAGGACCGGGGCGGCTTTTTTGTTTCTGAATCGGGACTATCCGCCCCGGCCGCCTCATATCAGTCAGTGAGGTGATGGGATTGGACCTTCTGACCCGGGCGGCAGACGCCCTTTGGAACCCCTGGCTGCTGGGGCTGTTCCTGGTGACGGGACTTGTATATTCGGCGGGCTCCGGATTTTTTCAGCTCTTCGGCCTGCCCCTGTGGTGGCGGTGTACCGTGGGCTCCTTCTTCCGCCGGGAGAAGGGCCCCGTCGTGGGACTCTCCTCCCTCCAGGCTCTGGCCGCCGCCCTGGCCTCCACCATGGGCACCGGCTCCATCGCCGGGGTGGCCGTGGCTCTCACCCTGGGAGGGCCGGGGGCGGTGTTCTGGATGTGGATGTCCGCCTTTCTGGGGATGATGACCGGCTGCGGGGAAAAGCTGCTGGCGGTGCAGTATCAGCGCCCCGGCCCCGGCGGCTCCCTTCAGGGCGGGCCCATGTACTACCTGCGGGACGGGGCAAAGCTCCCTGTGGGGGCCGCTCTTTTCTCCCTCGCCGGTATCCCCGCCGCCCTGGCCGGGGGCAACCTGGTCCAGTCCTCCTCCATCGCCGCCAGCCTGGAGGCCGCCTTCGGCCTGCCCCGGCTGCCCGTGGGGCTGGTTCTGGCCCTGGGAACGGGACTGGTGATGGCGGGGGGAATGGGCCGCCTGGCCCGGGTGTCCACCGCCCTGGTTCCTCTCATGGCCCTGCTCTATCTGGGGGGCGGGCTGGCCGTGCTGGTCCTCCGGGCCCAGGCGGTGCCCCAGGCTCTGGAGCTCATCTTTACCTGCGCCCTCTCTCCCTCCGCTGCCCTGGGGGGTGGATGCGGGTGGACGGTGTCCCAGGCCATGCGCTGGGGGGTGGCCCGTGGGGTATTTACCAACGAGGCGGGCCTTGGCACCTCGGCCATGGCCCACGGCTCCGCCCGGGTGGACCATCCGGGGCGGCAGGGGATGTGGGGCATCTTCGAGGTATTTTTGTCCACTCTGTTGGTGTGCACCGTCACCGCTCTGGTCATTCTGGTCAGCGGCGTCTTTGACCCTCTCCGCCCCGGCTCTCTCACCGGCGCCCCCCTTACCGCTGCCGCCTTTGCCTCGGCCCTGGGACCGGCGGGACGGGGGCTTGTGGCCCTGTCCCTGCTGCTGTTCGCCTTTACCTCCATTCTGGGCTGGAGCTGCTACGGGCGGCAATGCCTCTTCTTCCTCACCGGGGGCCGGGGGGACAGGGGCTATCAGGTCATCTTTCTTCTGTGCGTGATATGGGGGGCGGTGTGGGAATCGGAGGGGGTGTGGCAGCTGGTGGACCTGTGCTCCGCCCTCATGGCCCTTCCCAACCTGGCCGCTCTGCTGCTGCTGGCTCCCCATGCGCTGAGGCAGCTGAGGGAATTTTGTCGTTTTACTTCCATTTAACCAAAATATGGGGGAACACTTTACATTGGCCGGGTATGATGGATCTAAAACCCTGGGACCGGAGGGCTGCGGCCCATATTTTCCGCCTCCCGGGGCAAACTGAGACTGCGGCGTTCCCAGACGCCAGATGTCCAGGAAGAAGGAGAAAGACCATGATCTGCGGAATCATCGATTTAGGTTCCAACACCATCCGGCTGTCTATCTACCAGTGTGAAAAGGGCCAGGGCAAGCTGCTCACCAACCGAAAGGTCATGGCGGGACTGGCAGGCTATGTGGTGGACGGAGAGCTGTCCGCCCAGGGTATTCAGGTGGCCTGCGGGGTGCTGGAGGAATATAAGGGTCTGATGCATAACCTGGGCTTTGCCAATCTCCGGGTCTTTGCCACCGCCTCCCTGCGCAATGTGAGCAACACCGCCGAGGCGGTCTCTCAGATCCAGGTCCGCACCGGCCTCAGCGTGGATGTGATCTCAGGCACCGAGGAGGCCCGACTGTCCTTTCTGGGGGCGGTCCAGGGCTGCGGCCCGAAGGAGGGACTGCTGATCGACCTGGGAGGGGGCTCCACGGAGCTGGTGGAGTACCGGGAAAGGGAGATCCTCTCCTCCTGCTCCCTGTCCATAGGCTCTCTGTCCCTCTATAATCGCTTTGTCTCCCGTCTCCACCCGGACAAGGCCCAGCGAAAGGCCATCCGTGCCCAGGTGGAGGAGCAGCTGAGCCGGCACTGCCCCAAGCCCCCCGCCATTCCCCACGCCTGCGGGGTGGGGGGGACCGCCCGGGCGGCCTGCAAGGCGGCCAATCTGGCCTTCGGCCGTTCCCAGGACTGCCGCTCTCTTACAGGCAGGGAACTGCATGAACTGCTTAAAATTTTGAAAAAGGCGGACCGGAAGGCCCTGGATCTGCTGCTGAAGGCCGCCCCTGACCGGGTGCACACCCTGATCCCCGGACTCATCGTACTGGACACCGTGGCCCGGTACTACGCTCTGGAGGAGCTCACCGTCAGCCCCCGGGGCGTTCGGGAGGGCTATCTTCAGGACCGGGTGCTGGGAGGGAGTCAGGTATGAACAAACTGCCCGATACCCGCTATACCCAGGACCGGGAGCTGTCCTGGCTGAAGTTTGACCAGCGGGTGCTGGAGGAGGCCCGGGACCCCTCCGTTCCTCTCATGGAACGGCTGAAGTTTGCCGCCATTTTTACCAGCAACCTGGATGAGTTTTTCATGGTGCGGGTGGGCTCCCTCACCGACATGGCCCTGATGAAGGAGGAGCATGTGGACAGCAAGAGCGGCCGCACCCCCCGCCAGCAGCTTCAGGCCATCTTCCGCGCCGTTCCCGCCCTGTACCGCCGGCGGGACAAGGTGGTCTCAGAGCTGGAGGCCTTGCTGAAGGACCGTGGAGTCCGCCGTGTACGGATGGAGGAGCTGGAGGGCCGGGAGAAAAAGCAGGTGGAAAAGTGGTTCCGCACCCAGGCGCTGCCCATCCTCTCCCCCCTGGTGCTGGACCGCCGCCACCCCTTTCCCCACCTGCCCAACAAGGTCCTCTCCCTGGTTCTGGGCCTGAAGAAAAACGGGTGGGAGGGCTGGGGCCTGCTTCCTCTGCCGGGAAGCCTGCCCTCCTTCTTCCGCCTGGAGGGGGAGGGGCTGTCCTATGTACTGCTGGAGGACATTCTCTCCTGGTACGCTGACGAGATCTTCAGTCAGTACTCCCTCACCGGCCGCTGGGTGATCTCGGTCACCCGCAACGCCGACCTGGACCCGGAGGACGAGGCCTGGGAGGTGGATGAGGACTTTCGCGCCCATATGGGGCGGCTCATCAAAAAGCGGGCCCGCCTGGCCCCCGTGCGCCTGGAGATTCAGGGAGAAAAGGGGGACAAGCTCCTCCCCTTCCTGTGCTCCAGGCTCTCTCTCACCCCCAATCAGGTCTTTTTCACCTCCGCCCCCATCTCCCTGAAGTACGCCTTTGCTCTGGAGGCTCTTCTCTCCCCGGAACAGACCCGCGAGCTGAGCTATCCTCCCTACTCCCCCCGCTTTCCTGACTTTCTGGAGCCGGACGCCCCGGTGACGCCCCAGGTCCTGAAAAAGGACGCCCTGCTCTTCTACCCCTTTGAACAGATGGACCCCTTCCTGCGCCTGATCCGGGAGGCGGCCTTCGATACCAAAACGGTATCCATCAAAATCACCATTTACCGCCTGGCGGACCGGGCTAAACTGGCGGAATACCTGTCGGCGGCGGCGGAAAATGGAAAGGATGTCACCGTCCTCATGGAACTGCGGGCCCGGTTTGACGAGCAGAACAACATCCGCTGGGCCGAGCGGATGGAGGAGGCGGGGTGCACCGTGATCTACGGCTCCGAAGGCCTGAAGGTCCACTCCAAAATCTGTCTCATCACCCGCATGGACCGGGGAAAGGTGCGCTGCATCACCCAGGTGGGCACGGGCAACTACAATGAGAAGACCGCAAAGCTCTATACCGATCTGTCCCTTATCACTGCCGATCCGGCCATCGGTGCCGACGCCGCCCGGTTCTTTCAGAACATGGCCATGGGCAGCTTCACCGGGGACTACCGCCGTCTGCTGGCCTCTCCCTTTGCCCTGCGGGACAGGGTGATGGAGCTTATGGACCGGGAGATTGCCAAGGGCTCTGAGGGCTATCTCTTCTTCAAGCTCAACTCCCTCACCGACCGCAGGCTCATCGACAAGCTGGCCCAGGCCTCCCAGGCGGGGGTGGAGGTGGTGCTGAACATCCGGGGGATCTGCTGTCTGGTGCCGGGGCTCCCCGGCCTCACCGACCGCATCACCGTATTTTCCATTGTAGGGCGGTATCTGGAGCACAGCCGGATCTATCAGTTTGGCCGGGGAGAGGAAGCCCTGCTCTACATCTCTTCCGCCGACTTTATGACCCGGAACACCCAGCGCCGGGTGGAGATCGCCTGCCCCGTGCTGGACGCCGCCGCCCGCCGCCGTCTGCTGGACATCATCGCCCGCCTCCAGGCCGACAATCAGAAGGCCCGCCTGCTCCGCTGCGACGGAAACTATGTTCCCCGGGAACATCGGCTCCCCCCCTTCAATGCACAGGAGTCCTTCCAGCGCCCCTGGCCCGCTCCCCCTGCCGGGGACAGGGGCGGAGATGTCTCCCGCTCTCTGGTCCGGCGGCTGGGCCGTCTGCTGGGGAGAGAATAGGCACCTTTCTCCCCGGCGCTTTTTTCCCTGCCTCCCCCGCTCCTTTTTCCCTGTCAAAGCGCAGAAAAACAGAAAAGCCTATTGACAGTCAGGAAAATTGTGCCTATCATTAGGTACAGAAATTGTGCTTGGGCACAGACAAAGGAGCAACTGATTATGATCTTTGACAAGCTGGCCGCACTGATTGCCGAGCAGTTCAATGTGGACGCCGAGACCATCACCATGGAGACCTCTTTCGCCGACGACCTGAACGCCGATTCCGTGGACATCGTGGACCTGTCCATGGCGCTGGAGGAGGAGTTCGGCATTGAGGAGCTGGGCGAGGAGGAGGCCTCCTCCATCTCCACCGTGGGCGACCTGGTTCGCTTCCTGCAGAACAAGATCGACTGATTACATCATCCTCAGCCCCCGGGCTGACAAACACGCAGAACTCCGCCTGGTGCGGAGTTCTGCCTTGTTTAAGGAGAAGTTTATGAAAAGTTTGGAAGAAAAGCTGGGCTATACCTTTCAGGACCCCTCATTGCTGGAGAACGCCCTGACCCACAGCTCACGGGCCAACGAGAGCCGCGGGACGCTGTCCAGCAACGAGCGACTGGAGTTTCTGGGGGACTCCATTCTGGGCATGGTGGTGGCCGACCACCTGTACCGCAACCACCCCGACCTGCCCGAGGGGGAACTGACCCGCACCCGAGCCGCTCTGGTGTGCGAGGAGAGCCTGGTGGAAGTGGCCCGGGAGCTGAATCTGGGTGAGTACCTGCGCCTGGGCAAGGGGGAGGAGGCCGGAGGCGGCCGCAACCGCCCCTCCATCCGGGCCGACGCGGTGGAAGCCGTGCTGGCCGCCGTCTATCTGGACGGAGGCATCGGCTCGGCCCGAAAGATCGTACAGAAGTATATCCTCAGCCGGGAGGTGGCCGGGCTCACCAAGCCCCACGACTACAAGACCGCCCTTCAGGAGCTGGTCCAGCGTGAGAGCGGTCAGGTCCTTCAGTACCGCCTCACTGGTGAGGAGGGCCCCGATCACGACAAGCGCTTCTTTATGGAAGTGACCCTCAACGGGGCGCCCATCGGCTCTGGCACCGGCCGCAGCAAAAAGGAGGCCGAGCAGATGGCCGCCCAGGCGGCCATTGCGAAACTGTCAGCGCCCAAGGCGTGACAGCGGGGCCTCCAATGAAAAAATCATCGCCGCGGACATTTGTCCGCGGCGATTTCCGTTCGTCAGGCAAAAAAATAAGTCGGAGCAAGCGATCAACGCTTGCTCCGACGATGGCGGAGTAGGAGGGATTCGAACCCTCGAGCCGTGTTAGCGGCTACACGATTTCCAGTCGTGCTCGTTATGACCACTTCGATACTACTCCAAGTACCGCTGCCTACGGTCAGCGAAACAGCAAAATGTATTATATCAGCTTTTTCCCCATAGTCAAGCCCTTTTTGGGAAAATCTGAATTTTTTTCTTGTGCTCTTGCGTGGGGAAAGAGGATACATTATAATAGGGACGGGTTAAGCCCAAATTTATGAAATCAAGAGGTGTCATTCCCATGAAATTCTATCGCTGTGACCACTGCGGCAATATCATCACCTTTGTCCACTCCGCCGGCGTGCCCGTGATGTGCTGCGGCCAGAAGATGACCGAGCTGGTCCCCGGCACCACCGACGCCGCCCTGGAGAAGCATGTCCCCGTGGTAAGCGTTGAGGGCAGCCAGGTAAAGGTCCAGGTGGGCTCTGTGGAGCACCCCATGCTGGAGGAGCACTATATTGAGTTTATCGCCATCGAGACCACTGCCGGCAGCCAGATCAAGTACCTGAAGCCCGGCCAGAAGCCCCAGGCCTCCTTTGTCCTGGCCGAGGGCGAGGAGCTGGTGGCCGCCTATGAGTACTGCAACCTCCACGGTCTGTGGAAGGCCTGAGTCATTGGACTGTCGAAAAAGTGGTGTCGCCACTTTTTCGAGAGGGACCGCACGCAAGATGAACCTCGTTTCCTTTCGGAAAAGTCGGCCCATCTTGCGTGAGAAGTGTCATTTCCGACGCACATGTCGCCGGAAATGACGGATTAAAATTGATTCCGTCGTCTGCGGACGCCGGAACTCCTTGCAGGAGGGCTTTTCGAAAAGCTGAGGGGGCGGCTGAAGCCGCCCCCTTTTTTACTTTTTGCTCTGTCCCTGGGACAGAAGCTGGTCCAGACGGCTGAGCATCTGCACCAGCTCCTCCCTGGTGGCAAAGGAGCCGTACCGCTGCCCCTGGGCCCCTCCGGCCACGATGCCCGCCTGCTCAGCCCACTTCCGGGCCTGGGCGGACCAATCGGCGGGAGCCAGTTTGGCCCGCTGGGCCAGATACTGCTCCATCATTTGATCAAAGCGCTCCTGGGTCATATCCTCGTCCTCCTCCGTGCCGCCTGCCATGGCCTGGGCCACATCCCGGCGGAACTGATCCATGGTAATGCCGTGCTTGGGCCACCAGTGGAGCACATCGGCGTGTCCGCTGGCGATCCCCTGCTCATAGCCCTCCCGGTGGCAGATAACCACCCCGGGCTTCAGGGGATCCAGGGAAAATTCCCTGCACAGCCGGGCGGTGAGGGCCACGGCGTTTCGGTAGATGTCCTGAACATAGCCCTCGTTGGCCTTCACATCGTAGTCCACCATGGTCCCCCCCTGATAGGTGTGGCCGGCAGGCTCACAGCACTCGAAGGACAGGTGGGTGTTGTTGGCGCTGCGCCCGGTGGTCCCGGTGCCCGCGTGCCAGCCCCGGGTGGTCCAGGGCAGGGTCTGGATAGCCCCTCCCTTCCATACAAAGGCGTGGACGCACTTTTCCACCCCCGGCTTGTTCCATCCCCGGAGAAAAACCTGAGGGTCGGGCTGGGCCACCCCGGTGGAGTGGACCATCACCCCCTGGGGCTTCAGGACCCGCCCCTCCCGGTAGCAGTCGTTTTGGGTGAGCAGCTGCTCCTTCAGTTTAAGCTGCATATGGGCCTCCTTTTCTCCATTGCCCCCTGTGGGGGCATATCATCCTATGATCAAAGTAGGTTTTTATTGCAAAGCCATTGACAGAGGGGAAAATTTCCACTAGAATAAACGAATACGGGCGGGAAACCATGTTTCACCGCCCGCCTGTGTGAGAAAGAGGAGGAGCGTTATGGATCTGAACAAGAAACGGATCAAAAGCAATCCCATCGCCTTGCTGCCCATTCTGGTATTTCTGGTACTGTACCTGGGCATGGGCCTGGTCTTCGAGTATGGAATGAAGATCGAGATGGGCTTTTACAGCATCCCCATCGTGGTGGTGTTCATGGTGGCCCTGCTGGTGGCCTGTCTGCAGAACCCCAAGCTGAAGTTTGACGACAAAATGGTCATTATGGCCCGGGGCGTGGGCGACAAGAACATCATGACCATGATCCTTATTTTCCTGGTGGCCGGCGTCTTTGTGGGTGTCACCGGCCGGGACAGCGCTGAGGCCGTGGCCTACTTCCTGCTGTCCGTCACCCCCGCCTGGGCCTCGGCGGCGGTACTCTTCGTAGCCGCCTGCTTCGTGTCCACCGCCATGGGCACCTCTGTGGGTACCATCACCCTCATCACCCCCATCGCCGTGGCCGTGGCCAATGTGTCCGGCTTCTCCCTGCCCCTGTGCATCGGATCGGTGATGGGCGGGGCCATGTTCGGGGACAACCTGTCCTTTATCTCCGACACCACCATCGCCGCCTGCAGCACCCAGGGCTGCGCCATGCGGGACAAGTTCCGGGCCAACTTCAAGATCGCCATGCCCGCCGCCGTTGTCACCCTGGCCCTCATCCTGGCCATGTCCATGAACGCCGGGGTCAATCACATCGACATCCCCGACTATAACCTGTGGCTGCTCATCCCCTATGTGCTGGTGCTGGCCGGGGGCATCGCCGGCATGAATGTGTTCGTGGTGCTCCTGGTGGGCATCGTCTCCGGCGTCATCATCACCCTGGGCACCGGCACCGTGGACTTTATGACTATGCTGGGAGCCACGGGCTCCGGAGCCTCCGGCATGTTCGAGACCATCATGGTCACCATCCTGGTGTCCGCCATGTGCGCCCTCATGCGGGAGCACGGGGGCTTTGAGGCCCTGCTGGCCTTCATCCGCCGGGTGTTCAAGGGCCGGGTGGGCGGCCGGCTGGGCGTGGGTCTGCTGGTAGGGGCCATGGACATTGCCACCGCCAACAACACCGTGGCCATTGTCATGGCCGGTCCCATCGCCAAGGAGATCAGCGAGGAATACGGCATCACCCCCAAGGAGTCCGCCTCCCTGCTGGATACCTTCTCCTGCATTTTCCAGGGCATTATCCCCTACGGTGCCCAGATGCTGATCGCCGTTTCCACCGCCGTGTCCCTGGGGAGCAGTGTATCCGCCTTTGAGATCATCCCCTGCCTGTTCTACCCCTATATGCTGGCCGTTGCCTCTATCGTGTACATCCTGGTGGGGGCGGGCAAGAAGAAACAGGCCTGAACCGTCCAATCCTAAAAAGTTCCGCCGCTGCCTAGGGAGCGGCGGAATTTTTTCCCGCTGTAAAAAGGAGTTTATTATGAAGCGATTGTCCCAGACCCTGCTCACCCTGCTGTTGCTTCTGTCCCTTACCGCCTGTCAGCTTCTCCAGAGCGCCCCCCAGCCCGCCATCTCCCTGGAAGCTGTCCCCGACTACGCCGGAGAGCCCTGGGTAGAGCTGGAGGGAAATGTGCCCTCCTTTACTCAGGAGGAGCTGGAGTCCTTCCCCGTGGAGGAGTACAGCTCCCTGGATCTGCTTGGCCGGTGCGGCGCGGCCCGGGCCACAGTGGGCCTGGACACCATGCCCACCGAAGAGCGGGGGGAGATCGGCCAGGTGAAGCCCAGCGGCTGGCACACGGTGCG
>CALWOR010000032.1 GCA_944383205.1 uncultured Oscillospiraceae bacterium | reverse complement strand
CAGTGCAGCTACGACTACGACAAGAACAGCGAGACCACCCGGGCCTTCTACGCCTTCGTCCAGAACAAGCTCCACTTTGCGGTCACCGGCAAGACAGCGGCGGAGCTGATTTCGGAGCGGGCCACCCTGGATAGTCCCACCATGGGCCTCACCACCTGGAAGGGGGCCCCGGATGGGAAGATCCTGAAAAGTGACGTTCTGGTGGCGAAGAACTACTTAAATGAGAAGGAGATTTCCCGCCTGAACCGTCTGGTCACTATGTTCATCGACTACGCCGAGCTGATGGCGGAGGATGAGCAGCTTATGAGTATGGAGGACTGGCTCCGGGAGACCGACCGCTTTCTTGCCAATAACCGGCGGAACGTGCTGGAGGGCAAGGGACATATCTCCAGAGACCAAGCGGTCAAAAAGGTGGGCGAGATCTATGAGCAATTCCGTAAGAAGCAGGATGCCGACTACATCTCCGACTTCGACCGGGCAATGGAACAATACCTGAAGGGGGGCAGCGGCACATGACCGAGACTTTTGACATCGCCGGCTATTGCAGAATTTCGGTGGACGACGAGCTGGACCGGGACAATGTGTCCATCGAAAACCAGAAGGCCATCATCGAGGATTTTGTCCGGCAGAAATTCCCCGGCAGCTCCCTTACCTTCTATGAGGACCGGGACCGCTCCGGCTACACATTCGAGCAGCGGGAGGGCTATCAGGCCATGCGGAAGGGGCTGATGTCCCACCAGTATGACATTCTGGTGGTGAAGGACTTCTCCCGGTTCTCCCGCCGAAACAGCCGGGGGTTGGTGGAGCTGGAGGATCTGCGGGACGCGGGGGTGCGAATCATCTCCATCGGGGACAGCATCGACTTTCCCAACGACGACGACTGGCTGAAGATCCAATTCCAGTTTCTCATCAACGAGATGCCCGTCACCGACACCAGCAAAAAGGTGAAAAACGTCATCAAGCGACGGCAGGCGGATGGAAAATGGATCTGCGCCGCCCCCTACGGCTACATCGTCAACAAGCGGCAGGAGTTCGAAGTAGTCCCCACCGAGGCGGATGTGGTGCGCACCATCTTCCGCCTCTACAACGACGAGGGGTGGGGCTATAAGAAGATCGCCAACTACCTCACGGACCAGGGTATCCCCACCCCGCGCATGGCGGAGCGGGATCGGAAGGAGGCCGCCGGGGAGGACTATAAGCGGCCGGTGAAGTCCGCCTGGGCCATTGTGACGGTCCAGGGCATCTTGGACAACGACTTCTACATCGGCACCCTGCGGCAGGGGAAGTACACCCGAAAGAAGATCAACGGCAGGGATGTGCGCCGGGATGTGGACGAGCAGATCGTCATCGAACACCACCACCAGGGCATCATCGACTACCGTACCTTTGCTGCCACCCGGGCGCTTCGGGAGAAGCGCACCACCTCCCACTACCGGGGGGTGAAGAAGTACGACAACGTGTACTCCGGTTTCCTGGTGTGCGGGGACTGCGGGGCCCCCATGTTCGCCATGAGCCGCAGCGACCTGCGGAGCGCTTACACCTGCGGCACCTACCACCGGCGGGGACGCTCCGGCTGCACCTCCCACCACATCCGCGCGGACAAGCTGGACGAGCTTCTGAAACGCTACGTCCAGCAGGTGATGGACCACTCCAAGGACATGCTCCAGCGGCTCAACGAGGACCTGGCCCATGAGCAGGAGGACGTGGCCGGGACCGAGCAGAGCGCGGACCACCTGGCGCAGGTACTGGAGGAGCTCCAGGAGGAGCTGAAGGTTACCAAGCGGCAGCGCATCCGGGATTTGATGAAGCACCCGGACCAGGAGGAGCTCCTGGAGCAGACCTACGACGAGTTGGAGGAGGACCTGCAAAAGCGGATCGAGGGCATCGGCCACCAGATTGAACTGCTGTCCGACAAGCGCAACACCATCATCCGGGTGAACCGGGCTGCGAAGACGGCCCTGGAGGTATTCGGAGACATCCTTCGCAAGGACCGCCTGGAGCGCCGGGATCTGGAGCTCATCATCCGGCAGATCAAAGTGTATGAAGACCGCCTGGAAATCCAGCTCCAGGCAGATGTGGACAGCATCCTGCGAAGCGGGACTCTGCCGGAGGAGACAGCTGGGGAGACTGTGGCTGCCATAGCTCAGATTCCGGGGGATACCATAAATTTTAAGTCTGGCATGGGACATATCTCACCCATTACCATCGTCCAGCGCTCAGAAAAGCGCCGGGACAAGGTGTTCCATGCCAATGTTATCAGTGACGGTGACCCTCTGGAGATCTTCACCGACAAGGACGGCGGTGTGATCTTTAAGAAATACTCCCTCATGGGGGGCGTGGTGGATTTCGCCGGTCAGCTGTGCGAGACCCTGAACCGTACTACCGGGAAGCTGACAGTCATTACCGACCGGGACAGCTGCGTGGCCGTGGCGGGGGTTCCCCGCCGGGAGCTGACGGACAAACAGATCTCGCGGCAGCTGGAGCGGCTGATGGAAGGACGGCAGATCTATCAGTACAAGCAGGGAGAGACAGCCGTCCCCCTGTGCGCCGACAGCGAAAAGTTTTCTGTCAGTGTGGCCGCCCCTATTTTATCCGAGGGGGATGTGCTGGGCTGCGTCCTCTTTGCGGGAGGGCCCGAGCAGCTGGCCGCGGGCGAAGTGGAGTACAAACTGGCCCAGTCCATTGCCGCTTTTCTGGGAAGGCATATGGAGAGCTGAAGCGCGCACCCGTTCGTTGCAGAGCGGGTGCGTTTTTTTGCGTGGGAGGGAAGAAGTGAAAAATTTTATGAAACTTTTAATCTACTACAGCATATTTCCTGTATAATAGCAGAAAAGATCCCGCGGAGAGACAGATGATAAAAAGACAATTAAGATGGTTATCTGCCATTGATTTACTGGAGGAGGAAGCGAGAAATGGAAATTGGTGTGATCACTTCTAGAAACATAGGGGTCTTCCGATCCCTTTTGTTGCCTGAGTGCGCCCGGGCGGTGGCCGCAGAGGAGCCCATCGTCGCCCTGGGGCTGACGCAGGACAAGCTGGCGGTGGGGGCCTGTGCCGGCACCCTGGTGGGAAAGCATTTCCAGATCCTCTCCTTTTTTGTGGCCTCCAGCTACCGGCGCATGGGGGGCGGCCGGATGATGATGGAAAAGCTGAAGGAGCTGACCCGGGAAGATGCGGATGGGCTGAAGATCAGCTTCACCACCACCAAGGAGGAGCACCAGGCCATCATCCCCTTCCTGGAGAAGATGGGCTTCACCCGGGAGGAGGACTACGGGGAGACCATCTATCAGACCACTCTGGAACAGGTGACCCGCACCCCCTTCTTTGAGAAGAGAACAGGCGGGTGGGGGACCCCCTTTGCCCGGCTCAGCGACAGCGTGCTCTCTGCGGGGGAGCGGGCGGCCATTGCCGCTCAGGCCCCCATGCCCAGGGGAGGGCTGCGGGCATCCATTGTGGACCGGGATGTGAGCGTGGCCTATCTTCAGGACGGGGCGGTCCAGGCCTATGTGGTGGGAGACACCGGCTGGAGCGGCGGGCTGAACCTGTCGGCGGCCTGGTCCGGGAGCCCGGACCCCATGGTCCTGCCGGGGCTGCTGCGCTCCGCGCTGAACCTGGCCGTAGAGAAGTATCCGCTGGAAACTGCTTTGATCATCCAGGTGGTCAACGAGAAATCGGCTGCCCTCATATCGACTTTGCTGCCTGAGGCCAGACCCATTTCTCACTCTTATTTTTGCTGGCTGACAGATTGAGATCCTATGGAAACAATTTACAACATATAACCATATATTGGAGGACGATCGTATGAGTGGACCGCTTCAAAAAGAGAAACACCTGGAACAGTTGGGCTTTGGGCCGGGACCGGAGCAGGCGGAACAGACTGCCCCGCTTCAGCAGCAGGGCGGGATCAACGGACCTCAGGAGATCCGGGAACATCTGCAGCAGCTCGAAAAGTGGGACGATGAAAAGATGTATGCAGCGAAGGCTATTGTAGAGAAAATAGACGGGAAATATGTGCGGACGAATAAGACCAAGGTTGATAAGACCCGGAGTCAGCTCCTGTCAGAGTTCGGGGCGAGAATGCTCGAAGAATTTGGGAACAGACAACGTATCCTCATACAAAGGGTCCGTCATGAAGTCCCAAGGGCCGAGGCGGAGGCGGCTGTGCCGGAGGAGCCGGTACAGGAACTGCTCCCCGCCGAGAAGTCCGATAAGAAGGTCGAAGAGGAACTGAAGCAGACAAAGGCCGCCAGGAAACATAATGATTACGCGGACTATACATCCTTCAATCTGAACAAACAGATCACCACTTATTATAAAGAGCGGAACAACGCGCTGAAAGGAAAGTGGAGGGACGGGATCAACGATGAGGATCAGCGGGCCATGTACGCCTTCCTTCAGGGCCACGCCTCGGGACTGTTTGCCAAAAATGCCGAGCGGGACGCCGCCGACCGTGCGTTCATTGAAGACTACACCTCCGGAGAGCTGGAACGCCGCAGGCCCTACCTGGATCAGGCCGTGAATGAGATCCTGAATTTCCGGCTGAACGAGGAGCTGTTTACAACCGAATACATGGGCGCCCATGGTATGGAACTGATCGCCATGAATGAAAAGATGAAGTCCTTCAAGATCATGAGGGATGATCCGATTAACCGTGACTACTTTCATCAATTGCCTGAGGAGCAGCTGACGATGCTGACCTACGCGATGGATTGGTATCCTCAACGCTTGGCAGATATGGTGCCGGCTATCCTGGCGGTCAAAGGGCTGCAGGCGAACGGAGAATATTATAACCGAGGGGATGCGGCCGCCGCGGCGGAGAATGCGGCCGGAGTACTGCGGCGACACTTTGAGATCTTCCCTGATATGAAGCGGGATCGGCGCAATAGGCGCGTAAATCTGGAAGCAGCGCGTATCCAAAGGCAGCAGGACGCGATCCTGGCGAGGGTCAGGGCCGAAGCGGATCAAAAGGTTCGTGAGAAGCGGGAGAAGGGAGCATACAGGGAGGAATGGGAGAAACATATAAGGGAGAATAAATATTTCTCCTTCAATTTTGATGCCCAGTCCCTATCTCAAGCTTATAATCGCATGAGCCTGGTCCAAAAGCTGTTGACGGCTTTCCCTGATAAGTATCAGGCCAATCAGAAAAATGTCGATCGTCTGTACCAGAAGATGTTCCAAACGATAGAAACCTCTCTGGAGTATATGGGCAAGCAGGTAGCCATCAAGGAAATCAAAGAGGAAAAGCTGCGCGAGGCGGGCAACAACCCGACCCCAGAGCAGGCCATGGAACTCCGGGTCATGGAGACGGAAATAAGGGCGATGCATGAAAGATGGGAACTGATGGGCAAGATGACGACTCTCTACGAAAACCTGATCAGCTTTTTCATCTGGCCGAGGGATTTAACGGACGAGGAACATGCCCTGGCCGTTCAGGAGGACTTGGGTTTGGAAGTCATGGATATAGAGGAGAATTGGAAAGCGGAGAAAGGGTACGATGCCCAGATGCAGCAGGGCTATGCGGCGAGTGTAGAGGTGGGCGAGGTGCAGTACGAGAAAAACCTCGAGGAGAAGATACACGGGCTCACCTTTGAGGGGATGACCCAGCCTGCCTATGACAAGAAGGAACCCTTCTATCAGTATGCTAGTCGTGTTATTCCGTATTCCTACGAAAAAAGGAAGCTTAACCCTGAAATTGAGGAAATACGAAAAAAAGAGCCCCGCTACCAAATGCCTCCGAAAGGTCCCGACGACATCACTGTCATGGATGGATCGGCTACCCGGCTTGCACTGTTTTTGTCAAGATGTGACCCGAAGGTCTATCCTACGGAGCGGCTGAAGACGATAATGGAACAGCTGAGCATTTACTCAAGGGCAGCATTATTGCAGAAAAGACAGGAGGCGAAACCCGACTCCATCACCGAGGATGAGCAGAAGGAGCTCGCTCGCTACACGCCGGAATATCTGAAAGCGCAGTTTTTTGAGGGGCTTCGTGAGTACAAGCAGATCATGCTGGATCGCTGCCGGGCGGCAGTGAGGAAATATGGCACCTACCTCACCCAGCTCCATCCCAAGGATCTGCTGGCCGTAGCGCCGGATGTGATGGCGGATATAGCAGAGTTGGGAAGTGCATTTACCACTCTCACCGACTCGACCAAGACGCTGGACATCGCCAACAACGCGGATGATCGGGAGATGTTGATGGTGTTGACATATATGCATGTCGCCATGAGAAGACTGAACTTCTATTTCGGCGAGATGGGCAAAGAGGCGATAAAAGCGGCTGCGAAGGGAGAGGAATATGTTCCCCCAAAGATTTTAGCGGAGCAGGATGAGAAGTCGGGATTCCTGGAGGCGCAGCGGTTCGTCGGGACGGAGTATATTCGGGAGCATTTCCCCGATGCCCCCGGCCTGACTGCATACGAGGAAGATATATACCGCAATAGGATCCTGGCGAAAGAGTATACAGGCCCAAGAGCCTATCTCAGACTTTGATGACGGAGCTTTCCCCAAAATACGGCAAGGCCCTCCGGCGTGAAGCGCCGGAGGGCCGCTTCTGTGTCAGGGGGCGCAGTCAGAGATAGTGGTACTGCTTTCTCTTTCTCCACAGAAAGCCCAGGGCCGCCAGGGCGCCCAGGCCGTCCGCCGCCACCACTGCCAGCCAGATCCCGTCCAGTTCCAGCACCAATGGCATGAGCAGCACCAGCCCGCCCCGGAACAGGAAGGAGCGCAGGAAGGACAGCAGGGCGGAGATGGCTCCGTTGCACAAGGCGGTAAAGAAGGCGGAGCCATAGATACCGAAGCCGCAGAAGAGGTAGCTGAGTGCGAAGAGACGAAAGCCGTGCACCGTCATCTCCAGCAGTGCCGGGCTGTACCCCACAAAGGCCATGGACAGAGGGCGGCTGAGCAGCTCGGAGACGGTCACCATAGCCAGACAGGCCAGGGAGATGATGACCATGCTCTTGCGGAACACACTCTTCAGCTCCCGGTGGTTGCCCGCCCCATAGTGGTAGCTGACGATGGGGCCGCTGCCCATGGAAAAGCCCAGAAAGGCGGCCACAAAGACAAAGTCCACATACATCATCACCGAGTAGGCTGCCACCCCCAGTTCCCCGATCATAGCCATGAGCTGCAGGTTGAAGAGAATGCCCACCACGGAGGAGGACAGGTTGCTCATCAGCTCGGAGGAGCCGTTGAAGCAGGCTTCCAGCAGCTGTTTGGGATAGAGGGCGGTGGCAGTGAGGCGGAGCGCCCCCTTTCCCGGGCGGAGAAAGCAGAACAGAGGCAGCAGACCGCCCACGGCGTAGCCCGTCACCGTGGCCCAGGCGGCTCCGGCCACCCCCATCTGGAGCGGACCGATGAGCACATAGTCCAGCGCCATGTTGGTCAGCCCCGAGGCGATGGAAAACAGCAGCCCCCTGTGGGGCTGCTCGGCCACCACAAAGAAGACCTGAAAGGCCACCTGGAGCATAAAGACTGCGCTGCCCCCCAGCAGCACCCGGCCGTAGGCGATACAGTCGTCCATGAGCAGGTCGCTGGCCCCGGCCAGGCGGGCGATGGACTCCGTGTAAAAAACCGAGACCAGAGAGAAGACCAGACCCAGTCCCAGCACGCAGCAGATGATCATGGAGAAGTAGCGGTTGGCCAGCTCCTGCTTTCCCTCACCCATGGTCCGGGCCACGATGGCCCCGCCGCCGGTGCCCAGCATAAAGCCGAAGGAGGCCAGGATCATGGACACGGGGAACATGATGTTGACCGCCGACAGGGCCAGCTCGCCCACCAGGTTGGAGACAAACAGCCCGTCCACTACACTGTAAATGGAGGTGATGACCATCATAACGATGGAGGGAAGAGTGAAATGGAGAAGTTTGCTGTAAGTAAAGTGGTCAGAGAGTTTAATCTGCATTTGAAACAGGTCCCTCCTGGCGACATCCTGTCAGAATAGGCTGAGCAGCACAGCACAGCAGATTGAGGTATCGATGAATGAGAGTCAGCAGGGTCTTTCGCTCTGTTTCGCTAAGACCTTCATAGGCACGCTCTTCCAGACAAAAGATGGGATCGATCGTTCGTTTGGTTAACTCACGGCCTGACGGTGTCAGAGAAATGTATTTGCTGCGGCTTTTGTGGTGAGGAGCTTCCAATAAAATATATCCTTCGTTAGCAAGGATTTTTAAGGCTGAGTTAATAGTCTGCTTGCTGAGGCAAAGAGTACTGCATAACTCTGTTTGTGTAAGGGCGGTGTTCGACTCTTCCAGAGAGTATAAAATCCAGAAAGCAGTATCGGACAGACCAAAATGTTTGGCAAGACGGTGGTACAGGCGATTTCCCTCTTTGTACAGGGTGTTGTAATCTGAAATAAATTCAGAAAAGCTCATCTGTTCCATAAAATCCTCCTTTGTCCGAAATCGGACTTTATAGGCAGTATAGTCTGATTTCGGACTTATGTCAAGAAAAAATAAAAGCGCCTTCGTGAGTACCGAAGGCGCGTAAACATGTGGTCAAAAAAGTTCCAGTGCACGGTCGATAATTTTTCCCGCTGCCTCCTCCTTGGACATAAGGGGCAGTTCGGTAAGTCCCTCTCGGGTGATGAGGGTGATCACATTGGTATCGGTGCCGAAGCCTGCGCCAGCTACCTTCAGATTGTTGGCACAGATCATGTCCACATGCTTCTTCTCCAGCTTGGCGGTACTGTTTTCCACCATATCACGGGTCTCCATGGAGAAGCCGCAGATCACCTGTCCCGCCCGGCGGTGGTCGCCCAGGTACTGGAGGATGTCCTGAGTGCGCTTTAAGGGAATGGACAGGTCACTGTCCTTTTTCTTGATCTTGTCGTCGCTGTACCCTGTGGGAGTATAGTCGGCTACGGCAGCGGCCTTGAAAATCAGGTCGGACTGCTCCTGCCGGGCGGAGACGGCTTCAAACATGTCCTGGGCGGATACCACATCCACTACTTCCACAAAGGGGGGCTTTTTGAGGGCAGTGGGACCGGAGACCAGCGTGACCTCAGCACCCCGGAGCATGGCTGTTTTGGCAATGGCATAGCCCATTTTTCCTGTGGAGTGGTTGGTGAGGTAGCGTACCGGGTCCAGGGCCTCCTGAGTGGGACCGGCGGTGACCAGCACGGTTTTGCCCTGCAGGTCGTGGGGAAGGGCGATAGCGCGGAGGATGTGCTCCACCAGGTCCTGGGGCTCTGGCATGCGTCCGGGACCGACCGCTCCGCAGGCCAGGTGGCCTGAACCGGGGGCGATGACCTCCCAGCCGTACCGGCGAAGAATGTCCAGGTTGTCCTGAGTCACCGGATTTTCAAACATGTGGGTGTTCATGGCCGGAGCGATGAGCTTGGGGCAGGTGCAGGCCAGCACGGTGGTGGTGAGCATATCGTCGGCAAGGCCGTGGGCCAGTTTGGCGCACACATTGGCGGTGGCCGGGGCGATGAGCACCAGGTCGGCCCGGTCGGCCAGGGCGATGTGCTCCACCTGGTGGCTGAAGTTGCGGTCGAAAGTGTCCACCATGCACCGTCTTCCGGTGAGCTGCTCAAAGGTCAGGGGGGCAATGAACCGGGTGGCGTGCTCAGTCATGATCACCTCCACATTGGCGTGGAGCTTGGTGAGAGCTGAGGCGAGATAGGCGGACTTATAGGCGGCGATGCCCCCGGTCACGCCCAGCAGAATGGTTTTGTTGGTCAGCATGATAGATTCCTCCCAAATGCGGAAAGTGCGCTTTCTTTTGATTATATCGGCTTTCCCGTCAACTGTAAAGCCTTGCGGAAATATTGCTTTATCGTGATTTTTTCTTGCATCCCGGGCCGCAACCTTGTATAATACCCCAGCGAGAGAACGAGTTATGCCTGCCCGGCCTGGGAAGACGGCAACGAGCGTCCCATCTGTCCGGGGCAGGAGTGAAATTGCAGAAGAAATCAGGTGTCAACTATGCTTTTGGCCATCGACATCGGCAATACCAATATCGTCATCGGCGGCATCCAGAACGACAAGATCATCTTTGAGGGAAGGATCGCCACTGACCATATCAAGACCTCCGACCAGTACGGCGTGGAGATCAAAAATATCCTCTCTTTGTTTGAGGTGAAGCCCAAGGATGTGGACGACTGCATCATCTCCTCGGTGGTGCCGCCTGTCTTTAACTCGGTGCGCACCGGCATTGTGAAGCTTACCGGCCGGGAGCCCATGGTGGTGGGCCCGGGCATCAAGACGGGGCTCAACATCCAGATGGATACTCCCTCCCAGGTGGGCAGCGACCGAATCGTGATCGCCGTGGCCGCTCTGGCGGAGTTTGAGCCCCCCCTGACCCTGCTGGATCTGGGCACTGCTACCACCATTGAGGTGGTGGGCAAGGGCAATACCTATTTGGGCGGCTGCATCATCCCCGGCGTCCGGGTGTCTCTGGAGGCCCTCACCTCCCGTACCGCCCAGCTGCCCGGCATCCGCTTGGACAAGCCCAAGAAGGTCATCGGCAAGAACACCATCGACTGTATGCGCAGCGGCATCATGTACGGCACCGCCGCCATGATCGACGGCATGCTGGACCGGGTGGAGGAGGAGCTGGGCTACCCCACCACAGTGGTGGCCACAGGCGGTATGGCCCAGTTCGTAGTGCCTCTGTGCCATCGGGAGATCCGGGTGGACCGGGACCTGCTGCTCAAGGGCCTGAATATCATCTACAAGAAAAACGCCTCCGAGCATAAGCGCTGCGAAAAATAACACCTGCACAATTGCCGGTCCTGAAGGTCAGGGCCGGTATTTTTTTAAATCTTTGTTGGAGTGAAACCAACCGGCCGGTACCGTGCTCTATATAGGTGAACCGCGGTTTAGGAGGAAGCGAGATGACAGATAAAAAGCTGGTGGAGCTCTATTGGGAGCGCCGCGAGGAGGCGCTGGAGCGGACGCAGGAGCAGTACGGAGCCTGGTGCCGCACCATTGCCCGGAATATTTTAGATCAGGAACAGGATGTGGAGGAGTGCCTCAGCGACAGCCTTCTGTCCCTCTGGAATGCCATTCCGCCGGCACGCCCGCTCCATTTTCAGGGCTATCTTGGCGCGGTGGTACGCAATCGGGCCTTGCTGATCCGAAAACGGCGGGGAAAGCAGGAGGATACCGTGTCGTTAGCGGCTCTGGAGCTGGCGGAGTGCCTGCCGCATACGGATGGACCGGAACAGAAGGTGGAGGCGGAAGTGTTGGGGCAGGTCGTTTCAGAATTTTTGAAGGGCCAAAAGGAAGACCTGCGGATCGTATTCCTGCGCCGGTACTGGTATGCCGACTCGGTGGAGGAAGCGGCAAAGCACATGGGTTGGTCCGTGGGCAAGGCTAAGAGCGTACTGTTTCGCATGAGGAAGAAATTAAAAGTATATCTGGAACAGGAGGGGTGGTTATGAAGGACTTGGAGCGGATGATGGAGGCAATGAGCTATGTGGACCACGGCCTGGTAGAGGAGGCGGCAAGACCCGCAAAGCGGAGAAGCCGGCTTGGCCGGGTGGTATTGATCGCCGCTTGCCTGTGTTTGGCGCTGACGGGTACGGTGTTGGCAGTGGAGAAAATTTTTGGAGTGCGCTTGGGCTGGATCGAGCAGAGCCTCAACCACTCTGCCTACAGCGTGCAGGCGGAGGTAAAGCAGTTTGACATGACGCAGTTCAGCCGAGAGCTTCAGCAAGACCTGGAAAAGGGTGCATTGGACTGGGCATGGGACGACTGGCAGTCGATGCAGGAGTATGTGGGAGTGCCCCTCTTATATAGTGAGCTTTTGGATCAGGCTGAAATGGGCCTCTCCATCAGAGCCCGATATGCGGTGGACGGCAGATTGAGTTTGGACAGGGAGCGAACGGATCTGGAACAGCTTGGGCGGCCGGAACAGATCCGGGTGATGTTCAGCCGTGTGGTGGACCATGCGGTGGTTGACATTTGGGCCCAGATGTTCACTGAGTATGCGGATGAAGAGGCGTTGGCCCAGGGAATCCCCGGCAGCGCCTGGGGGCCGACGACCCGGTATACCGACGACGGCAAGGGCAACCGCCTCTGGGAGCAGAAGGTTTTCGACCGAAAATCCTTCTCCTTAGACAGCTATGAGACCAAAAACGGAATCCAGGGTGCCATCCTCACTGCACGGGAGGACAATGGAAGCGAGGAATATGTAGGGTACCTGGTCCACAATGGCGTGCTCTATTTTGTGCGTGCCCATGGTGTGATGCCGGACTATGAGGAGGTTCCGGATCTGCGCCGACTGACCGAGGAGATTTTGGATTCCTTTGGGGAAACCGGGGCAATGCCTTGACAGAAACGGGGAAAATGGATATAATACCACCACGACAAATGCGCAGAAGGGGAGAAGTAACCCCGTTTTTCACGCACAGAGAGCGGCCGGATGGTGCAAGGCCGCGGTGAAAGCGGGACGAAGTGGCCCCGGAGCTGCATCTCTGAAGGAACAGTAGGAGATGATGGGTCCTCCCATTACAGAGGGTACGAGCGTCCCCAACGGGGAAAATCAGGTGGTACCGCGGAGTGATTCGCCCTGAACCAGGTTTGGTTCAGGGCGTTTTTTTACGCGGGCGGAAATGAAAGGACGGCATCTCAATGAAAGCTAGGACAGACTATGATTTTGCCCACCTGGTGGATCTTCAGCGGGTGGGCTCCCAAACCGGGAACAGGCAGTGGAATCTGCTGCGCAGGGGGATCATTCTGGCGGCGGCGGCAGTATGTGTGGTCGTGGGAGTGAGCATTCTGATGAATACCAGCGGAAATGCGGCCCAGGCTGGGGTCTACTTCCTTCTGGCTGCTCTGCTGGCGGGAGCTTTCTGCTTTTTTCACCAGGTCTCTGCCTGGCGGCTGCAGCAAAAGATCGGGAAAAAGAAGGTCCCCGATGAATTTTCCTTCGGTGACTCGGGGGTAGATATCACCCGCGGGACGCAGTCCGTTCACTACCCATACGCCGACTGTGACAAAATACTGGAGACCGAACTGGCCTTCTATCTCTTCCACCAGACGGGAAAGGGACTGGTCATCAGCAAGGGACAGATCGAGGGGGGCACCCCTGATGAGTTGCGTTCCCTGCTGGAGGAAAAATGCGGGGTCACGACCCGGTGGGTGGGCCGCGGACCCAAGGGATAACCAAGAAAAAATTTAAAATATTGATATTTAGGATGTGAAACGAATGAATACAGAACTTCCCAAGGTCTATGAGCCCCAGGAGGCTGAGGCCAGAATCTACAAAAAGTGGGAGGAGTCCGGCTGCTTCAAGGGCCACCGGGATCCCA
>CALWOR010000031.1 GCA_944383205.1 uncultured Oscillospiraceae bacterium | reverse complement strand
GTGGGCCTGGACACCATGCCCACCGAAGAGCGGGGGGAGATCGGCCAGGTGAAGCCCAGCGGCTGGCACACGGTGCGCTACGACGACCTGGTGGAGGGCAAGTACCTCTATAACCGCTGCCACCTCATCGGCTATCAGCTCACCGGGGAGAACGCCAACGAGGAGAATCTCATCACCGGCACCCGGTATCTCAATGTGGAGGGAATGCTCCCCTTTGAAAACCTGGTGGCCGACTATGTGGAGGACACGGGCAACCATGTGTACTACCAGGTGACCCCCGTCTTTGAGGAGGGGGAGCTGGTGGCCCGGGGGGTATGGATGGAGGCCCTGTCCGCGGAGGACGGAGGGGAGGGGATTTCCTTCAATATCTACGCCTACAATGTCCAGCCCGGGATAGTCATTGACTACGCCACCGGGGAGAGCTGGCTGGAGGGGGAGGAGGCCCCCGGCGACGAGGGGTTCTCCTCTCAGACAAAGGTCACCTATATCCTGAACACCAGCTCCAAGCGCTTCCACCTTCCCGACTGCCCCAGCGTGGAGGCCATGAAGCCCCAGAACCGGGAGGAGACGGACGAGAGCCGTGAGGAGCTCCTCCAGCGGGGCTACCAGCCCTGCGGCCAGTGTCAGCCCTAAATTTGTGCACTTTTTCAAAAAATTTTTCTCCTCAAAAAGAGGAATTTGCAGACGAATTTCGTATAAGGAAAGAGTAAAAGGATAAAAGGCCCACTTTGAAAGGAGGACTGCCCATGACACTGCGGGAACAGCTCCAGCAGCGGGAGGAGGCCTTCCTCTCCCCCCTGGCCTGCCGCTCCGCTCAGTCCCGGGGCCGGGATCGTGCGGAGGAGGAGTGCGATGTGCGCACCCCCTTCCAGCGGGACACCGACCGGATCGTCTACTCCAAGGCCTTCCGCCGCCTCAAGCACAAGACCCAGGTCTTCCTCCAGCCCGAGGGGGACCACTACCGCACCCGCATGACCCACACCCTGGAGGTGAGCCGCATCGCCCGGACCATCGCCCGGGCCCTCCAGCTCAATGAGGATCTCACCGAGGCCATTGCCCTGGGCCACGACCTGGGCCACACCCCCTTCGGCCATGCCGGAGAGCGGCTTTTGGACGAGGTCATGGAGGGGGGCTTCGCCCACTACCGCCAGTCGGTGCGGGTGGTGGAGCGCCTGGAGAAGAACGGTGAGGGATTGAACCTTACCTGGGAGGTGCGAAACGGCATCGCCTGCCACACCAAGGGCGCCCCGGCGGCCACCCTGGAGGGCCAGGTGGTCCGGCTGGCCGACCACATCGCCTACATCAACCACGACATTGAGGACGCCCTTCGGGGCGGGATCATCTATCCCATGGACATCCCCCTGGGGGTGTCCCATGTGCTGGGCTTCACCCACGGGGAGCGCATCGACGCCCTGGTGAAGGACGCCATCGCCGCCAGCCGGGACAAGGGAGAGATCTGCCAGTCCCCCGATGTGGGAGAGGCCATGGAGACGCTGAAGCAGTTCATGTTCGACAGCGTCTATACCAACCCCCTGGCCAAGGGGGAGGAGGGCAAGGCCCAGGAGATGCTCCGGCGGCTGTTTGAACACTACCAGAAGAATCCCGACGAGCTGCCCGCCGACTTTCAGGAGATCCGGGAGTCGGAGGGGGTGGACCGGGCGGTGTGCGACTACATCGCCGGCATGACCGACCCCTTCGCCGTGGAGCGGTTCAAGGAACTATTCATTCCCATGGGCTGGACGCTGAAGTAGAAATGCCGGCGATGACCCCGCCAAGGGCGGGGCGGCGCGGTAAGCGCCGTAAATTCGCGGCGCAGCGGAGAATTTCCGGAGGGGCGGATTCATTCCGCCCCGAGGATTGAAATCAAAAGGGCTCCCGCGGGCCTTGGCCCGTGGGAAACGGCATGACCGACCCCTTCGCCGTGGAGCGGTATAAGGAGCTGTTTATTCCCATGGGCTGGACCCTGAAATAGCATATTATTGTTGCCAAAGGGTTACAAATAGGACATAACCGTAACTTTCAGAGAGGAGGAAGGACCCTTGCCCTTACCGGACAGATTTCTGGATGAGCTCATCGCCCGCACAGATATTGTGGACCTGGTGGGGGAGTCGGTCCACCTCACCAAAAAGGGGAGCAGCTACTGGGGCTGCTGTCCCTTCCACAGTGAGAAGACCCCCTCCTTCCATGTGGTGCCTGACCGGCAGATCTACAAGTGCTTCGGCTGCGGCAAGGGAGGCGGCGTCATCAGCTTCGTGATGGAGCTGGAGAACCTCCCCTTCCGGGACGCGGTGGCCCTGCTGGCCAAGCGGGCGGGGATGGCCATGCCTGAGATGGGCGGGCCCTCCGCCGGAATGCGGGAGCGCCGGGAGAAAATTCTGACCATGAACAAAAAGGCCGCCCAGGCCTTCTACCGCTGGCTCAACGCCCCGGAGGGGGCCGAGGGTCTCAGCTACCTCCGGGGCCGGGGGCTGTCCAAACGGACCCTCACCTCCTTTGGCCTGGGCTTCGCCCCCGACCGGTGGGACGCCCTCATCACCGAGATGACCGCCCAGGGCTATGACAAGCGGGACCTGCTGGACGCGGGGCTGGCGGTAAGCAACAAGGACGGGCGGATCTATGACCGGTTCCGCAACCGGGTCATGTTTCCCATCATCGATGTGCGGGGGGATGTGATCGGCTTCGGGGGGCGGGTGATGGATGACTCCACACCAAAGTATCTGAACTCCCCGGACACCCCGGTGTATAACAAAAGCCGCAACCTCTTCGCCCTGAACATCGCAAAAAAGTCCAAAGCCGGCCGGGTCATCCTTACCGAGGGGTACATGGACACCATTGCCCTCCATCAGGCGGGCTTTGACAGCGCCGTGGCCTCTCTGGGCACCTCCCTCACCGAGGAGCACGCCCAGCTCCTCTCCCGGTACTTCAAGGACGCCGTTATCTCCTACGACGGAGACGGCGCCGGGGTGGCCGCAGCCCAGCGGGCCATCCCCCTGCTGGAAAAGGCGGGACTGAAGGTAAAGGTACTGCGGATGCAGGGGGCCAAGGACCCGGACGAGCTCATTAAAAAGAGCGGGCCCGAGGCCTACCGGCGGCTGCTGGACCAGAGCGAAAACCAGGTGGACTACCGCCTGGAGCAGATCGCCAAGCAATTCGACCTGGGGGACGACGCCCAGAAGGTGACCTTCCTGCAGCAGGCCGCCCAGCTTCTCTCCGCCCTGCCCAGCGCAGTGGAGCGGGAGATCTACGGAGGCCACGCCGCCCAGCGGGCAGGAGTCACCCCCGAGACCATGAAGCTGGAGGTGGACCGGGCCCTGCGCCACCGCCTGCGCCGGGAGCAGAAGCGCCAGGAGCGCCGGGATCTGGCCCCTGTCAGCCAGCTCCAGCCCAAGGTCCGGGGCCTGCGGTATGAGAACATCCGCTCCGCCCGGGCGGAGGAGGGGCTCATCCGTCTGCTCATTCTGGACCCGGGGCTCGCGGGCAGCATGGGGGACATCCGGGGCGAGGAGTTCTCCTCCCCCCTGCTGGGCAAGGCCTTTGACCGGCTCCACAGCCGGGGAGAGCGGGGTCTGTCCACCACACTGGACACTCTGGCCGGGGAGTTCACCTCCGAGGAGATGAATCACCTGGCCCAGGTGGCCGCTCAGCCCGAATCCACCGCCAACAGCGGGCAGTCTATCCGCGATTACATATCCATCATTCGCAGCGAGGCTCTGCTGCGCAGCGGCCAGGTCCAGGGGGACGACCTCCTTCTGGCCGCTCAGAAACAATATCAACAAAAGAAAGCATATTTGGAGGAAAAGCCATGAGCGTGAAGAAAGAACATACCGTCACTGCCGAGCAGAAGGAAAAGCTGGATAAGCGCAGCGACATCCGGGCCCGTATGGAGGCCGGCAAGGTTGAGATCATGAAGGTAGTGGAGGGCGTCCAGGGAGCGGAAAAGCTCTCCGAGCTCATTGAAAAGGGAAAGAAGAAGGGCAACCTCTCCGCCTCCGAGCTGCTGGATGTGCTGGAGGATATGGATCTGAGCAGCGAGCAGATGGACAAGATCTACGACACCCTGGAGAACCTGGGCATCGAGACGGTAAGCGAGGACTACATCCCTGAGCTCCCCGACGATGTGGACCCCCCTGTGGAGGACATGGAGGAGATCAGCGAGGAGGAGATGGTAGACCCCAACTCCCTTATGGACACCTTCGGCACCGACGACCCGGTACGCATGTACCTGAAGGAGATCGGCAAGGTGAACCTGCTCACCTCCGACGAGGAGATCGGCCTGGCCCAGGACATGAACGCCGGCACCGCCGCCCAGGAGCAGTTGGCCGAGCTGGAGGAGGCCGGGGAGGAGATCCCCGAGGAGCTGCGCCGGGAGCTGGAGAAGGCCATCAAGCGGGGAGAGCGGGCCCGTCAGCGCCTGGCCGAGGCCAACCTCCGTCTGGTGGTGTCCATCGCCAAGCGGTATGTGGGCCGGGGCATGCAGTTCCTGGACCTCATTCAGGAGGGCAACCTGGGCCTCATCAAGGCGGTGGAGAAGTTTGACTATACCAAGGGCTATAAATTCTCCACCTATGCCACCTGGTGGATCCGCCAGGCCATCACCCGGGCCATTGCCGACCAGGCCCGGACCATCCGCATCCCGGTACACATGGTGGAGACCATCAACAAGGTCATCCGGGTGAACCGACAGCTTCTCCAGGAGCTGGGCCACGACCCCACCGCCGAGGAGACCGCCGAGGAGATGAACATGCCTGTGGAGCGGGTACGGGAGATTTTGAAGATCGCCCAGGAGCCCGTCTCCCTGGAGACCCCCATCGGCGAGGAGGAGGACAGCCACCTGGGCGACTTCATCCCCGACGAGGACGCCTCCGAGCCCGCTGAGGCGGCCTCCTTCACCCTTTTGAAGGAGCAGCTGGTGGAGGTGCTGTCCACCCTCACCCCCCGGGAGGAGAAGGTACTGAAGCTGCGCTTCGGCATTGAGGACGGCCGCACCCGTACCCTGGAGGAAGTGGGCAAGGAGTTCAATGTCACCCGGGAGCGCATCCGCCAGATCGAAGCCAAGGCCCTCAGAAAACTGCGCCACCCCAGCCGCAGCAAGAAACTGAAGGACTTTTTGAACTAACGGGCTTTTTTCAGGGACGCAGCCCCCTTGGGGCGCAGTTTTTGGGCCCCCGCGGGAGCCCAGCCTCGGGCGGCTTTGCCGCCTTACGGAATGCGGCGTACCCTTGCGGGCAAGCGGGTCCCGTGGGGAGAGCCGGAGCGATGAAAGGAGCGAGCCTTTGCTTTCAAGCACAGGCGAGTGATCTGCAATCCGCGACGGCGACGCGCCACCCCAGCCGCAGCAAGAAGCTGAAGGACTTTTTGAACTAAGAGCGCTCGACCGCCGTCCCGGCCCGGGGCGGTGGTTTTTCCCTCTCCCCCCGCTCTCTCATGGGCCGCACTTGGAACAATCAGGCGCAGCAGAGAAATTTCACCCCTCATTTTGTAATAATCGCTAAATTTTCCGAAATTTCATTCCATTTATTCTGTCATTCCTGTTCAGAACGACAGTTGACTTTTGTTTTTCCTTCTCTTAGAATAAATGCATATATCTTTTGCCGCACTTGCAGGAAGGGAGAACCCGAGATGACGCTGGTCCGCTCCAATCCCATGATGAACGCCGGCCGGTCCGCCGCTTATGACGCTGGGGACTCTTGTTCTTGCGCCTATTTTCAGTCTTCTCAGGGCAACTCCATGATGATTTTTCTGGGCACCATGATCGTGGTGCCCATTTTTGTCATGTTGGCCCTGTTTGTCCTGTGCGGAGGCCTGGCACGAATTTACCTGGTGGTATTTCTGATTACCTTGGCCGGCCTTCTCCACAACAAGATAAAGACCTGAGAACAACCGTACTGTCACCCATTCTTTTGATACAAAAGCGGCTTCGTTCTTCCAAGGAATAGGAGCCGCTTTTTTGTATAATCACTTGTAAAGGAGCAATTAGAATGAAGAAGTTACTCTCTCTTGCCCTGGCTCTGGCCATGACCATGAGCCTGGCCGCCTGCGGCGGAGGCAGCAGTTCCTCCGCCTCCCAGAGCGGCGCTGCTTCCAGCGCCGGCGCTTCCTCCTCCGGCACCAGCACCGCCACCGGCGCCGCCTTCAAGCTGGGCGGCACCGGCCCCCTGACCGGCGGCGCCTCCATCTACGGCATCGCCGCCCAGCGGGGCGCCCAGATCGCCGTGGAGGAAATCAACGCCCTGGGCGGTGACATCCAGTTCGAGCTGCGCTACGAGGACGATGTCCACGACGCCGAGAAGGCCGTCAACGCCTACAACGCCCTGAAGGAGTGGGGCATGCAGATCTCCCTGGGCTCCGTCACCTCCACCCCCGGCATCAGCACCTCCGCTTTGAACTACGCCGACAGTATCTTTGCCCTGACTCCTTCCGCCTCCGCTCCCGATGTCATCGAGGGCAAGGACAATGTCTATCAGATGTGCTTCTCCGACCCCAACCAGGGTCTGGCCTCCGCCCAGTACATCTCTGAGCAGAACCTGGCCGAGAAGGTCTTCATCATCTGGAAGAACGACGATGTGTACTCCACCGGCATCAAGGACAAGTTTGTGGCCGAGGCCGAGACCCTGGGTCTGAATGTGGTGGGCGACGCCACCTTCACCACCGACACCCAGACCGACTTCACCGTCCAGCTGACCCAGGCCAAGCAGGCCGGGGCCGACCTGCTGTTCCTGCCCATGTACTATGACGCCGCCTCCCTGATCCTCAGCCAGGCCGACGCCATGGGCTACGATCCCAAGATCTTCGGTGTGGACGGCATGGACGGCATCCTCACCGTAGAGGGCTTCGACATCTCCCTGGCCGAGGGTGTCATGCTGCTGACCCCCTTCAACGCCGACGCTGAGGACGAGGCCACCAAGGCCTTCGTGACCAAGTATCAGGAGAAGTACAACGAGGTGCCCAACCAGTTCGCTGCCGACGCCTATGACTGCGTCTATGCCCTGAAGCTGGCTCTGGAGACCGCCGGCTGCACTCCCGACATGAGCGCTGCCGACCTGAACACCAAGCTGAAGGAAGTTTTCCCCACCATCAACTTCACCGGCTTGACCGGTGACGGCGCCGGTATCACCTGGGACGCCACCGGTGCGGTGTCCAAGAGCCCCAAGGGCATGATCATCGAGAACGGCGCCTATGTGGGCATGGACTGATCCTGCCCGAAGCCATCGTATTTTTTCCCAGGGGACCGCTTGGCGGTCCCCTGGGACACGCGTTTTCCTTGCAGTCATAAGGGGACGCATGGGAAAGGGGCCGGAAAAGGGCCCGGCGTTTTTCCCATGCGCCCTGAGAGAGAAAAGGTGAGTGAATTATGGATTTATTGACCCTGTTGGATTATCTGATCCGGGGCCTGAGCCTGGGGAGCATTTACGCCATCATCGCCCTTGGCTACACCATGGTCTACGGCATCGCCAAGATGCTCAACTTCGCCCACGGAGATGTAATCATGGTGGGCGGCTACATCTGCTTTTTCACCATGTCCGGTCTGAGCTCCACCTTTGCCGAGGGCTCCATGGCCGCTGCTGTGGTCCCTGCCCTGGCGGGAGTGGTGCTGTCCATGGTGGTCTGCACCGTTCTGGGCGTGGTCATTGAGGGTCTGGCCTACAAGCCCCTGCGTCAGGCCCCCTCCCTGGCGGTGCTCATCACCGCCATCGGCGTGAGCTACTTCTTGCAGAACGCCGCATTGCTGCTGTGGTCCTCCAGCCCCAAGTACTTCTCCCCCATCGTGGGCAGCGGCCAGCTGAAGGTAGGCCCCCTGACCATCTCCCATGTGACCCTGGTGACCATTGTGGCCTGTGTGATCATTATGCTGGCTCTCACCTCCTTCACCGGCCGTACCAAGATGGGCAAGGCCATGCGGGCGGTTTCTGAGGACAAGGGCGCCGCCCAGCTCATGGGCATCAATGTAAACCGCACCATCTCCATGACCTTCGCCATCGGCTCCGCCCTGGCGGCCATCGCCGGGGTGTTGCTGTGCTCCGCCTACCCCACCCTGACCCCCACCACCGGTTCCATGCCTGGTATCAAGGCCTTTACCGCCGCCGTCTTCGGGGGTATTGGATCCATCCCCGGGGCCCTGCTGGGCGGGCTGCTGCTGGGTGTGATCGAGATCTTTGCCGGCGCCTACATCTCCACCCAGCTGTCCACCGCCGTGGTCTTCGGGGTGCTGATCATCGTGCTGCTGGTCAAGCCCGCTGGTCTGCTGGGCAAGACCGTGCGTGAGAAAGTGTGAGGTGGACGGCATGAAAAAGAACATTCTGACCATCAACAAGTCCACCCGCTCTATGATCTTTACCTATGCTCTGGTCATCGGAGCCTTTGTGATCATTCAGCTGCTGCGCACCTTCAAGGACGGGGGCGTTGGGGCGGTGCTGGAGGGCCAGCTCATCCCCATCTGTGCCTATGTGACCATGGCTCTGGCCCTGAACTTGGTCGTGGGTATCTCGGGCGAACTCTCCCTGGGCCATGCAGGCTTTATGAGCATCGGCGCTTTTATGGGCTGCGCCGCCGCCGGTTCCCTGGCCGGCCTGATTCCCTCCCCCACCCTGCGCCTGGTGGTGGCCATGGTCATCGGCGCCGCCCTGGCCGGGTTCTTCGGCTTTCTCATCGGTATCCCGGTGCTGCGCCTCAACGGCGACTACCTGGCCATCGTCACCCTGGCCTTTGGTGAGATCATCAAGAGCCTTATCACCAATGTGTACCTGGGCGTGGACGCCAAGGGCTTCCAGTTCAGCTTCCTCACCGACAAGAACTCCCTGGGCGAGGGGGGCATCCAGCTCATCAAGGGCCCCATGGGCGTCATGAACACCCAGCGCATCTCCACCTTTGCGGTGGGCTTTGTGCTGGTGCTCATCACCCTGATCGTCATTTTCAACCTGGTCAACAGCCGTACCGGCCGGGCCATCATGGCCGCCCGGGACAACCGCATCGCTGCCGAAAGCGTGGGCATCAGCGTCACCAAGTACAAGATGATCGCCTTCGTCACCTCCGCCGCTCTGGCCGGAGCCGCTGGTACTTTGTACGGCTGCAGCCAGACCACCTTCGTGGCCACCAAGTTTGACTTCAACACCTCCATCCTCATTCTGGTATTTGTGGTGCTGGGCGGCCTGGGCAATATGTGGGGTTCGGTGATCGCCGCCGCCGCCCTGACCATTCTGCCTGAGGCCCTGCGGCAGTTTGCCGACTACCGGATGCTGGTGTATGCCATCGTGCTGATCCTGGTCATGCTGGCCACCAATAACCCCACTCTCTGGAACTGGTACGCCCGCTTCCGGAGAAAAAAGGCAGAGGAAGAAGGAGGTGCTGAGCAATGAGCAAATTTCAAAAAGAACCGGTAAAGCTGGTCCCGGTACCCAGCACCAACAAGATTCCCGAGCGTGACATCGACAAAAGCCCCATTCTGGAGTGCCGCCATCTGGGTATCGACTTTGGCGGACTGTCGGCGGTAAAAGACTTCAATATGGCCATCGGACGCACGGAGATCGCCGGTCTGATCGGCCCCAACGGCGCAGGCAAGACCACTGTTTTCAACCTGCTCACCAAGGTATACCAGCCCACCCGGGGGACCATCCTTCTGGACGGCATGGATACCAACAGTATGAATACAGTCCAGGTGAACAAGGCGGGCATTGCCCGTACCTTCCAGAACATCCGCCTGTTCAACAACCTTACTGTGGAGGACAATGTAAAGCTGGGCCTCCACAACCACATCAACTGCGGCATGTGGAGCAGCATTTTCCGCCTTCCCAACTACTGGAGCGCCGAGAAGAAAGCCCACGAGGAGGCCATGGAGCTTCTGTCCATCTTTGACATGGGCTACCTGGCCAAGTTCAAGGCCAGTTCCCTGCCCTATGGTGCCCAGCGCCGGCTGGAGATTGTCCGGGCCCTGGCCACAAAGCCCAGCCTGCTGCTCCTGGACGAACCGGCGGCAGGTATGAACCCCTCTGAGACAGCGGAGCTTATGGAGACCATCGTAAAGATCCGGGACACCTTCAACATTGCCATTTTGCTCATCGAACACGACATGAGCCTGGTCATGGGCATCTGCGAGGGCATCGCGGTACTGAACTTCGGCCAGATCATTGCCAAGGGCACCCCCGACGAAATCAAAAACAACCCGGTGGTCATCGAGGCCTACCTGGGCAAGCAGAAGGAGGCATAAGGACATGGAAAACGCGCTGCTCAATGTGGAGGGCATCAATGTCTACTACGGCGCCATCCATGCCATCAAGGATGTGTCCTTCCATGTAAACGAGGGGGAGATCGTCACCCTTATCGGCGCCAACGGCGCCGGCAAGACCACTACCCTGCAGACCATATCCGGCCTTCTCCGTTCCAAGACAGGGAGCATCACCTTTGAGGGCAAGGAGATCCAGCACATCAGCCCCGACAAGCTGGTCTCCCACGGCCTGGCCCAGGTCCCCGAGGGACGGCGGGTCTTTTTGCAGATGTCCGTGGAGGAAAACCTGGAGATGGGGGCATATACCCAGCCCCCCGCCGGAGTGCCCCAGGACCTGGAGATGGTCTTCTCTCTGTTCCCCCGGCTGAAAGAGCGCCGCCGCCAGGTGGCGGGCACCCTGTCCGGCGGCGAGCAGCAGATGCTGGCCATGGGCCGGGCTCTCATGTCTCACCCCCGGCTGCTCATGCTGGACGAGCCTTCCATGGGACTGGCCCCCATTCTGGTGGAGCAGATTTTTGAGATCATCCGGGACCTGAACAAACAGGGCTCCACCATCCTGCTGGTAGAGCAGAACGCCCAGATGGCCCTGTCCGTGGCCCACCGGGGCTATGTGCTGGAGACCGGAAAGGTGGTCACCACCGGCACCGGTGAGGAACTGATCCGCAGTCCTGAGATCAAAAAGGCCTACCTGGGGGGCTGAAGCCCCGGGACCCACATGGATATGAAAACCGCCGCCGGAAGCGTTGGCTTCCGGCGGCGGTCTCTTTTCTCTTCAGGAACAGGGGGCTTACTCCTGTTCCTCCT
This sequence comes from uncultured Oscillospiraceae bacterium, assembly GCA_944383205.1. GTDB lineage: Bacteria > Bacillota > Clostridia > Oscillospirales > Oscillospiraceae > Lawsonibacter. The sequence goes on along the minus strand of CALWOR010000031.1, from coordinate 2,300 downwards.
CCCGAATGGTATTGATGATCCGGGGGAGCAGCTGCTTTTTCCGGCTCACCACCCCGGGCAGGACGGCCAGACCGTCCTTCACCTCCACTCCGAATGCCCGGGATACCAGGGACTCGGCCCCCTTTCCGGCCATCATCAGCTCGGTGCTGGCTCCCCGCACATCGGTAAACATATAGAAGATATAGTCCAGACCCTGCTTTTCCAAGGCCACAGGCAGGTAGGGACCAATGAGGGCCTGGCTGGCCTTCCGGTTGCGCTCCACCATGTAGCTGCCCTGGCCCACACCGAAGCGGACGGCCCCGCTGTCAAAGATCTTGTAGTCGGTGTTGAAGATCTCCTCGGCGGTCTTTCCGCTCACATCCCCGCCGTGCTCGAACATGGCGTCGGCGTAGGCCTCCAGGTCCACCCCCGCCAGACCGGCCAGCTTCCGGGCGGTCTTCTCGTCCATGGGGGTGCAGGTGGGGCTGCGGAACATGAGGGTATCGGACAAAATGGCCGAGAGCATCAGTCCCGCGGTGGTCCGGTCGATCTCCACATCGTTCTCCTCGTACATCTGATAGACGATGGTGGAGGTACAGCCCACGGGCACATTCCGGAAATACACCGGCCCGTCGGTCTCCATGGAGCCGATGCGGTGGTGGTCGATGATCTCCAGGATCTCCGCCTGCTCGATCCCCTCCACCGCCTGGTTCTTCTCGTTGTGGTCCACCAGGATGAGCTGCTTTTTGTGCAGGCCCATCATATTCCGGCGGGAGACCACGCCCACATACCGCCCCTCGTCATCCAGCACGGGGAAATAGCGGAAGCGCACCGAGGCCATCACCTTGGTGGCCGCCTCCACAGAGCTGTTCAGGTTGAAGGTGAGCAGCCCGTTCTCGGTCATGTAGTGGCGGATGGGGGCCGCCTGAGAGATCATCTGTCCGGCTACATAGGTGCTCTTTGGAGTGCCGATCATGATGCATCCCTGCTCCTCGGCCAGCATACGGATGGTCCGGGACACCTTGCTGTCGGCGCACACCACCACACACCCGGCCCCCATCTCAATGGCGGCCAGCTGGCTTTCGCTGCGGTTTGCCACGATGACGATGTCACCGGGGGAGATGGACTTTTCGATCTGCTCGGCGCTGCCCGAACCGATTATGATCCGGCCCTGGACCTGCTTGCCCTCGATGTCTCCCACCAGGACGGTGCCCTCCAGGATGTCCAGAATGTTCTGATAGCTGGTTTCGGCCTTCTCCAGGATGTGGGTGTCCAGGCCGTCCATGTTGGCGGTGGCCACATCTTTGACGGTGATAACCCCCTTGAGCCGCTGCTCCTCGTCCACGATGCACAGGGTGTCGATCTGCTTGTCCCGCATGATCATCCAGGCCCGGCGCAGACTGGTCTCCCCGTCCACTCCCTCCATAGACCGGATGTCCACATCCCGGATCTGGGGACTCACATCGGTATAGAGCTGGGGGGCGGGGACCTGGAAATAGTTCAGAACGAACTCGGTCTCCCGGTTTAAAAGCCCCGCCCGGCAGGGCTTGCAGGGGTGCTCCGGGTCCAGAATGTTCTTCAGGCGGCTGTAGGCGATGGCGGAACAGATGGAGTCGGTGTCCGGGTTGCGGTGTCCGATGACCTTGATGGCGCGAAGGTTTTCTTGACTGTTCATAGGCTCCCTCGTCTCTCCCCCTATACGGGGGGTATTGATTTGTCCCCATTATACCATAGGACGGGACCTTTTTCCTTTAAAAAAATACGCTTTTTCTGCGTTATCTTGCCCTGCGGGGAAAAAAATCGTCCCGCCGGAGCCGGCGGGACGATTCACCTTATCTCTTTTTGCTGAAGATCCGCTCCAAAATATCCCAGTCATCGTCGCTGACGGGGGACTTCTCCTCCTTGGCGGGGGCCTCAGCCTGGGCGGGCGCCTCCTCCCCGGCGGCGGGGGCCTGCTGAACAGGCGCCTCGGGCTGGGCGGCGGGGGCGGGCGCCGCGGCGGGCTTCTCGTCAAAGCCGGTGGCAATGACGGTGACCCGAATCTCGTCTTCCAGACTCTCGTCGAAGGCGGCGCCGAAGATGATGTTGGCATCGGGGTGGGCGGCCTCCTGGACCAGGTTGGCGGCGGTCTCCACCTCCTCCAGGCCGATGTCCATGGAGCCGGTGACATTGATGAGCACGCCCTTGGCCCCGTTGATGGAGGTCTCCAGCAGGGGGCTGGAGATGGCCATCTTGGCGGCCTCTTCGGCCTTGTTCTTGCCCGCGGCACGGCCCACGCCCATGTGGGCCCGGCCGGCGTCCTTCATAACGGCGGACACATC
>CALWOR010000030.1 GCA_944383205.1 uncultured Oscillospiraceae bacterium | reverse complement strand
TCTTACTTATCCAGCAGACAGGCCACGCCGGGCAGCTCCTTGCCCTCCATAAACTCCAGACTGGCGCCGCCGCCGGTGGAGATGTGGGTCATCTTGTCGGCATAGCCCAACTGCTGCACCGCAGCCGCGCTGTCGCCGCCGCCGATGATGGTGATGGCGCTGGTCTTGCTCAGGGCCTCGGCCACAGCCTCGGTGCCCTTGGCAAAGGCGGGGAACTCAAACACGCCCATGGGGCCGTTCCAAATGACGGTGCCGGCACCCTGCACGGCGTCGCAGTAAAGCTTCACGGTCTCGGGACCGATGTCCAGGCCCTGCCAGCCGTCGGGAATCTCCCCAGCCTTGACCACCTGGCTCTTGGCATCGGGAGCGAAGGCGTCGGCGCACACGGTGTCCACAGGCAGAAGGAGCTTGACGCCCTTCTCGGCGGCCTTCTTCACCATGTCGTTGGCGTACTCTTCCCAGTCGGCCTCCAGCAAGCTGTCGCCCACCTTGCCTCCCTGGGCAGCGGAGAAGGTGTACGCCATGCCGCCGCCGATGATGATGGTGTCGGCGATCTCCAGCAGGTTGTTGATGACCCCGATCTTGGAGGACACCTTGCTGCCGCCCAGAATGGCCACCAGGGGCCGCTTGGGATTGGCCAGGGCGCCGCCGATGAAGTCCAGCTCCTTCTGGATGAGGAAGCCGCTTACCGCGGGCAGATAGTCGGCCACGCCGGCGGTGGAGGCGTGGGCACGGTGAACGGCGCCGAAGGCGTCGGACACATAGAGCTCAGCCATAGAGGCCATTGCCTTGGCCAGCTCGGGGTCGTTCTTGGTCTCGCCCTTTTCAAAGCGGGTATTTTCCAGCAGCAGGATCTGTCCGGGCTGGAGGGCAGCGGCCTTGGCCTGGGCATCGGGGCCCACCACATCGGCAGCCATGATGACGGGCTTGCCCAGCAGCTCGCTCAGGCGCTGGGCCACAGGGGCCAGAGAGAGCTCCTTCAGGGACTTCTCCCAGCCCTCCTTGGTGGCCTCTTTGCCCTTCTCCGCCTGCTTCTTGGCGTAAGACTCAAAGGTGGCGGCAGGCTTGCCCATGTGGGAGCAGGCAATGACCGCGGCCCCCTGGTCCAGCAGGTACTGGATGGTGGGCAGAGCGGCCCGAATGCGCTTGTCATCGGTGATGACGCCGCTGCCGTCCTTAGCCATGGGCACATTGAAGTCGCAGCGCAGCAGGACCTTCTTGCCCTTGACCTCAACATCCTTGACCGTCTTCTTGTTATAGTTCATTTCGTTGGCTCCTTTCTCGTTAAAAAAGCTTTCAGAAATCGGGAACTCGCTTACTTGTCTGCCATTTCCCCCACCCCGCACAGCTGGGGAAAACCCTGTTGACGCAGGGCCTCATAGGTCAGAATAGCCACAGAGTTGGCCAGATTGAGACTGCGGGCGTCCTCCCGCATGGGGATGCGGATGCACCGGTCATAGTACCGCAGGCGCAGCCACTCCGGCAGTCCCGCCGTCTCCTTGCCGAACATCAGCCAGCAGTCCGGCTCAAACCGGGCCTGGGAGTAGTCCCGGGGAGCCTTTGTGGTAGCCAGCCACAGCTCCGGCTGAGGATTGACGGCAAAGAAGTGGTCCAGGTTCTCATAGACCCGCAGATCCACCATGGGCCAGTAGTCCAGTCCCGCCCGGCGCACCGCCTTTTCACTGATGTCAAAGCCCAGGGGCTTGACCAGATGGAGACGGCTGCGGGTGGCGGCACAGGTCCGGGCAATATTGCCGCAGTTCTGTGGGATCTCCGGTTCAACCAGCACAATGTTCAGCACACAGGACCCCTCCTTGCTTTCGCGGGTATCATTGTATTCCAAAACTGCCGGAATTTCAACTGTAATTTGGTCGAAAAATCTCAAAAACTTCAAAATTCACTTTAAAAATATATGGAAAGCATTATTTTTTGGTGTTCTTGATATCTATATGCCCCTGATCGGCTGTTTTTCCAGCATTGTGCCGAATTTCCCTTCTCTTTTTTCTCTTTCGTCAGCAGATTCTCCCCCAGTTCTCCCGTCTTTCTTTGCCTGCACTAGCTATTTTATACAAATATTTCTCTTTTTCTCTCCTCCCGCTCTTGCGTTGCCCCGGCCCTGTGGTATAATGGGCCCAGCAGAGGCCCTCCGCCCCATACACAGGGCGGCGGCACAGACAACAGGAGGTCCTTTTCATGTCACACAGCGTGGAAATTCTGTCCGTAGGCACCGAGCTACTGCTGGGCAACATCGCCAATCTGGACGCCCAGATCCTCTCTCAGGGGCTCAGCGAGCTGGGACTCAATGTCTTCTGGCACACCGTGGTGGGAGACAACCCCCAGCGCGCCCGGAAAGCGGTGGCCATCGCCAAGGAGCGTGCGGATATCATCATTACCACAGGAGGGCTTGGCCCCACCTGTGATGATCTCACTAAAAATGTTCTGGCTGAGGCTTTTGGGAAAAAGCTGGTCTACGACGAGGACTCCGCTCAGCGCCTCACCAGCTATTTTGCCCGCATCGGACGGCCCATGACCGAGAACAACCTGCAGCAGGCCATGCTCCCCGAGGGCTGCACCGTCCTGGTCAACGACTGGGGCACCGCCCCCGGCTGCGCCTTTGAAGCGGACGGCTGCCATGTAATCATGCTTCCCGGCCCCCCCAGCGAGTGCCGGCCCATGTTCCAGTACCGGGCCAAGCCCTACCTGCTCGGCCTGTCCGAGGGGGTCATCGCCTCCCACACCCTGAAGCTTTTCGGCATTGGCGAGTCCACCATGGAGGCTCAGCTCCGGGAGCAGATGAACGCCATGCACAACCCCACCCTGGCCCCTTACGCCAAGGAGGGAGAGTGCGAGCTACGGGTCACCGCCAAGGCTCCTACCGACGCCGAGGCCCAGGCCCTTCTGAAGCCCACGGTGGAGCAGGTGAAGGCCCTCTTCGGCTCCAAGGTCTACGGAGTGGATGTACCCTCTCTGGAGTATGTGGTGCTGGAGGGGCTGAAGGCCCGCGGGTTGACCCTGGGCACCGCCGAGAGCTGCACCGGCGGGCTGATGGCCAAGCGGCTCACGGATATTCCCGGCTCCTCCCAGGCATTCAAGGGAGGGATCGTCTCCTACACCAACGAGGTGAAGGCCCGGGCCCTGGGGGTCCCCCAGCACCTGCTGGACCAGTTCGGGGCTGTCTCCCGGGAGGTGGCCCAGGCCATGGCTCTGGGGGCCAGAGAGGCTCTGGGCTGTGACATTGCCCTGTCCTCCACCGGAGTGGCCGGGCCAGATAAGGACGAGTGGGACAATGAGGTCGGCACCATGTTTGTGGCCATCGCCACCCCCGAGGGATGCCATGTGCGCCCCCTCCATCTGGGCAACCGCCCTGTCCGGGAGCGGCTTCGCATCCAGACCGCCAGCCATGCCTTTGATCTGGCCCGGCGGTATCTGTCCGGTCTTCCCTATGAGGACCACAAAGAGTAAGGCCCCAAGAAATATAAAGGTTCTCTTCAAAAGTCAGGCGCCTGGGGACAAGCCCCAGGCGCCTTTTTCTCTTTAGTCCGATCCGAACCGTCCGCCGGGAAAGCGCCCTGTATCACAGATGCAGCAGTCCCTTGATGACAAAAAACAGAGGTGGGACAATCAGAGCAGGCAGCATATTCATACTCTTGCAGTCCTTGATGCCCAGAATGGACAGCCCCGAGGCGGCGATCAGAAAGCCGCCGATGAGGGTGATCTCCGCCATGAGCGCGTCGGTGAGATAAGGGGAAATGGCCCCGGCAAAGAGGTAGATGGACCCCTGCCACAAAAAGAGCACTGCAGCGGCCACAGCCATACCGATACCATAGGTGGAGGCCAGTACCATGGAGGTCACCAGATCCAGGGTGGCGTTGGTAAACAAATAAGTATGGTCTCCATAGAGGGCGCTGTTGATGGGACCAAGGATGGACAGTGTGCCGATGCAGTACATGAGGATACCCGTACCCAGCCCCTTCCCCAGGCCGTCCTTGGAGAACTTTCCCACCAGGCCCTGAAAACGGCCGTCAATGTCCAGCACGGTACCCACCAAGCTGCCCAGCGCCAGTGCCACGATAAACAGCACAGGATACTGGCTTTTTCCCATATTCCCCACCACGGCGTTGGCCCCCAGGCCCACGGCGGCCAGCCCCATGGCGTTGTACAGGCACTCCCGGTACTGGGGACGGATCCCCCGGCGCAGCACCGCTCCCACACAGGAGCCTACCAGGATGGTACCGGTGTTGACAATCGTTCCGATCAAAAAAACATCTCCTCTTTAACTTCTGACCACATAGTATACACCCATTTCCCCATTTTTTCAAAATATTGTTCCGGAAACATAGTCCGACGCCCTCCAGGTGGCAGACAGCCCCGGGATACGCGGTGCGTATCCCGGGGCTGTCCATAAGACCCAAAATTTTTCCCGTCAGTCGTCCCGGTCCCATTCATACTCCAAAATGCTGCCGGTCACGCCGTCGATCTTGTACTCATACTCCATGCCGCCGGCCTTGAACTCCACCTCGTACTCCAGGCGGCCGTCATCCCAGTCCCGGTCCACTTCCAGCTCATAGGCCTGGCTCTCACTCACCCCGGCATGGGTGAGTGCGGCCTGCTTGGCCCCCTGGCTCCCGATGTCCCCGGAGGTGCCGCTTCCGGAGCCCGCATTTCCCGAGGATGCAGTCTGCCCGCCCAGATTTTTGGACTCAAACTTGAGCACTGTATCGCTGGTCAGGGCAATCTCATACTCATACCGGGTGGAGCCGGACATAAATTCCACCTCATAGCACTCGGGCCGGCCGTCATCGTACTCCAGCCAGGCGTTGCAGTACTGAGTATCGCTCTCCTTCACTCCCGCATGAGCCAGGGCGGCAGCTTTGGCGGCGGACTCGCCGATGTAGTCCCCGGAGGGAAGGCTCCCCCCGCCTCCAATGGGGCCGTCGTTCTCCCGCTCGTATTTCACGATCTCCCCGGTGAGAGCGTCCACCTCGTACTCATACTCTGTGTCCCCGAAGCGGAACTCCACCTCGTAGACCATGCGCCCGTCATCGTAGTCGTACTCCGCCTCCAGGAAGGTCACATCCCCCGCCGACAGCCCCGCGTGCTTGAGGGCGGCCTCCTTGGCGGCCTCCAGACCGATATAGGCGCTCTGGCTGGCAAAACCGGTGACCACAATGGGAGGACCTTCGGTAATAATAGCGGTGGAACTGTCTCCGCTGCCGATCACGCCGATCTCCTCTGGATCAGCAGGAGAAAAGCTCTGGGCGGAGTAGAGGAGGTTCAACTCGTTGATGGACAATCCCACCAGACTCTCAAAGGTCTTGGTACCGTTGCTACCAGCCACAATTGCCTCAATAAGGGCGGCCTTGCCCGCGGAGATGCCGTATTCCTCCGCCTTGGCGCTCAGCTCACTGCTCATCTGCAGGGTCTGAGAGAGGATGGCGCCGCTTATCTGGGCGTTTGCCAGGGCGGCGTCGGCCTGGGCGGTGAGCTCCGCCTGGAGCTTCTCACCCCGCTGGGCATCCTCGTCCTCCACGGTGATGAGGATGGAATTGGCCAGCTCATCCACATAGCCCTTCTGGAGCAGGGCGCCGATGATGGCGTACATGGCCACATCGGCCTTGGTCCCCTTCAGGTCCATTCCCTCCAGAATAACTGCCCCGTCCGCATTCATGGGGTCGGCGGAGAGGACCTTTTCACTTTTGTTCACCTTCAGCTCAATACAGGGGTTTACATCCAGAGACACCACCGAGGCCACCGCGTTGGCCTGATAGTAATAGGCCCCCCCGCCTCCCACCAGCACCAGAGCCAGGCAGGCGGCGGCCAGAGATTTCCACATTTTACCCGTGGTTCGCTTTTTCATAGGGATCACAATTCCTTTCCGCGCCTCACAGCGGGAGAGCACCCCCTCCACATCGTCAGGGGCAGCGGCAGAGAGGGCCTTTTCCAGGCGCTGTTCCAGTTCCTTGTCTGTCATCGGATGCCATCTCCTTCCAGCCGTAATTTCAGCTTCCTCAGCCCGCGGTGATATTTGGACAGGACCGTGGCCAGGGGCAGTTCCAGCAGGGCGGCCACCTCCCGGTGCTTCAGCCCCGTGACCGCGTGGAGCACCACAATCCGCCTCTCCTGCTCCTCCAAGGCGGCCAGGGCATTCTGCACCAGCAGCCGGTCCTCATGAGAGATGCTGGGGGCCTGAGCGGGAATGGCGTTCCACTGCTCCTCCTCCAGCTCCCCCTTCCGCTGTCCCTCCCGGAGCTTCATCAGGGAGAGGTTTCGGGCGATGGTGAGCACCCAGCCCATGGGCGAGCCCTGGGGCCGGTACTGGGGAGCGGCGTCCCACACCCGGACAAAGGTATCCTGGGTAAGGTCCTGGGCATCTTGGGCGTTTTTCACATAGGAAAGGGCCAGGCCATACACTGCCGTACGGGCTCGGCGGTAGAGCTGGGCCAGGGCCTCCTGGTTTCCGGCGGCGATCTCCCCCAGCAGCATCTCCAGGACCTGCCGGTCCCGCACACCCTCCTGTTCCATTGTCTGTGCCAGCATAAGCATCAGCATGGGCCATTTCTCCTGTCGTTACAAGAATGCTTCAGCGCCTTGTTTTATTGCACGGAAACAAAATTTTCTTCTATTAAGATATCTCTTTTTCCATAAAAAAACAAGGGCCGCTTTGGGCGGCCCCTGTAAAGAGATCGTTACTATTTTCCTGATTACTGCTCCGGATGGATCCCCGCCCGAACAAGGCGCTCCCGGAGGACGGGCCCAAGCACCAGAGCCACCACCATTTTGGCCAGATCTCCGGGGATAAAGGGAAACACACAGGCCCCCAACGCCACGCCAAGGGTCTTTCCGGCCTGCACGCAGTACCAGGCGGTACCCAGAGCGTAGAGAACAGCGGTGGCCAGAATCATCCCTGCAAATTGGAGCACCCGGCTGTCGGGAAAGCGCTCCACCGCTAGGCCGGACAAAAGCGCCAGAGGAATAAAGCCCACGATATAGCCCCCCGTTGGACCGGCCACTACGCCCAGTCCACCGGTAAAGCCGTTAAATACCGGCACGCCTACCGCCCCCAGGAGCACATAGACCAGTACCGCCGCTCCAGCTCTCTTTCCTCCCAGCACATAGCCCGCAAGATACATGACCAGGGTACCCAGGGTAATGGGGATGGGTCCGACGGGCAGTGCAAAGGGGGCGACGGCACAGATGACTGCCGCCATCACTGCAGTCATCACCAGGGGATAAACTCGGCTTCTCGTCTTGGTTTCCATAGGCTTCTTCCTTCCGTTTCAAATTGTAAACTTATTTTCAGCAAAAGTATACATTCCTCTTCGTTGTTTGTCAACCATATTTTTTTTGAGTTTACAATGAATGTAAAAATGGGGACGGCCGCGCCGTCCCCATTCTTTATTCTTTGACCACCGCATGGAGCAGAGACCACAGTCCCCAGATGAGGCAGCCTATGGCCAAAATGCTCCCCGCCGCCGCCATATACTGGTTCCAGTCCCCGATGAGCATGGCCTGCTTGCCGAACAGCTGGGGACCCAGGCATACTGCCATCCAGATGCCCCAGATGATCCAGCCTCCCTTGCTCCCAAAGCGCTGGATAAAGGCCCCCAGAATCAGCCCCCCGGCCACAGCCAGAGCCAGGATGGCGGGGTACCACCACCAGTCCAGGTTGAAGGAGCTGAGGGCCAGGCAGTCCTCCAGGGCCGAAAGGTCCCCGGGATAGTCCACCACCCAGCTCCCCTTGCCCGCCAGGGCGGCCCACAGGGGCGGACTGAGGTACCGCTCCGCCAGGGCCAGCAGGGCGGCCAGGGCCAGGGCAAAGGCGCTTTCAAACACCAGCAGCCCTGTCGTCATCCCCAGGGCCCGCCGCCGGGTCTGGCCGAAGCGGAGGGCCTGGTCAAAGACAATAGTCACATGTCCAATGCCGGCAATGACCACCAGAAACCCCGCTATGATGGGAATGACAATGCCGGAAATGAGGATGCTGTCCACTGGCTGGCCAAATTTCATCACACAACCGATGATGATCTGGATGAGCAGGAACAACCCCACCTCCACACACAGATAGAGGAGTAGATCGTCCAGGTTCAGTTTGATCACTTTATTCAGCATATGTTTCACCTCACCACATACCCCTTGACCGTCCGCCAGATGACAACCTCCCCCAGCAGCAGGACCAGAAGAGCCAGACCCAGAAGGACATAGGGCAGACTTCCCCACATGCCGCTCCACTCTCCCTCCAGCAGAAAGAACCACATTTGAAGATCGGACATGATAAACAGTACGACACTCCCTGCCAGCAGGGCCAAAACTGCCGCAACGATCAGGATCACACCCGCCACTCTGGAACGGGCCATGGCCACGCCGCTGAGGCAGCCCAGCACCAGCGCCGTCAGGCACAGCAGGGGAAAGATCCCCGTCCACACGCTGCCGCTGCCCATGACCCAGGGCCGGTCCAACTGAGACCAGTTTCCCAGAGCGGGCAGGCTGGACATGAACATTTGAAGCAGCCAGCACACGACGGTATACAGCAGGATGCTCCCTTGAATACCCCAGAAAAAGTCCCGGCGTCTGGCCCCAAAGGACAGGGCCAGATTCAGGCTGCTGGTGCAAAGGGCAAAGCCGTATATATAGAGGATGAACAGCATCATCAGGGGGAATGCCTGAAAATAGCTCTTAAACAGGTTATCCGCCCCTCGGGTCACTCCGGTGGCGTAGCAGCCCAGAATGACAATGGCGGCAAAGGCGAAGATAGCGGACAGATTGATCCAGATAAACTGCCGGAGAAACCGAATAGACTTCACCATACCCCATCCCCCCTTACTGGGTGTCTCCGTGGCCGCACAGGGCCACAAACACATTTTGAAGGTTCATGGGGGCGATATCCACATCGGCCTGCCGGGCGGCGTCCAGTTTCACCCCACCGCCCCGCACCGCCGCCGTCTTGTGCCGGCCCATCTGGTGGACGGAGAGGACCTCCAGCCCGGCGCACACCCGGTCCACCTCGTCCTCCCGGCCGGAGATGTAGCGGAACTGGTCGATGAGCTCCTCCGTGGGGCAGTTCTCCAGAATCCTGCCCTCGTCCAGGATGATCACCTGTTCAAAAACCGAGGCCGCCTCCTCAATGATGTGGGTGGAGACGATAAAGGTGCGGTTTGTCTGGGCAAAGTCCTCCAGAAGCAGCTGGTAGAACCGCTCCCGCATGACCACATCCAGCCCCGCCGCCGGCTCATCCAGAATGGTGATGGGGGAGCGGCTGGCCAGGGCGATGAGGATGGTCACCATGGACATCTGGCCCTTGGAGAGCTGATAGATTTTTTTCTTCTCTTCCAGCTTGAACTCCTCCAGCAGCTGCCGGGCATACTCCCCGTCCCAATTTGGATAGTAAATGGCGGCAGACTTTAAATAGTGCTTGATCTTCAGGTTGTTGCGCCCGGAAAACAGATTGGGCTGCAGTTCCCGTGAAAAGCAGATGTCGTTGAGGGCCTGCTGGTTCTCCCAGACGGGCTGCCCCTCATAAGTGACCTCGCCGCTGTTTTTGGTATTCTGGGCAGTGAGGATACCAAGCAGGGTGGTCTTTCCCGCCCCGTTTCGGCCAATTAGGCCGTAGATCTTCCCCGGCTCTATAGTCAGGTCCAGATTGTGGAGCACTTCCTTGTCTTTATAAGATTTGCAAAGGCCCCGGGCCTGCAATACGCCTGCACTCATTGATCTTCTCCTTCCCCGATGGCTCGTTCCACCATCGCCAGCAGTTCCTCTCCCGTCAGTTCCAGAGAGGCCCCCTCCTTTACCAGGGGCTTTACATAGCCGTCATAAAAGGCGGCCTTTCGTTTCTGTTTCACGGTCTCCCCCGCTCCCCGGGACACAAACATGCCGATGCCCCGCTTTTTATACAAAATCCCGTCGGCCACTAGCAGATTGATACCCTTGGCGGCGGTAGCCGGGTTGATGTTATAGCCTCGGGCCAGCTCATTGGTAGAGGGCACCTGCTCCTCCTCCCGGTAGACTCCACGGAGGATGTCATCCTCCAGCATTTTGGCGATCTGCAGATAGATGAGGGATTGATCGTTCAGGGTTCCATGCACAGGATCACCTCCAAGTTCCTCGGTTAAGTGGTTCATTACTTGTGTAATTAACCATAGCACACAAAGGAATTCCTGTCAAGCCCCGGCAGCAAAAAATACGGGCCGCCCAAAAGGGCGGCCCGCCTGGTCAACATTTTGGTTTATTTGGCAGCTGCAGCTTTGGATTCTTCTGCGGCCTTCACCGCATCCAGCACGCTCCGGCCATCAGCCTCCTTGGCGTGCTTCTCCACATCCATACGGTTGCGGGGGCTGCGCACCAGACAGCCGGCCCCCTGGACACAGCCGCCCTCGCAGGCCATACCCTCGATGAAGTTGCCGTCCAGCTTGCCCGCCTTCAGCTTCAGCAGGGCCAGCTCGCACTCGGCAATGCCGCTGCAGGGCACCGCCTTCAGGGGGAAGTCGCTCCCCCGCTCCTTCATGGTCTCGGCCACAGCCTGGGCCACACCGCCGCTGCGGGCAAAGTTGCGGCCGAAGGGGCTGGCCTCGTCCAGAGGCTCCTCCTCCAGACTCTCCAGATCGATGTCACGGGAGTCAAAGAGCGCCAGCAGCTCCTCATAGGTGAGGGCACAGTCAATGGAGTTCATGGTGCGGCCCAGCTGGAATTCCTTCTTTTTGGCCACGCATGGACCGATGAAGATGACCTTGGCATCGGGGTCCTTCTCCTTCAGATGCAGGCCGATCATCACCATGGGCGAGGGGGTGTGGGAGACATACTGCTCCATCTCCGGATGCTTTTTCTTCACAAAGCCCACAAAGCCCGGGCAGCAGGAGGAGGTAAGCACGCCCTTCTCCGCAAGCTCCTCCGACTCATGGGCGGCCACCATGTCGGCGCCCAGAGCCACCTCGGCCACCCCGGAGAAGCCCAATTTCTTCAGCCCGGCCACCACCTGTCCGTAGGTTGCGGGGGCAAACTGTCCGGCGATGGAGGGGGCAATGACGGCGTAGGTCTTGTAGCCCCAGTGGTCTCCGCCTTTGAGCATCTGGATGGCGTCAGTGATCCAGGACTTGTCCTGAATGGCACCAAAGGGACACTGGTTGACACAGTAGCCGCAGGAAATACATTTGTTGATGTCGATAAAAGCCTTCTTGTCCGGTCCCATGGAGATGGCCTTCACTGGGCAGCCTTTCTCACAAGGGCGCTGGGTCTTGACAATAGCGCTGTACTGGCAGGCATTGAGACACTTACCGCAGGTGATGCACTTGTTGTGATCAATGTGAGCCCGGTGGTTCACAATGGAAATGGCGTCCTTGGGGCAGGCGTGGACACAGCGGGTAGCCAGACAGCCCCGGCAGGAATCGCTGACGGTGATCTCGGTCACGGGGCACTCATCACAGGCGATGGGCAGCACCTCCACCACACTGGGGTTGGTCTTGTCTCCCCCCATGGCCATTTTCACACGGCTGTTAATAATGGCCCGCTCTTTGTAGATACAGCAGCGCAGGCTAGCCGCAGGGCCGGGAATGATCCGCTCGGGAATGTCCAAAATGCCGGTCTGCAACCGGTCCTCCCAGGTCAGGCGGGCAACCTCAGTAAGCACTTGGGTCTTCAGTTCCTGAATTTTGGTCTCAAATGTACGCATGGCGCTTCCTCTCCTCCGGCAGTATTCCGTCCTCTCCCAGTCAACTTCCTGTTTTGCAGGTTTCGGACGGGCAGCTTTCATTTTGCAAGTTTTCTTTCATTTTCAGCCCATTCTACCCCACCACCCATGTGGTGTCAATCTACATTTTACACCATTCCACAGCGTTTGAAAAGGATATTTTGCACCTTGTCCACAGTTTCACCAGAAGTGCTGTTTTTGCATAGGCTGGGGCACAGTTTGGTTGATATGGAGGGTCGTCTATGACTGCTTTACCACATATTGAATATTTTCTGGGCGCCAACTCCCCCACCGGCTTTTACTCCCTGTACTCCCACCTGCTCCCCCCCGAAAAGGCCCGGGCTATCTACATCCTGAAGGGCGGGCCCGGATGCGGCAAATCCACCCTTATGCGCCGGATCGGAGCGCAAATGGAAAAGGAAGGGCTGGAGACGGAATACATCCTCTGCTCCGGGGATCCGGACTCTCTGGACGCCCTGGTGCTGCCCCAGCTGTCCGTAGCCCTGGTGGACGGCACAGCCCCCCATGTGGTGGAACCCAAGTACCCCGGGGCTGTGGAGCGATATGTGAACATGGGGGACTGCTATGACAAGGCGGCCCTTTGGGATCTGCGTGGGGAGATCATGAGCTGTATGGAGGGCTACAAGGGCTGCTATCAGCGAGCCTACCGGTGCTTGGGAGCCTCGGCAGAGCTCTTTGAAGATCAGCGCTCCGTCCTGCTCACCCAGGCTCTCTCCGACAAGCTGGCCAAGCGGGCCCGGGGCATTTTGCTGCGGGAGATTCCAAAGCGGAAGGCCGCAGATCCAGGCCAGGTCCGCCAACGCTTTTTAGGGGCCGTCACGCACAGGGGGAGTCTGTGTCTCTTTGACACCGCCCTGGCCCAGTGTCCACGGATCTACGAGCTGTCCGACAGCTTCGGCCTGGCTCACGAGCTGCTCATCCACCTGCTGGCGGGAGCTGCGGCGGGAGGTTATGATGTGGTGGCATGCCCCGATCCCATGGCTCCTGACCGCCTGGCCCATCTGCTCCTCCCCCAGCTGGGTCTGGCCTTCCTCACCTCCACTCCAGCCGCCCCCTTCCCGGAAAAGCCCTATCGCCGCATCCAGCTGGATGCGGCGGCAGAGGGGGAGGTACTGCGCCGGAACCGACCCAGGCTTCGTTTTGCCAAAAAGGTCTCCGCCGCCCTGCTGGCCGAGGGAATAGACTGTCTGGCCCAGGCCAAGGCCATCCACGACAACCTGGAGGCCGTCTACAACCCCCATGTGGACTTCTCCCTGGTGGAGACCATGGCCAACAACATCGCCGGGGAGATTCTCTCGTTTCGCTGATAGATAAAAAGGAAGACACGATTGAAATCGTGTCTTCCTTTTTTGTGGAACAAAAAATCGGAGCAAGCGATATGACGCTTGCTCCAACGCTGGCAGCCGGAGAAGGATTCGAACCCTCACAAACAGAGTCAGAGTCTGTCGTGCTACCCTTACACAATCCGGCTATTTTTTGCTCCCTGTCGCAGGGACGAATGCTATTATAGCAAACAATCCCAAATTGTCAAGAGTATTTTTCAATTTTTTTCGTCTTCCTTAGTTTGGGGCTCACATGTCCGAACGCTCTCTTGTGGCGATCCCGTCTCCCTCCCCATTCATTTGTAAATTTTTTCTCACTGCTCTATTTTCTCTTTACTCTGAGGAAATGAGGCCTTATAATACCCCCGGGCGGAAAGGAAGGAGCGGAGGGACCGCTCCGCCGTCCATCGCAGAGAGAAAGGAGGCCATGGGGTCCACCCATCACAAAGCGCCAGTGCCCGCCGGTCCGCCGGCGGGACGACGAGGAGAGGGGAGAATCGAGGATTTCGGCGGATGCCCCTCCGTGCTTTTCCGGGCGCGTACACAGCCAGCAAATATGCGGGCGACCGCAAAACAGAGGGGCTGTGACCGGAAAGCGAGGTCAAATGGCTGCGAGTTTGCCCTCCTGCATCATTCTCAGGAGGAAATTGAATATGTGTGGAATTGTAGGCTATATCGGCCGGGAACAGGCCGCTCCTATTCTGCTGGAGGGACTGAGTCGGCTGGAGTACCGGGGCTATGACTCCGCCGGGGTGGCGGTCTATGACAGCCAGAGCGGAAAGCTGGCCGTACGAAAGGCAAAGGGACGGCTGAAGGTCCTCTCGGACCAGCTCCACGCAGGCACCGACCTGTCGGGGACAGCAGGCATCGGACACACCCGCTGGGCCACCCACGGAGCCCCCAGCGATGTGAACTCCCACCCCCAGCTCAGCCGCAGCGGAAAAATTGCCGTGGTCCACAACGGCATCATCGAGAACTACGCCCAGCTCAAGGCCTTTCTCATGTCCCAGGGCGTCCCTTTCACCTCTGAGACGGACACCGAGGTCATCGCTCAGCTTATCGAGTACTTTTACGAGGGGGACCTGCTTTCCGCAGTAGGCCGGGTCCTGCACCGCATCCAGGGGGCCTACGCCCTGGGCATTTTATGCGACGACTGCCCCGACCAGCT
>CALWOR010000029.1 GCA_944383205.1 uncultured Oscillospiraceae bacterium | reverse complement strand
GCAGACGCATACTGGTACTTGTCGCTGGTGGCGGCATACTGCCCTCCATTGTCCTCATAGGTCTCGTGGGCATCGTCCAATGTCTGGGCCGCCTCATAAAGGCTGTAGCTGGCCTTCTTGGCCGTCTCCAGATCCTCCTCCAGATTCATTTCCATCAGCTGCTTGTCTGTTACTCCGGGAAGCTCACCCAATTGGATCTCACCGTTCAGTTCCCCGCCGGCCATCAGTTCCAGCTGCATCTTATAATTTTGAATGTTGCTGTCCAGGGTCTGCTTGCTGCTGAGCAGAGAGGTACGGGTAGCCTGGGTCTGCTTCAAAGTCTGGGAGGAAATTTGCCCAAGCTCATAGCGCAGTTCCAATTCCTCCAGAGAACGGTCCAATGCGGCCAGACTGCGCTCCAGTGCTTGTCTGTTCTGCTCCATCTCGACAATGGCAATGTACAAGGACTCGCCGGCCATAACCACTTGGTTCTGTGCATTCTCCAACTGCCAGATGGCATCCTCATTGTCCTTCTGCAGCTCTCCGTCCTTCAGGGAGTCAAAGGTCTCCCGCAGGGCATCATAGCTCTGCTCCAGTGCCTTGGCCTCCGGTGTCTCTCCCATCCCATAAATGATCATCATCCACTGGGCGCCGGCTATGTCATTCAAGCTCTGTCTAAGGTCCTCATACATTTTGTCATAGTCAATAACCTCAATGGACTGGATATTCTCCTCCAGGGCCAGCAGGGTCAGATTATTTTCCCGCAGACGGCGCTCCAGATTTTCAAAGGTGATGGAGCCCACCGGGTCCGGGACATACACCGGAGGGGTCCAGGCTCCGCCGATTTCATCCGTTCCGCTCTCCTCCTCACCTGTCTGTACATCCTGCTCCTCCTGATCCTGACCAGTCAGAACAGTCTGTGCCGGCTCCTGTGCGGACTGGGAGGAACTCTGATTTGTCGTTTCATCATTGGCCGCTGCCAGTACTGATATGCCGAACAGAGACAGCGCCACCATCCCTGCAGTAAAAAGTGCCAATACTCTTCTTTTCATCTGGTCACTCCCCCTTGTCTGCTGCGCATCCATATTTCAGCATCTCCACACGCAGCCTCATAATTTCCCGATGGTACTTCCTCCGGCTCGGGTCCTGCAGTGTCCCCGCCACGGCATAAGCCAGAACGGCACACAACAGGTGAAATACATGGTCGGCATACTCCCTGTCCTTCTCCTTCAAAAAAGCAGGGTCCACCAGTTCCCACAGCTGGGTGGGGAGCATTTCCGGACCGGAGGTCATGAATGCCTGTGTATCCAGCCCCGGGTTCAGCTTCAGCACCTGGATAAACCGCCCTAATATGGGGTCGGTTCCCCCCTGAGACACAAACTGGTCAAACGAGCCCTGCGGGATAGCAAACAGGTCCCCATGGGAACCCGTCAGAATCCCACGAAGCAAATTGATGAAATATTCCCGCATATCCGTGAGCAGATAGCGGATCATATCCTCTTTATCTACAAAGTACTGGTAGAAGCTCCCTCTCGAAATGCGCGCCTGCAAAATGATTCGGTTAACGGATACATCCGCGAAGCGCACCCTTGTAAGCTCCGACCAGCAGGCGGCCAACAGACGCTCCCGCTTCTCCTCCGGCAGCCGAAAATAGGTACTGGTAGGCATATGTTCCCTCCTGATATGACACTCTGTCGTATGACAGCCTGTCATAATTATAACAGGCACCAGCTTAAAGTCAAGGCGGTGGAAATAAATGTTTTGTTAAAACCTGGGTGCTCCGGCACTTTTTTCGTTTCTCCGTAAAAAACAGCCGGAGCACCGCTGGCGGCACTCCGGCTAAACAAAACCGTTTATCGTTTTCCTTTGTCATAGATCTCGCCCAAGGCCCGGGGAGCCCGGTTGCTCTTGGAGAAAAAGATCAGCAGGAACAATGTTACAATATAGGGCAAAGTCATAAATAGATCGGTAAAGGCCGAGGGCAGCTCCATCATCTGGGTCAGCGCGAAGCCGCCGGACCGGGCAAACCCGAAAATCAGGCAGGCAGCCAGAGTGGGCATGATCTGCCAGTTGCCGAAAATCAGCCCGGCAATGGCCAGATAACCATAGCCCATGTAGATGGCAGAGGAGAACTGCACCGAGATGGAGTAGGCGAAGCAAATTCCTCCCAAGCCGGACAGTGCTCCCGAAATCATGACCGCGACGAACCGTACCCGGCTCACCTCCACACCGGCCGCATCCACTGCGTGGGGGTTATCACCGCAGGCCCGCAGGTGCATGCCGAAGGGGGTCTTGTACAGCACATACCAGGCCACCAGAGCCACCAAAATAATGATGAGCTCAAAGGGATAGATATTGGTAAAGACTGCACCCAGCACAGGGATCTCCGACAGTCCCGGCACTGTCATACGAATGGAAGTGGTCAGGCGGAAGCGGTTGGAGGCCGCGCCGAACAGGGCGGTGGAGATCTCACTGGTAAGGAAGGTAGTCAGGGCAGTAGCCAGAATGTTGATGACCACGCCGCTGATGACCTGATTGGCCTTGAACTTCACACACAGCACTGCGTGGAGCACTGCATAGAGTCCTCCCCCCAGGAAAGCAAATACCATGGCGATAAACATGGGGGCCTGACTGTCTGCAGCAAACATTCCCGAGACCAGGGTCGCTGCCAGCGCGCCCACAAAAGCGCCCATTCCCTGCAGGCCCTCGATGGCCAGGTTAGTCACGCCGCTGCGCTCGCAATAAATTCCACCGATGGCCATGATAAACAGAGGGATCGCAAAGGAGAGGCCGTCAATGATCACAGTATTCAGGTATATCATGCCTTGGCCTCCTTTCCGCCGGCACCGGAGAGCAGCTTCCGGGCATCTTCCTCATGCTGGCGGCCCCGGTTGACCAGATAGCTGATAAAGGCTCCGCAGGCTGAGAAAAGCAGAATCAATCCGGTAATAAGGGCGCCGATTTCCTGGCGCACACCGATGGAGGACTGCAGATAGGTGCTCCCCTTGTCAATTACAGAGATGAGCAGGGAGGAGAAGATGATGCCAATGGGATTGGAATTGCCCAGAATACACACCGCAATGGCGTCAAATCCCGTGGAGATCAGCACATCGGGCTGAATGGACCCGAAGTAGCCCAGATAGTAGGTCACTCCCGCCAATCCCGCCAAAGCGCCCGAAATAGCCATTACCAATACGGTGTTGCGTCCCACATTGACTCCTGCATACCGGGCCGCCACCGGGTTCCCGCCGATGGCCCGCAGTTCAAAGCCCAGCTTCATTTTGGTAAACAAAAACTGGACCAAAATCACCGCCGCTACAGCCAAAATAATCCCCAGAGGAATGTCCATCTTCAGTCCGCCCAGTTCCGTATCCATAAGAGACAGGCGGGAAGAGGCGGTAACCGGCCAGGACTGGCGGGTAGAGGGATTGTTGATGGTGGCTTTGACGAAGAAGCTGACCACATATCGAATAATGTAATTGAGCATAATGGCCGAGACCACTTCGTTGATGTTCCACTTCTGTTTCAAAAATCCTATGATCGAGGCCACCAATGCTCCGGCCACAAGCCCGATTATAACGACCAGCGGCTTTGCCACCACAGCAGGCAAATTTTCCGCATATCCCACCGTAACCGTGGCAATAAAACCGGCACACAGCATCTGCCCGGACACACCAATGTTAAAAAGGCCCGCCCGCATGGCTACCGCCACAGACAGCGAAGCAAACAGCATGGGGGTCCATGCGTTGAGCAGGCTGAGGAAATCGGTAAGCATGCTCTTTTTGGCGGCGTAGGCCTCCTTGGGCAGGATGCCCGAGCCCCGCAGCAGGCTGACAAATGCCTCCATGGGGTTCTTGCCCAGAATGAGCAGCACAACGGAGCTGGCGATCAGGCTCAGCAGGATGGCAAAAACAGGGATGGTAATGCGCTGGCGCCGCTCATCCCCCATCAGGAACAGCACCCCTCTGGTAATGGGATTAGCTCTCCTCATTCTGCTTCACCCCCATCATAAATTGTCCCACCTCGTTGGTGGTCAGCGTATCGGCAGGGGCCGTCTTCAGCAGCTCACCGCTGAAAATGACTCCGATGGTATCGGCCAGACCCATGATCTCATCCAGCTCCAGAGAAATGAGCAGGATGGCTCTGCCCTTGTCCCGTTCAATCAGGATTTGACGGTGGATATTCTCGATGGCACCGATGTCCAATCCTCGGGTGGGCTGGACAAAGATCATCAGAGGGGAAGCCAGTTCGATCTCCCGGGCCACGATAGCCTTCTGCTGATTGCCTCCCGACATGGAGCGCACCACCGTGTCCTTTCCCTGTCCGGAACGGATATCATATTCTCCAATCAGGCGCTGGCCATACTGGCTGAACGCCTCATGATTCAAAATTCCTTTATGGCAGAAAGGCTCCCGGTAATAGGTCTTCAGGGCCAGGTTATCCTCCAGAGTAAAGTCCAGTACCAGGCCCATGTTCTGCCGGTCCTCGGGGATATAGGAAATTCCCAAATCGGTCCGGCTCCGGATATCCATATGGGTGATATCCGTACCATTCAGGGTAATGGTCCCCTCCGCCGCCCGAACCATTCCTGCCACCGCGTCAGCAATCTCCACTTGTCCGTTGCCCGACACGCCGGCAATGGCAAAAATCTCCCCGGCGCGGACAGAGAAGGAGACATCCTTCACCACCGGGAAATTGTCCCGGTTCTTTACCGTCAGGTGCTCGACCCGCAAAACCTCTTTACCAAATTTTGCAGGGGCTTTGTCCACCACAAAGTCTACCTCACGGCCCACCATCAGGTTGGCCATGGTCTGGGTGGAAGTGGAGGCCACATCCAAAATATCAATGAGCTTGCCCCGGTTCAGAATGGCGCAGCGATCCGCCACCTGCTTGATTTCCTCCAGCTTGTGGGTGATGAGGATGATGGTCTTCCCCCCCTCCCGCAGGCCCCGGATGATCTGGAGCAGGAAATCGATTTCCTGGGGAGTAAGAACGGCGGTGGGCTCGTCAAAAATCAGGATCTCCGCCTCCCGATAGAGCATTTTCAAAATCTCTACCCGCTGCTGGGTGGACACATTGATATCCTCGATCTTGGCTTTGGGATCTACCTCCAGGCCATACTGTTTGGACAGAGCCGCCACCTTTTCATTGGTGCTCTTGATATCCACAACCGGGAAAATACCTGCCCGACGCTTGGGCTCAATGCCCAGGATGATGTTCTCCGCAATGGTGTAGTTGCTCACCAGCTTGAAGTGCTGGTGGACCATGCCGATATTCAGCTTGGTGGCATAGTTGGGGGAGGTGATGTGCTCCCGCTTGCCCCGGATATAGATCTCTCCCTCGTCTGGTTCGTACATACCAAACAGCATACTCATAAGCGTGGACTTGCCGGCTCCATTCTCTCCCAGCAGGGCAAAGATCTCTCCCTTTTTGATTCCCAGAGAAATATCGTCGTTTGCCACAATGCCGGGAAAGCGCTTGGTAATGTGCCGCATCTCCACAATGTACTCATCCGCCATCCATATCACGCTCCTTTGCTCAGTTTCTTCCAGGCGTCCTCATCCCAACCCGGGAACCGGGCTGGGATCAAGACGCCGGGCTTGACCGCCGAAGAAAAAAGAAGGGGGGCGCTCCGCAGGGACCAGAACAGTCAAACAAACGGAGCGCCCCGGATTTACCGCTCAGGGATCAATGGAGAAGTACTGGCTTACAGGCCGGGGAACTCCTCGGGGGTATAGCCGTTGAAGTTGGCGGCAGGAACGATGGTGCCGTCCTTCACCTGGGGATAGAGCTCGTCCAGCACGCTGACGGTCTCAGCGGACATCTGGTGGCGACCCTCGGCGGACACATAACCGGTGGAGTCGGTCTCAGCGGTCAGGGTATAGTTGCCGCCCTGGAAGGTGCCGTCCACAACCGCATTGAGCTGGCGCTCCACATTGATGGCCATGTTCTTCAG
The DNA here is from genome assembly GCA_944383205.1 of uncultured Oscillospiraceae bacterium. Classification (GTDB taxonomy): domain Bacteria; phylum Bacillota; class Clostridia; order Oscillospirales; family Oscillospiraceae; genus Lawsonibacter. The sequence goes on along the minus strand of CALWOR010000029.1, from coordinate 8,287 downwards.
ACCGGAGGTGAGGATGATGTTGCTGTCACCGTTGGCGCCGTCATCATACTGGTCCACATCACAGCCAATGATCATGCAGGTGCCGGACTCCTTGGCGGCGGCAAACACGCCGTTGCCGGAGGCGCCGGCGGCTACAAAGATGATGTCGCAGCCCTCGCGGATAAGGGCCTCGCCCAGGGTCTTGCCGGTGGCCTCGTCGGAGAAGTTGCCGGTATAGTTGCCGCCCACATTGACACCGGTCACATCAGTGCCGGCATAAGAGGCCAGCTCTACCACCTGGGCAGAGGCGCCCAGGTGCTTGTTGGCGTAGTTCACACCGGACTCAAAGCCATACTGATAGTTCACATTGGAGGGGAAAGCCTGGCCGTTGACCACAGCCACCTTGCCGCTCTCAGTCTCCAGAGCAGCGGCCACACCGGCGAAGAAGCCGCTCTCCTGCTCGGCAAACTGCATGGCATAAATGTTGTCCAGTCCCTCCTCAATGGTGACGCCCTCAGCGTCAGTGGGGAAGGTATCCACCAGGATGAAGTACTTGTCAGGGTTATCCTGAGCCACAGGGCCGATAGCGGCAGACTGGAAACCGGTGGCGACGATCACATCGTAGTCAGCCACGATCTCGCCCACCAGCTGAGCCACAGCAGCGGTGTCACCAGTCGGCTCCTGAATGGGGGTGACGGTGTCAATGTCGCCTCGGGAAGCAATAAAGTTCAGAATGCCGTTGTAATTGTCCTCGTTAAAGGAGCCGTCATCCACGGAGTTGGGGCTGGAGACGATGGCGATCTTCAGGCCCTGGGCCTCGGTACCCTGGCTCTGATCAGCGGAGCTCTGGGCGCTGCTCTGGGCCCCGGACTGGCTGCTGCTGGCGCCGCCGCAGGCAGCCAGGGACAGCGCCATGGCAGCGGACAGGAACAGGGCAAGCAGTTTCTTGCTAGCTTTCATCTTTCTTTTCCTCCTTAAAATGTTGGTCGTCTTTTCGGTTTGGTGAAAGGATTTCCTCCAAAATCCGGCCGGGTTATCCGAAATCACTTTTGAATTTCGTCCAAACAAAACCCGGCGACATCATAATCCTACTATTTGCGCGTCCATTTGGCAAGACGCAATTTCCACAAATATACCTGTCGCAGGGCCTTGGGCCCCTGTTTTTCTCCTTTCCAGGCCGGAAACTCACCGAAACAGCTTCGCCAGGCTCTCCTCATAGGGGGCACGGCAGATCCCCTTTTCCGTGACAATACCTGCAATCAAAGAGTGGTCGGTCACATCAAAGGCGGGGTTATAACACTTGACCTCCTCCAGGGCCATAGGCTCGGCATACCATTTCTCCCTGATCTCCCCGGGGTCTCTCAGCTCGATGGGAATATGCTCCCCATCGGGGCAGCTTAGATCAATGGTGGAGGTAGGTCCCAGAACATAGAAAGGAATCCTGTAATATTGGGCCAGAATGGCCACACCGCTGGTACCGATCTTGTTGGCGGTATCTCCGTTGGCGGCAATTCGGTCGCAGCCCACGAAGCAGGCCTGCACCCAGCCGTTTTTCATCACAATGGAGGCCATGTTATCACAGATCAAAGTGACATCAATGCCCGCCTTCTGCAGTTCGTAGGAGGTCAGCCGCGCCCCCTGAAGAAGGGGCCGTGTCTCGTCGGAAAACACCCGGAATTCCATCCCTCTCTCCTTGCCCAGAAACAGAGGACCCAGCGCCGTACCGTACCGGGAGGTCGCCAGGGGTCCGGCATTGCAGTGGGTGAGCACGCCGTCCCCATTCTTCAGCAGAGACAGACCATATTCCGAAATGGCCCGGCACATTTCGATGTCCTCCTGATGGATGGCCCGGCATTCCCGTCCCAGCAGCTCCAGCAGCTCGTCCACCGGGCTTCCGGCGTGCTCCGTCACCACCCGTTCCATCCGCTCCAGGGCCCAGCTGAGGTTCACCGCAGTGGGCCGGGAGGAGTTGAGATATTCCTTCCAGCGGTGGAATTCCGCCGCAAATTGTTCTCTGTCCCCGATCTCCCACTGGCGTGCCAGTGCATACATGCTGTACCCGGCACAGATCCCGATAGCCGGAGCCCCACGGACCTGGAGCAATTTAATGGCATTGTACATCTCTTCCGGTGTACGCAGGGTCAGGTAGACGGTGCGGTTGGGCAGCTGGCTCTGGTCAATGATGACCACGCTGCGCTCATCTTCCCCCAAGCGTACATTGTCGATATGGGTCACCTGTTTGATTTCGTCAGACATGGAAATCAACTCCTGTCAACTTAGTCTGGTATTCCCCCGGCCGCCGCCAGGCATTTTTCTGTAAAATATATCAGCGATAGATCTCATTTTTCAGAGGCTCGGGAGGCAGCAGACAGTCCTCATCCCGAAAGGCGGGCGCCACAATGCAGGAGACCAGTGCATAGTCTCCCTCCACCAAACGGGTGGTCTGCCATTGGCTGGCCGGGGCCAGGATCTGGGGCCGCTCTCCCTGTTCCAGGCGAGGACCAAGCGACAGTGTTCCCTCCGGCTGGGGGGTCTCCCCCGTTCCGCCCAAGGTCATCTCCAGGCTTCCTCCCATGTGCCAGGCCCACACCTCGCTGGCAAGCAGTTGGTGCCAGCGGGAAATTTCTCCTTTCTGCAGCAGGTAGTAAATGATGCTGCAGGTGTCCCGCGCCCCCTTAAAATCCTTCAGAAAACCCGCCGGGAGGGAGACTCCGCTGGTGGTCACGAAGGCGTACCAGCCTCCCTCCTGGTGGGGGACCATACCCAGCAGCTCAATAATCTCCCGGGCAGTATAAGCAGTCTGCTTCATGTTCTGTCCTCCTTCGGGTATTTACTCCTCAGTCCCGTTTCCCTGCCAGCTTACGGTAGTAGTCCCCCATAGAGCGCAGGGTATCCGCCTGTTCCTGGGAAATCTCTACCCCTCCGCCCAGACGGCTGACATAGTAATAGACCTTGGCAGTCTGCTCCACCGTCTCCAAACGGTCAAAGGCAGACAGCAAGGTAGGTCCCCAGGCCAGGGACCCGTGATTGGCCAGCAGCACAGCGTTATGGTCGTGGACAAAGGGCCGTACACTTTCCGCCACTTCGTTGGTGGAGAGCATGGCAAACTCGGTCACCGGCACCTCTCCCAGCCCGGCCACCATTTCCGACAAATAGCGTTCCTTCAAAGGCCGGCGGCAGATGGCAAATGCGGTGGACACAGGCGGATGGGCATGGACTACGCTCATCACATCCGTTCGCTCCCGGTAGACCATCAGGTGCATTTTGCTCTCAGAGGAGGGGTAGCGTTCCCCCGCCAGCACATTACCCTCCAAATCGCACAGCACCAGCATATCCGGGGTCATACGGCCCTTGCCCACACCGGAGGGGGTAATAAGGATCTTGTTCTCCTCCACCCGGACAGATACATTTCCATCGTTGCTCACTACATATCCCCGCTGATACAGGAGATGACAGATCTGGCAAATTTCTTCTCTGGCATGCCGGTAATCATTCAAGCGTCCCAACAACCTTTCCTATTTCTGTTTTTTTATTATACCGTTTCCCCGCTCCTCGCGCAAGATTCGCTCTGGCGCGTCTCATCCTTTTTACGGAAAAAGGCGGCCGTCCAAAAGGACGGCCGCCTTTATAACCGAACTTTTACTTCAGGTCCAGAGCCTCTTTCACCTTATTGATGATGTGAGCACCGATATCCCGGGAGGCGTCCACAGTCTGAGCGCCCAGATGGGGAGTCACGATGAAGTTGTCACACTCAAACAGGGGGGAGTCAAAGCCGGCGCCCTCAGTCAGTCCGCCTGCAGCCAGCTCGTTCTCCATAACATCGGAGGCATACCCGCCCAGCTTGCCGGACTTCAGGGCCTCGTACATATCCTGCTCATTGACGATGCCGCCGCGGGCCATGTTCAGAACCACAGCGCCATCCTTCATCTCGGCAATGGACTTGGCATTGAAAAGGTTCTTGGTCTCGGGAGTGAGGGGCATATGAATGGTAACAAAATCGGAAACCTTCAGCACCTCATCAATGGTGCAGTTCTTGGCATTCTGCTCCTCAAAAACATTGGCGGGCAGATAGGGATCATAGGCAACAACATCCATCAGGAAGGCATGAGCCAACTGGCCCACACGCTGACCGATCCGGCCAAAACCCAGAATGCCCAGGGTCTTGCCCCGCAACTCACGGCCTACAAACTTATACTTATCCCAGGTCTTGTTGACCTTCACATCATAGTTTGCGGGAATGGTGTGACGGGAAACATCCAGCATCTTGGAGAAGGTCAGCTCAGCCACGGCATTGCCGTTGAGCCCGGGAGCGTTGAAGACCTGAATGCCATTGGCCTTGGCTGTATCCAGATCAATGTGGTTCAGGCCCACAGAGCACACACCGATGACCTTTAGGTTCTTGGCAGCATCCAAAATTTCCTTGTTGATAGCAGGATCCACACGCATGATCAGGACATCATAGTCCCCGATCATAGCGGCCAGCTCAGCCTGGGTGGGGAGCATCTTGGTGTCCACCTGCATATACTTGCCCAGTTCCTCGGCAATGGCGGGAGAGACGGCGTCAATAATGAGACATTTCATAAGACATCTTCCTTCCTTTATATCATCTTGGGCTACTGTGCCCCTTTGCGGGTCTTATACTATTGAATATTATGCCATATTTCGCCCTCTTTGGGAAGTATCTTTTTGTTGAGGGTTGCCACAACCAAATGGCTGTGGTATACTGTTGGCAAATCCTGTCCTGATTAAAATTGATTCATTTCTTTTTGGCGATTTACTTATTAAGGAGGCTGCTTTTGAATTTTCAACATCTAAAGTATTTCCTCACTGTTGCGGAGGAGCTGAATATCACCAAGGCGGCTGAGCGTCTCTATATCTCCCAGCAATCTCTCTCCAACCACATCGGAAACCTGGAACGGGAGCTGGGGGTCAAGCTCTTTACCCGCTCTCCCAAGCTGTCCCTCACCTATGCAGGGGATCTGCTGGTGGATACCGCCACTCAGATTCTTGATCTGCACAGTCAGTATCTATCCAAAGTAGGCGACATCAATCGTCAGTATATGGGCGTACTCCGGGTGGGGATTTCCCACACCTGTGGTCTGGCTTTGCTGCCTGATATCCTCCCCAAATTTCACAATGAGTTTCCTCTGGTTGAGTTTTCTCTTTTTGAAGGCAACTCAATCCAACTGGAAGATGAGCTGTCCCATGGGAGAACAGATTTGATCATCTGCTTTCAGCCTATCATTATGGACGGTGTCAGCACCGTTCCCCTGACGGAACAGAAGCTGGTCATGGTAGTCCCCAAAACTTTTACTGACCGGATTTTCAAAGCTCAGGCTGATATTATCCGAACCCAGTTCTCCCAAGGAGCTGACATCAGCCTGTTCCGTGACGCTCCCTTTGTCCTCATCAAGCGAGGCAACCGTACCCGGAACATTGTGGACCAGTACTTCAGCCGCTACTACTTCAAACCCAATCTGATCCTGGAGACAGAAAATACTGTCACCACCCTGGCCATGGCCCAGGCGGGAATTGGGATCACCATCTGCCCCGAGCTCTTTCTCCGGGCCCTCCCCGTCCCCACATCCGAGTCCGCCGGAGTGGACCTCTTTCCCCTCACCGATCCATCCACCTTCAGCAAGCTGGTGGCCGGTTACCGAAAGGACCGTTATCTGTCCCACTTCGGCGAGCGTTTTATCCAGCTGGCCCAGGATATCCTACAATAAAAAAGCTGTGCGCCTGTGTGTGGGCGCACAGCTTTTTCTTCCTATCAGCCTTTTAGAGTCTCGGCCCAGGCGGCATACTTGGCCACCTTGTCGTCAGCCTCCTCCCGAGCGGTACCGTTGGCCAGGATATAGACCTTGACCTTGGGTTCGGTGCCGGAAGGACGGACGATGAGGCTGGTGCCGTCGGCCATCTCATAGCGCAGGACATTGGAACCGGAAAGCTCCATGGTAGTCTTGGAGCCATCGGCCACACACACTACGCTGCCATCCTTGTAGTCCTTTTGTTCCTTGACAGCCACACCGGCAATCTCCACAGGGGGCTTCTCCCGCAGGCCTGCCATCAGGTCAGCCATTTTTTTCAGGCCGTCCAGACCAGGCATCACCAGGTTCATGGTCTTCTCGCTGTAATAGCCGTACTTTTTGTAGAGAGCCAGCAGAGCGTCATAGAGGGTCATCCCCTGGTCGGCGTACCAGGCAGCCATTTCGGTGAGGGCCACGGAGGCGGTGACGGCGTCCTTGTCCCGGACGAACCCGCCCAGCATGTAGCCGTAAGATTCCTCATAGGAGAAGATCACATTGCCCTGACCGCTGCCCTCCAGGGCATCCTTCTTCTCGGCCAGGAACTTAAAGCCGGTAAAGGTGTCATAGCACTGCAATCCGTTCACCTCGGCCACCTTCCGGGCCATCTCGGTGGTGACGATGGTCTTCAGGGCCACGGGTTTCTCAGGCAGCTTCCCGGAGCGCTTCATGGCCCCGATCAGGTAGTCCAGCAGCAGCACACCGGTCTGGTTGCCGGAAATGACCTTGAATTCCCCGTTTCCGGTGTTCACCATGATGCCCACACGGTCAGCGTCAGGATCAGAGCCCAGAATAAAGTCGGCCCCCTCCTTCTTGGCGATATCCACCGCCAGATAGAAGCCCTCAGGGTTCTCCGGGTTGGGGGAGACCACGGTGGGGAAATCCCCGTCAATGACCATCTGCTCAGGCACACAGATCACATGCTTGAGCCCCAGGCGCTTGAGGGCCTCGGGAATGAGCTTGTAGCCAGTGCCATGGAAGGGGGTATAGACCATCTTAAAGGTGTCGGCCACCTTCTCCACCACGGCCTTGTCGTTGACCTGGGCCATCACATTGGCCAGGAACTTCTCGTCGGTCTCTTCGCCCATGAGGACGATCTTCCCCTGGGCCACGGCCTGATCGTAGTCCATGGTCTTGACGCAGGCGAACACATCCAGCTCCTTCATCTTCTTGGCCACTTCGTCGGCGTGCTTGGGCGGCAGCTGGGCGCCGTCCTGCCAATAGACTTTATAGCCGTTATACTCCTTGGGGTTGTGGCTGGCGGTCACATTGATACCGGCGATGCAGCCATACTCCCGAATGGCAAAGCTCAGCTCGGGCGTGGGGCGCAGAGATTCGAACAGGCGCACAGGGATACCGTTGGCGGCCATGACACAGGCGGCCTCCCGGGCAAAGATATCGGAGTTGTTCCGGCAGTCGAAGCACACAGCCACCCCGCGGGCAGCAGCCTCGGCCCCCTCCTCCAGCACCACCTGGGCAAAGGCCTGGGTGGCGTGGCGGATTACATGGACATTCATCCGGTACAGGCCCACGCCCATAGTACCCCGCAGGCCCGCAGTGCCGAAAGACAGCTGATCGAAGAAGCGGCTCTCGATCTCCTTCTCGTCACCCTTGATGGCCTCCAGCTCCGCCTTCTCTTCAGCGGACAGGGCAGGACTGGCAAGCCAGGCTTCATAAGTATCTTTGTAAGACATATCTCATAACCTCCCATAAGGAAAATTGGGGATTCTGCCTACAAGTATACCATAGTGCCCGTCTGATTTCTAGGGAATTTTCCAAAGAGGACAGGGAAAAATGAATTTTTTTCATTCTGCCAATAGGTTTTCAATGTCCGGAGGCAGGGGCGCTTCAAATGACAGCTGATCCCCGGTCACCGGGTGGCACAGTTCCAGCCGGGCGGAGTGGAGGGCCGGGCGGGCGATAAGCTCTTTGTCCTCCCTGCCATACAAGAAATCTCCTGTCAGCGGATGGCCGATATGAGCCATGTGGACCCGGATCTGGTGAGTCCTCCCGGTGTCCAGCTCCAGCTCCACCAGGGCCCGTCTCCCGTATTCCCCCAGGACCTGGTAGCGGGTGCGGGCAAATTTTCCGTCAGAGCGCACCATCTGCTTCATGAGGGAGCCGGGCTGTGGTCCCAGGGGAGCTTCGATAATTCCCTCACTGGGCTCCGGCACTCCCTCACAGAGGGCCAGGTAGGTTCGGCGGAAGGCGTTGGTGTGGAGCTGGTTTTTCAGCACCTCCTGGGCATGGGGGTGTTTGGCCGCCGCCAGCAGGCCGGAGGTCCCCCGGTCCAGCCGGTGGACAGAGTGAAAATCCGCCGTTTCCCCCTCCTGATCGTAATGCCAGAGCAAAAAATTACCCAGCGTATCGTCAAAATGCCCCGGCCCCGGGTGGACGGACACCCCCGGGGCCTTGTTCACCACCACCATGTCCCCGTCCTCATAGAGGATGTCCAGGGGGCCCGGGGCGGGGACAATGCCACTTCTCCGCTCTGGGTCGTCCAG
>CALWOR010000028.1 GCA_944383205.1 uncultured Oscillospiraceae bacterium | reverse complement strand
ATTTCCGCTTCGTAGTTCGACAAAAGGGTCCACTCCCTTACAAAGATTCAGATATAAGCATATTATTTTACCATAATCATGCCGTCATCGCAAGGGAAAATGGCCTGTTTCTCCCAGGTTTATCCTGGGTCCTTCCTCCTTTTGGGCAGCAGGGTGTGCCTGCTGCGGTAATGGTCAAGTGCCTGCTCCGCCACAGCCTCAATAAATGTCTGCACCTGAAACGCTTCCCCTGTCAGCTCCCAGTAGAACCACGGCTCTTTCTTCTGAATATATCGGGAAAATGTCCGAATGTCTTTTATCACTGCCTCCACGGAAAGGCCGTGCTTTCGGGCGGTCTCCTCCAGCTTCCCGGAGAACAGGGTCTCCCCATCGGTATCCAGCACCCACCCCGCCAGCTCCACAGTATATCCAAAGCCTTTCTGCACCCGGGCGATCCCGTGGTCCAGAAGCATCTCGATTACCATATCCTGAACTGTCATAATAGAATCTCCTCCCAATTATTTGTATGGTTCGATAATTTCTCATATCATAACAGAGTTCAGGCACACTGTAAATATCTATATGGTTCGATAATCGAGGTGTTTACTGTGCCGATCTATTCAGACATTTTGAAGGAACTGCGTAAGGACAAACATATCACACAAGAACAGATGGGGAAAATGTTCCATATGTCCCAGTCCAGTTACTGTGATTACGAAAATGGTGTCCGTGAAATGGGGCCGCTTATGCTGGACTGCTTGGCTGATATTCTCGGGACCTCTACCGATTATATCTTGGGCCGCACCGATGTAATGGAACCATATCCCCGGCGGAGCCAACCGACATTCAAAAAACAGGACTCATAACCGCTCGCCCGGCTTCGCCGGGCCGCCTCTCTTTGCACAGGGAAAGACATCAAAAACGGCCCCGTACCACAGCGGTACGGGGCCGTTGATCTCTTCTGTGAGGATCCGCTCAGGCCAGCTTGGCGCCGTTGACCTTGACGCCGGGACCCATGGTGGCAGCCACGGTGCAGCTCTTGATGTACTGACCCTTGGCAGCAGCGGGCTTGGCCTTGATGATAGCGCCCATGATGGCGTTGAAGTTCTCGCTGAGCTTCTCAGCGCCGAAAGAGACCTTGCCGATGGGGCAGTGGATGATGTTGGTCTTGTCCAGACGATACTCCACCTTACCGGCCTTGATCTCGTGGACGGCCTTGGTCACATCCATGGTGACGGTGCCGGCCTTGGGGGAGGGCATCAGGCCCTTGGGGCCCAGGACCTTACCCAGACGGCCCACAACACCCATCATGTCGGGAGTGGCCACGACCACATCAAAGTCGAACCAGTTCTCCTTCTGGATCTTCTCCACCAGATCCATCTCGCCCACATAGTCGGCGCCGGCCTCACGGGCCTCGTCGGCCTTGGCAGCCTTGGCGAAGACCAGCACGCGCTGGGTCTTGCCGGTGCCGTGGGGCAGCACGATGGCGCCGCGGACCTGCTGGTCAGCGTGACGGGAGTCAACGCCCAGCTTCACATGCAGCTCGACGGTCTCGTCGAACTTGGCGGTGGCGGTATCGACGACCAGCTTCATAGCCTCGTCGGTGTCATACAGCGTGTTCTTGTCGAACTTCTTGGCGCTGTCCTGATATTTCTTACCTCTAAACATTTTCTACCCTCCTTACTCGCCCACCAGGATACCCATGGAGCGGGCGGTGCCGGCGATCATGCTCATGGCGGCCTCGATGCTGGCGGCGTTCAGGTCGGGCATCTTGGTCTCAGCGATCTTCCGGACATCTTCCTTGCTGATGGTGGCCACCTTGTTCTTGTTGGGCACACCGGAGGCCTTATCCAGGCCGCAGGCCTTCTTGATCAGCACGGGAGCGGGGGGAGTCTTGGTGATAAAGGTGAAGGAGCGGTCGGCGTAGACAGTGATGATGACGGGGATGATCATGCCCACATCGTTCTTGGTCCGCTCATTGAACTCCTTGGTGAAGGCGGCAATGTTCACGCCGTGCTGGCCCAGAGCGGGACCAACAGGGGGGGCGGGAGTCGCCTTGCCGGCGGGGATCTGCAGTTTTACATATCCAGTTACTTTCTGTGCCACGAAAGAGCACCTCCATTTGAAAAATGTGGTCGTTTGGCGGGACCTCTCCGGTCCCTCCCACGGTGACGCGGCAAATGCCGCAAAAACTTTGCTTATTCAGCGCCGCCCAAATTGGCTCGGGCGCTTCTTGCTGTCACGCCTCGCTTCCCTCGCGGGCGGGTCGCTAACTTCTCCGTCTCCGGGCAAACCCGGTCCGCAGATGCCGGTCCTGGGCTTTGCCCTGCGCTCCGGCGTTAGCTCCCCTGCTCGGGAATTTGGCGCTTCTTACTCATTGGCGGGCTCTACCTGATCCAGCTCCAGCTCCACAGGGGTCTCCCGTCCAAACATGGACACCACCACGCGGACCTTGTTGTGGTCCAGGTCGATCTCTTCCACAGTGCCCAGGAAGGATTCCAGGGCGCCGTCGGTGATGCGCACGGTGTCGCCCAGCTGATAGCTGACCACGATCTCCCGCTTTTCCACCCCAAGGGCGGCCACATCCGCGTCGGACAGGGGGATGGCCTTGTTGCCCTCGCCCAAAAATCCGGTGACGCCGCGGATATTGCGCACCACATGCCAGGTCTCGTCGTTCATCACCATTTTCACCAGCACATAGCCGGGGAAGACCTTGCGTTCCACTTCCTTGGGGCCGTTGTCGGTGATCTCGGTGACGGTCTCCAGCGGGATGCTGATCTCATGGATCAAATCCTGCATGCCGCGGTTTTCAACATACTTCTCAATGGTGGCCTTTACCGTATTCTCATACCCGGAATAGGTGTGGACCACATACCAATTCGCATTGTCAGCCATCTGCTTCACCTTAGCCCAGCTTCGTGATGATCAGCTCGATAGCCTGTCCAGCCACAAAGTCAAACAGCCAGATGAACACACCCACAATAATAACGCAGGCAATGACGATCAGGGTATTGTTGATGGTCTGCTTGCGGGTGGGCCACTGAACCTTCTTCAGCTCGCTCTTCATGTCCTTGAACCACTTGGCGGCGCGGGTGAAGAAGCCGGGCTTAGACTTTTTGTCGGCTTTCTTTTCCTTCTTGGCCTGGACGGCCTGCTCTACCTTTTCGTTCTCAGCCATTGTTACCCTTCTTTCATGTCAGCCTTCTGGGACAAATTACTTCGTCTCATTGTGAACAGTGTGCTTTCTGCAGAAGGGACAATACTTGTTCAGCTCCAGACGGTCGGGGGTATTCTTCTTGTTCTTCATGGTGTTGTAGTTTCTCTGCTTGCACTCAGAGCACCGGAGGGTGATCTTGATGCGAGCGCCGGCCTTACCTGCCATTTGTCGGCACCTCCTTTTTAATTTCACAGAATCCGCGGGAATTTTCTTGATCAAAAAGAAAACGCCGGACACGGCCTGTTTCTTTGCCGAATCCAGCGCCCAAGGGCGCGCAAGGGCACCCGGGATCACGGTGAGGACTCGGCTCTGTTTGCCTCCCTGTGTCCCAAATCGGGGAAGGGGGTCGGGCGTCAAACACCGTAAAAATGCGCACGACAAATAAGCCCCTTTTCACAGGTATGGCTACTATACCACTGTTTCTTCTCTTCGTCAAGCATTTTCTTTTTATATTTGTTACATTTCCGTTAAAAGAAGGAAAATAGATTTGCATTCCTTCCTCTGGTATGCTATACTCCTGACTAAAATACACATTGTACATGTAGTATTTTCCAGTTTTGCCCAAAATATAATGATAAATGGAGTTGATCGTTTCCTTATGGAGCTTGACAGTGCCAGTATCGGAATGCTTATCGCCCTGGTGATCCTGGTGGCTATGTCCGCCTACTTTTCCGCTACTGAAACCGCATTTACCTCCCTCAACCGCATCCGCATGAAAAACAAGGCCGACAACGGCAGCCGCCGGGCTGCCAAGACTCTGGCCCTGGCGGAGGAGTATGACAAGCTGCTGTCCACCATCCTCATCGGCAACAACATCGTGAACAATGTGGCCACCACTGTGGGCGCAGTACTCTTTATCAAGCTGGTGGGCGAACAGCGGGGCCCCGCGGTATCCGCAACGGTTCTGACCATCGTGATCCTCATCTTCGGCGAGGTCTCCCCCAAGAGCCTGGCAAAGGAGCACCCGGAGCAGTTCGCCATGTTCTCCGCCCCCCTGCTGAAGCTCTTTATGATCCTGCTCACCCCCGCCAACTTTCTCTTCTCTCAGTGGAAGAAGCTTCTCAGCGTGGTCTTCCGCAATACCGAGGACGACGGCATCACCGAGGAGGAGCTTGTAGGCATGGTGGACCAGGCGGAGACCGAGGGCGGTCTGGACGAGCATGAAAGCGATCTCATCCGCAACGCCATTGAGTTTACCGATCTGGAGGTCTCCGAGATCCTCACCCCCCGGGTGGACCTGGTGGCAGCCGAGGAAAACAGCACCATGGAGGAGGTGGCCGCCCTCTTTGCGGAAAGCGGCTACTCCCGTATCCCCATCTATCACGAGACCATTGACAACATCGTGGGCGTCATCCACGAAAAGGACTTCTACGCCGCCCGGTACCGGGGGGAGACCATGGTGTCCAACCTGAAATCCCCCGTCTTCTACACCACGGGCAACACCCAGGTGTCCGAGCTTCTCCGCATTCTCCAGAAGAACAAGGCTCACATGGCCGTGGTGGTGGACGAGTACGGCGGCACCCAGGGCATTGCCACTCTGGAGGACATTCTGGAGGAGCTGGTGGGCGAGATCTGGGATGAGCACGACGAGGTCATCGAGACCTTCCAGAAGCAGCCCGACGGCAGCTACCTTATCGCCTGCTCCGCCGACCTGGACGACATGTACGACCTGTTCCAGGTGAAGGGCACCTGCGACGCCGCCACCGTCTCCGGCTGGGTCATGGAGCAGGTGGGCCGGGTCCCCGAGGTGGGGGACCACTTCCAGGCCGAGGGCCTGGATGTCACCGTCACCCGGGTGGAGCACCGCCGGGTGCTGGAGATCCAGGTGCGCACCCTGGAGGAAGAAACCGAGTAATTTCGTTAAAAGCAAGGTCCGGGACCATACAGGCTGTATGGTCCCGGATTCTTTATACCTTCCGTATTCTGTTTTACTCGTTGATGGGGATGTTCACCCCGCAGACGGTCACATAGTCCACCTGAGCTGGGTCGATGATCCGGTCGGGCATACCGTCAATCGGAATGGGCTCATATTCCATCCGCCGCTCCACATAGCACTCCCCGGCATAGGAGTGGTCCTCAGTCTCAAAGCCGTCCTGGCATCTGGACAGCACTGCCGTCCGGGGCACGATGACCGTCCCGTCCTTCATATGGAGCTCCACCGTCAAAGCCCCTTGGCAGTCCAGGGAACCGTCGTAGTTGCGACGCAGGCCATCTCCGTCGTTGACCCAGTGGTGCTGGTAGCAGGAGCCCCCCTCCACCCGGGCAAAGGCTCGGAAGGGGGATATCTCCAACTGGGTCAGGGTTGTGGTGCCGTCCAGATAGGGGAGCTCCAGATCAGGCGTCAAACGGATGGTCTCATTGGGATAGTTCAGCTCCACATCCTCAAACACCATATCTCCATCCCACAGGGGGCGCATATCCCACTCCTCTTTCTCCCAGTTCCAGCCGTCCCATCTCAGGGGTTCCAGAACAATGTCCGCCGTCTCCCCCACCACCGAATCCCGGGTAGGCCAGCCGGAGCAGTAGGTGATGGTCCTTGTCTCCTCATCCCAGGTGAATTTGGAAGTTCCACTTCCAGATTTTTGCTGGTTGTTCTCCACCATCAGGTCCCACTTCATGTACAGGTCCAGATAGTCCTCTGGGGGCTCATAGACAAAGCTGTCCGGGGCCCGCATCTCCACCCAGATGTAGAGCATCCTCTCATCCCCGGCACACCGGCTCAAGGTGACCTCCCAGCCCTCCACCATCTTGGTCTCTCCGATCTCATAGGTCAGCTTCTCCAGCAGGGCCTGTTCCTCCGAGTGCCGGAAGGAGAACAGGCCGCCCCAGGTCCCGTTCACCGCCGTCGCTAGGACCCCCACGGTCAAAATAAGAGCGGCGGCCAGGCCGATCACCACGCCCCGGCTTACTTTCTTTACCTTCCTCTTCGTACTGTCTGTCATCGCTTTCTCCTGTTCCGCCGCCCGGCGCAGCCGGTCCGCCAACATCTCCTGTTCCTCTTGAGTAAACTGAATTTTTTCAAAGTGCTCCTCCATGGGGTTCATGATCCCACCTCCAGTTCTTTTGCCAGCATTTTTCTGCTTCGGCTCAGCCGCTTCCGGGCCGCCGCTGGGGTACAGGAGCACAGTCTGGCGATCTCGTCCAGGCTGTACCCCTCGTAGTAAAAGAGGTACACCACCGCCCCGTAGTGCTCCGGCAGGGCCCGGATGAGCTCCATCAGCTCCCCTTCCTCCCCCTCCCGGGCAGGCAGGCACTCCGCCTCCGTCATGGGGACCACCCGCCGCCGCCCGGCGCTTTTCAGCTGATTTTTACAGGCGTTGATGGCCATTTTTAAAATGTAGGCCTTCTCATGCTCCCGGTCGGCAAACTCCTTCTTCTGTTCCAGAAGTTTGAGAAAGATCTCCTGGCAGATGTCCTGGGCGTCCTCCCGGGTGAGGGAGTAGGTCACGCACAGGCGCAAAATTGGGTTGGCGTAGTCCAATACAAACCGCTCAGCCTCCGCCGGTGAATTCCACTGCATCCGTCCCTCGACCTCCTTTCACCCTTAACACAACCCAGATGCCTCTATTGTGACCGCCTCGCCTGATTTTCTTTCATGCAGCAAGCCGGGGCCATACAAACCGTATGACCCCGGCTTTTTTATACATATTGTATTTAGATTTTGCCCTTTTAACTCTTGACGCACTCCAGATAGGTGCCCTCCGGCGTCTCCAGGTACACCGGGCCGTCCCAGCCCTCGCCGGCGATCCACAGCGGGCAGCCGGGGAACTCGCCCATGTCGGTATAGACACAGTTTTCCCCTTCCCGGTAGACGCCCACCTCACCCAGGCTGCGGCAGCCCTCAGGCAGGGCGTCCAATACCCGGTCCTCCTCATATCGGTGGCAATAGCTGTAGACCATGCCATCCATGCGCACGATCACCAGGAGCATCTCATCACTCATATTGGGGGAGCCGTCGCCGTTTTGCCCCTCTCCGGGCTCCGCGGCGGCCGTCCCGGAGGAAGTCGGGGCGCTGCTACTGGCGTTTTCACTGTCTCCGGCGCTGGCTTCCTGGCTGGCACCGCTGGTGGAGTTGCTTCCGCCGGGCGTTCCCATCATCATCCCGTAGCCGATGGTGAGCACAATGGCCAGACAAGCGGCCAGGGAGATCCAGGCCTCCAGGTGCCGCTTTCCGCCCGCATTCCGTACCGGCTCCTCCGCCTCACGGATCAGGTCGTCGTCCAGAAGGCCCATGGCCTGCAGCAGATGTTCCCGTGTCATACGGCCACCCCCTCCCGCTCCAGCTCCGCTTTCAGCTTTTTCCGCATTCTGTGGAGTCTGGACTTCACCTGGCCCTCGGTCATGGAAAACTCCACCCGCAGCTCCTCCAGGCTCTCCAGGTGGAAGTACCGGCGGATGAAGAGCTTGCGGTCATTTTCCTCCTGCCGCCGGAGAAAGGCAGAGATAACAGCCGCCGTCTCCCGGGCCTCCAGAGCCTCGTCCGGGCTGTGCCGGTCAGGCAGGCAGTCCTCCAGCTCATGGAGGGCGATCTCCACCTGATTGCCCCCCCGCTTGGCCGCCCTGGCCCTGCGCCACCGGTCCAGGGACAGGTTTCGGGTGAGCTTTCCGAAGAAGGCGGAGAGAATGTTTGGCCGCTGGGGAGGCATGGCGTTCCAGGCGTGGAGCCAGGTGTCGTTGACGCACTCCTCCGCATCTTCCTCCTGCTCCAGGATCCGTCTGGCAATGGTATGGCAGTAGGCCCCGTACTTCTCCTGACTGGCCTCGATGGCCTGTTGGGACCGGGCCCAATAGAGGTCGATGATCTTCCCGTCCTCCACCGAAAGCCCTCCTTTCCGTCTGTTTTTGCTCCATTTTAATGGATTTTGGGGGACAATACAATCCCTCTTTCTTCTTAAGACGCAAAGAAGCGCCGGAGGTTGCTCCTCCGGCGCTCACTCGTTTCATTTCAGCAGCTCAAAATCAGAGGCGGGGTGCTTGCACAGGGGGCAGATGAAGTCGGCGGGCAGTTCCTCTCCTTCATACACATAGCCGCACACGGTGCAGACCCAGCGCTTCTTGCCGTTCTCCCCGGCGGGGGCGGCAGGCTTGGGCTTGATATTGCTCTGATAGTAGGCGTAGGTGGCGCTGGGCTCTTGAGAGAGAACGCCGCCGTCCAGCACATCGGCCACAAACAGGGTGTGGGTGCCCAGATCCATAGTGGACACCACCTGACAGGAGAGCCAGGCATTCGTGCCCTGGGTCACATAGACCACGCCGTTATTGTCCCGGGCGATGTGCTCCTGAAAATCGGCCAGCTTGTCCACATCCCGGCCCGACTGGAAGCCGAATCGCTGGAACAGGTCAAACTTGGCCTGCTGAGAGATCACGGAAACGGTGAACTTCCCCGTCTCCTTCACCATGTCGTGGGTGTAGTTGGCTTTGTTTACCGCAATGGCAATGCGGTTGGGCTCTGATGTCACCTGGATGGCGGTGTTGGTGATACAGCCGTTGTCCTTCTCCCCCCGGCGGGCGGACAGAACGAACAGTCCGTAGCTCAGTGCGTACATAACCTTCTGGTCCATTTGATTTCCTCCGTCAATTCGATTGATTCATACAGTTTTTCCAAAAACGCCGAATCTTTTCCGGCACTTTCTTCGTTTCTTCATGGTTTGTTAAATTGACATCCCCCAATTTTCAGCTTATACTATATCATGAATTTTTACATTCAGCAACTGGAGGTTTCCCTATGTGCGGCATTACCGGTTTTGTCTCCCGTTCCGCCCCTGACCAGGGGGCTCTGAAGGCCATGGCGGACATGATCCGCCACCGCGGCCCCGACGACGAGGGCTTTTATGTGGACGAGCAATGCGCCATCGCCCACCGCCGTCTGTCCATCATCGACCTGGCAGGCGGCCATCAGCCCATGGTCAGCCAGGACGGCAAGCTGGTCCTGGCCTATAATGGCGAGGTCTATAATTTCCAGCAGCTCCGTGAGGAACTGATCGCCGCCGGGCGGACCTTCCTTACCAATTCCGATACCGAGGTCATCCTCCAGGGCTATGAGCAGTTCGGCCCGGAGTTTACCAAGCGGCTGCGGGGGATGTTCGCCTTTGTCATTTGGGACAAGGAGAAAAAGGAGCTCTACGGCGCCCGGGACCCCTTCGGCATCAAGCCCTTCTATTATGCCCAGATGGGGGATACCTTCTTCTTCGGCTCCGAGCTGAAAAGCTTCCTGCCCCACCCTGATTTCAAAAAGGAACTGAACCCCGAGGCACTGAAATTCTACCTCACCTTCCAGTACTCCGCCCTGGACGAGTCCTTCCTCAAGGGCGTGTTCCGTCTGCTCCCCGGCCACCAGCTGATCTATCGCGGCGGCGCTCTGGACATTTCCGCCTACCACACCTTCTCCTTTGAACCGGAAAACATGCCCCTGGCCGAGCGGGCGGAGCAGATCCGTCAGGTAGTCACTGAGTCGGTGGACGCTCACCAGATCAGCGATGTGGAGGTGGGTGCCTTCCTGTCCGGCGGCATCGATTCCAGCGTCATCACCGCCCTGTCCCGCCCGGACAAGACTTATTCCGTGGGCTTTGACCGGGAGGGCTTTGATGAAACGGGAGAGGCCAAGGCTCTGTGCAAGGAGCTGGGCCTCAAGAACATCTCCAAGTCCATCTCCGCCCAGGAATTCTTTGACATTCTGCCCACCATCCAATATTACGCCGATGAGCCCAATGCAAACCTGTCCACCGTCCCTCTGTACTTTCTCTCCAAGCTGGCGGCTCAGGATGTGAAGGTGGTCCTCTCCGGCGAAGGGTCGGATGAGCTTTTCGGGGGCTATATCACCTACCACACCACCAAGCCCTACCGGGCTTACCGCAAGCTCCCCATGCCCATCCGCAAGGTGGTGGCCGCCGGGGTGTCCAAGCTACCCTATTTCCACGGCCAGGGCTTTCTTACCTCCGCCGCCCAGCGGGTGGAGGACACCTTTGTGGGCCAGGCCTTCATCTTTAATAATGAAGAGGCCCAGCGGGTGCTGAAGCCCAAGTACCGCAGCGAGCGCACCTTCCGGGACATCACCGCCCCCTACTACGCCAAGGTGAAAAATCAGGACGACCTCATCAAAAAGCAGTACCTGGACCTCCATCTGTGGCAGCCCCTGGACATCCTCCGGAAGGCCGATCGGATGACCATGGCCAACTCCCTGGAGCTCCGGGTCCCTTATCTGGACCGGGAGGTATGGAAGGTGGCCCGGGCCATCCCCAGCGATCAGAAGATGCGGGGCAAATCCACCACCAAGTACCCCCTCCGAGTGGCCGCCGAGCCCATGCTCCCCGACGAGTGGATCCACCGCCCCAAGGTGGGCTTCCCCGTCCCCTTCATCCAGTGGCTGCGGGAGGAGAAGTACTATAACTGGGCCAAGGACCTGCTGAGCCAGGACTATGTCTCCGAGTTCTTCGACCAGAAGTACCTGCTGGACCTGCTGGAGCAGCACTACACCGGCAAGGCCAAAACCCACCGCAAGCTCTACACGGTGCTGTCCTTCCTCATCTGGTATCAGGTGTACTTCCCCGAACAGTGCGGCGTGGAGCCCTTCCAGCCCAAGTGATTTTGCGGCCCCTTCCGAGCAAGGGGCCGCTTTTTCCGCAAACCAATACGAGAATTTACCTGAGAGGTGTCATACTCCCATGAGAATGAGAAAAAAGCCCAACCTGGTTCCCCGCATGGAGCGCTGCGCCCGGTATCTGATCGACGATCCTGCCCAGTACCGGGGGCACTGGCGGGATTTAAAACCCGATGCCCGGGAGCTGCGATTGGAGATCGGCTGCGGCAAGGGCCGTTTTTCCGCCGAGACTGCCCAGCAGAACCCTGATGTACTGTACATCGCTCTGGAGCGAGTCCCCGACGCCATGGTCATCGCCATGGAGCGCTCCATGGAAAAGGGACTCACCAACATTTTCTTTATTGACGGCGACGCCGCCCTCCTCCGGGACTACTTCGCCCCCGACGAGGTAGATCTGATGTACATCAACTTCTGCGACCCCTGGCCCGGTTTGAAACATGCACGCCGCCGCCTGACCCACCCCCAGTTTCTGGTCCTTTACCGGGGCATTCTCCGGGAGGGGGGACAGATCCACTTCAAATCGGACAACCACGACCTGTTCGAGTGGTCCCTGTTCCAGTTTCCAAAGGCGGGCTACGCCCTGTCCCAGGTCACCCGTGACCTCCACGACAACGGGATCAACGGCGTCATGACCGACTATGAGGAGAAGTTCCATCTCATGGGCACCCCCATCAACCGCTGCGTGGGTACTAAAGAAAAAATGGACCCGGAGCCGGAATTCCGGCCTATTGTAGGTCCTGACCCCTCCCGAAAAGAACTCTGAACAAACGGCGTCCGGACCATATGGCCCGGACGCCGTTTTTCATGCTTCCACAATTCCTTTTTTCTCATCCCGCTGGTAGAGCAGCTTCAATACCACCGGAGTCACAATAGCCGAAATCAGGATCAAAATGATCACACTGGTAAAGAACATGGAGTTCAGCAAACCCAGCGCCAGCCCTTTCTGGGCCACAATCAGGGCTACCTCTCCCCGGTTCATCATACCCACGCCGATCTTCAGAGCTTCTCCGTTGTTGAAGCCGCACAGCCGGGCCATGCCGCCGCAGCCCACGATCTTGGACAGAAGGGCCACAACCACAAACACAAGCGTAAAGAGCATCAGTTTGGTATCCATCTCCCCCACATCAGTGCTCAGACCGATGGAGGCAAAAAACAGCGGGCCAAAAATGATATAGGAGTTGATGTCCATCTTCCGCTCGATATAGGGGGCGTCGTGAAGATTAGACAGCACCAGTCCTGCCAGATAGGCGCCGGTAATATCCGCGATACCGAAAAACTCTTCCGCTACATATGACATGGCCATACAAAATGCCAGGGCCAGAATGGGAACTCTTCTGGTATGGGGATGGCGGGCATCTATCCACTGGAAGACCCGGTAAATCAGATATCCCACCACACCGGAGAACAAAAAAAATGCCAGGGTGTTCAAAGCGACTCCCAAAATGGAAGTATCAGGGTCCTTCAGCCCGCTGATCAAGGTCAAAACGATGATACCCAGCACATCGTCAATGATGGCGGCGGACATAATGGTAGTGCCCACCTTTCCCTTCAGGTGCCCCAGTTCCCGAAGGGCCTCTACCGTGATGGAGACAGAGGTCGCCGTCAGAATACAGCCGATAAAGAGCGCCTCATAAAAGAGGTTTCTCTGGGTATCTGCTCGACCGTAAAAGAAAAGAAACAGCGCAGTACCCGCCACCAGGGGCAGAATCACACCGGATGCGGCCACCATCAACGCCTTAGGGCCGCTTCGAATAATCTCCTTCGTATCAGATTCCAGCCCTGCTGTAAACATCAACAGCACCACGCCGATCTCAGCCATCTGGCTTAAAAAGTCCGAGGGCTGAACCAAATTCAAAATACACGGCCCCACCAGCAAACCGGCAATGATATTGCCCACCACACTGGGCATATGCAGCTGCCTGGCCGCAAGTCCACAGAATTTTGCCGCCACCAGGATAATGGCAAGGTCCCGAAATATTTCATATGTTTCCATAACAACCCCTCCTCGCCCAATCTATTTTCATTGCACCTGATTGGCACCTGATTGGAACCGTTACAGAATAGGACTGCAAATCAAAAAAGTCAAGTAACATACTCTTAATATTCCGTTCAGATGTTCATGTACACTGATAAAGTTTTGTTCGACTGCGCTCCGCAACACAAAAGCAGCCGTCTAGAGACGGCTGCTTGGGACTGTGTACACAGGCGTATTATTTTTTCTTTTTCTTCTTCTCAAAAAAACTCTTAATCCCGCCCTCTTCCGGCACTGTTTCGCCCATGGCGGCACCAAAGGCATTGAGGGCCTCCTTCTGCTCGGCGTTCAAAGAGGTGGGCACCTGCACCCGCACCGTCACATACTGGTCACCCCGGCCCCGGCCCCGAAGCTCGGGAATTCCCTTGCCCCGCAGGCGGAAGGTGGTCCCGGGCTGGGTCCCGGCGGGCAGGGTCCACTTGACCTTGCCGTCGATGGTGGGGATCTCCAGCTCGGCCCCCATGGCGGCCTGATAGAAGGATACCTTGTGCTCATAAAGCACGGTGGTACCGTCACGCTGGAACAGGTCGTGAGGCTTGATGCGGATGCCAACCAGCAAATCGCCGGCAGGTCCGCCGTTTTGTCCGGCGTTGCCCTGTCCCCTTAGGGAGACAGCCTGACCATCATCGATACCGGCGGGAATGGTCACAGACACTCTCTTCTTCTTTCTCACGCTGCCTGCGCCGCCGCAGGCCTTACAGGGGCTGTGGATGATCTTGCCCGTGCCCCGGCACTTGGGACAGGTGGTGGTAGTGGAGAAGGAAAACCCTCCGCCCCCGCGCTGCACCCGCACTGTGCCGGTGCCCCGGCAGTCGGGACAGGTCTCCGCCGTGGTACCCGCCTCACAGCCGGAGCCATGGCAGGCCTCACAGGTCTCGGTGCGGGTGAGGTCGATCTCCTTGGTACAGCCGAAGGCAGCCTCTTCAAAGGTAATGGCAAGATTGGCCCGCAGGCTCTCCCCCTTCTGAGGGCCGTTGCGCCGGGCGGAGCCGCCGCCGAAGCCTCCTCCAAAGCCGCCGCCAAAGAAAGAGCCAAAAATGTCGCCCAGGTCGATATCACCCATATCGAAGCCCCCGAAGCCTCCGCCGCCGGCCCCGAAGTTGGGATCCACCCCGGCGTGACCGAACTGGTCATACCGGGACTTCTTTTCCGGGTCGGACAGGATGCCGTAGGCCTCGTTGATCTCCTTGAAGCGCTCCTCTGCCTCCTTGTCGCCGGGGTGCAGATCGGGATGGTTCTGCTTGGCAAGCTTGCGGTACGCTTTTTTGATTTCTTCCTCCGAGGCAGTCTTGGAGACACCCAGGACCTCGTAGTAATCTCGTTTCTGTTCTGGCATATGGTTCACCAACTTTATAAATTAGGAATGATGAGTTAGGAATTAGGAATTGCACAATCCGCCTGATGGCAGAGAGATGGGCTCTCTCCCGGCGGAGCCGGACACCTCAGTCTCCCATTCCTAATCGCAAATTCTAATGGCAGGGAAAAGACGCCACACAGGCGGGGCAGAGCCCCGCCTATGCGTCTCATATTTTTCTTACTTCTTGTCGTCGTCCACAACCTCGTAGTCGGCATCCACCACATCAGGGCCGGCGTTTCCGCCGCTCTGCTGCTGACCGCCGAAATTGGCGCCGCCCATGTCGGGACCAGCCCCGCCGGCAGCCTGACCGGCCTGGCCGTACAGCTTCTCACTGACGGCATAGAAGGCTTTGGTCAGGGCCTCAGTGGCCTCCTTGATGGCCTGGCTGTCAGTGCCCTTCAGGGTCTCCTTCAGGTGATTGAGGGCGCCCTCCACCTTGCTCTTGTCCTCGGCGGGGATCTTGTCGCCCATATCCTCCAGAGTCTTCTCGGTCTGATAGACCATCTGGTCACCGTTGTTGCGGATGTCCACCTCTTCCTTGCGCTTGGCGTCCTCGGCGGCAAACTGCTCGGCCTCCTTGACGGCCTTGTCGATGTCCTCCTTGGACATGTTGGTGGAGGAGGTGATGGTGATGTGCTG
>CALWOR010000027.1 GCA_944383205.1 uncultured Oscillospiraceae bacterium | reverse complement strand
CTGATCCTGGTGCAGATGTCCCTGCCCTCTCAGATCTTCATTCTGCCCCAGTATCAGATGGTTGCCAAGCTGGGCATGGCCAACACCATCTTTGCCCTGGTGTTCCCGGGCATCGTCTCCGCCTTCGGCACCTTCTTCCTGCGGCAGACCTACATGGGCATCCCCAACGAGATCGCCGAGGCCGCCTGCCTGGACGGGTGCAACCAGTTTGAGACCTTTGTGAAGGTCATGTTCCCCCTCACCGGCACCTCGGTGGCCGCCCTGACCATCTTCACCGCCGTGTTTGCTTACGGCGACCTGATGTGGCCCCTGGTGGTCAACTCCGACCTGAACATGATGACCCTGTCCTCCGGTCTTGCCACCCTGCGCGGTCAGTTCTCCACCAACTTCCCCGTACTGATGGCGGGCAGCCTGCTGGCCATGCTGCCCATGGTGATCCTGTATATGATCTTCCAGCGTCAGTTCATCGAGGGTATCGCCAATACCGGCGGAAAGTAAATTCTATCTGATCTCACAACGACAGCCTCTGCACTGGTTTTCCGCCGTCCTGCCGGGGCTGCCGTTTTTTGTAAAATTTGGTGCGCTCTCTTGCATCTAAACGGGATATCGCTTAGAATGGGTGTGCTGAATTTTGCCCTACTGCACGATCAATCGATTTTTCTTTTCGAGGAGTCTTTTATGATTATCCAAGACGAAACCAAGCGGATTTTTACCTTACAGACCTGCAATACCACCTACCAGATGAAAGCGGATCAAAATGGTCTGCTTCTTCACACCTATTATGGTCCCAAGATTCGGGAAGGAGACCTTTCCCGGCTGATCCGATATGCTGACCGGGGGTTTTCCCCAAATCCCAATGAAGCAGGAAATGACCGCACCTATTCCCTGGATACCCTGCCCCAGGAATATTCAGGGTCGGGAGCGGGCGATTTCCGTCTGCCCTCTCTGGAGTTGGAACTCTCCGACGGCAGCCATGTGGCCGACCTGCGGTATACAGGCTCCCAACAGGAGCGAGGAAAATACGCTTTGGAAGGGTTACCATCCTTCTTTGCCCCGGAGGATCAGGCGGAAACGCTGGTCATCACACTGGAGGATGCGGTGGCCCAGGTCCGGGTGGAGATGCTCTATGGCGTATTTGAGGATTGTGACCTTATCACCAGAGCGGTGCGGATCACAAACCGTGGCGGCAAGCCGGTGCGTCTGCGCCGAGCCGCCTCCCTATGTCTGGACTTCCCCAGCGCCCAGCTGGATTTCATCACCTTTGACGGCGGCCATGTGAAGGAACGGGGACTGAACCGCACACCTCTGCGCCCCGGTATTCAGTCGGTGGGCAGCATCCGCGGTATTTCCAGCCACCAGCACAACCCATTTATCATGCTGTGCGAGCCCAGCGCCGATGAGGACCACGGCACCTGCTATGGGGCCGCTCTGGTGTACAGCGGAAACTTTGAGGCCGCGGTGGAGCGGGCCCAGTTTGAGGATGCCCGCCTTACTTTGGGAATTCATCCCTTCCACTTCTGCTGGACCCTGGAGCCCGGCGAGGTCTTTACCACACCGGAGGCAGCTATGATTTGCTCTCCCCGGGGATTTGGCCAGATGAGCCGACAGTTCCATCGGGCTGTCCGGGAACACCTGCTCCGGGATGTGTGGCGGGACAGGCGCAAGCCGGTGCTGGTCAACAGCTGGGAGGCCGCTTATTTCGACTTTGACACCCCCAAGCTCCTTCGTCTGGCCCGGGAGGCCGCCAATCTGGGGGTAGAACTTTTTGTACTGGACGACGGTTGGTTCGGTCACCGCGATGACGACTCCAGCAGTCTGGGAGATTGGTGGGCCAACGAGAAAAAACTCCCCGGCGGTCTAGGTGCCCTAGCCACGGAGATCAACGCTCTGGGCATGGAGTTTGGTCTGTGGATCGAACCGGAGATGGTCAGCGAGGACAGCCAGCTCTATCAAAAGCATCCGGATTGGGCCTTGAACCCCCCCAGCCGCCCCCATACTCGTGGCCGCTGCCAGTTGGTTCTGGATTACACCCGCCCGGAGGTCCGGGAATATGTCGCCCAAGCCCTGGAAAAGCTATTAAAAACTGCCCACATCTCCTATCTGAAGTGGGATATGAACCGGGCTCTGACTCAGGTCTGGTCCGCTGCCCTGCCTAGTGAGCGTCAGGGAGAGGTCTACCACCGCTATGTACTGGGGGTATACGACCTTCTGGAGCGGGTAAGAGCAATGAGCCCCGGCACCCTCATCGAGGGCTGCTCCGGCGGCGGCGGGCGCTTTGACATGGGTATGCTCTACTACACCCCACAGATCTGGTGCAGCGACAACACCGACGCCATCGATCGGCTGCGGATCCAGTATGGCACCTCCTTTGCCTATCCCCCCTCCACCATGGGGGCCCATGTCTCCGCCGTTCCCAATGAGCAGACCGGCCGGAGCGTCCCTCTGGAGACCCGTGGCACGGTGGCTATGTCTGGCACCTTCGGTTATGAGATGGATCTGGGCACACTGCCCGAGGAAGAAAAAAATCTGGTGCGGCACCAAATTCGGGATTACCGGGAGAGCTACCAGTTAATTCAGTCCGGTGACTACTATCGTCTGTCACCGCCCTCCCCCGATGGTGCTCCCACCGCCTGGCTCCATGTATCTCAGGACCGGCGGGAGGCTCTGCTGTGCGTTGTCTCCGGCCAGGTCCACGCCGGTCCGCCCTTCCGGTGCCTGCGGCTGAAGGGCCTGGATCCCGAAAAGCAGTACCGGGTGACAGGCGGGGAGGAACTCTGGCCCGGCGATGTCTTGATGGAGGCAGGCTTCCCCCTGCCCATGCTGAGAGAGTACCAGAGCCTGCGTCTGTGGCTGAAGGCAGAATAAAGCGAGGACTGGCCACAGATTCTGCGGTCAGCCCTCATTTTTTCCTCCCGGCAGGGAAGGTCTTCTGTTTTGCGCCCGCCACTTCTGGGGCGGGGTCCCGTAATGTTTTTTAAATGCCCGGGAAAAGTGAAACTGGTTGGAATAGCCGCACCGGACGGCGATCTCACTGATCTGGACATCGCTGCTGCACATCAGCTCCGCAGCCTTGGCCAGACGCACCCCAATGAGAAACTCCTGGGGCGGACAGCCCATATTATCCTTGAACAGCTTGCTGAAATAACTGCGGTTCAGTCGGCAGGCATCAGCCACTTCCTCCACGGTGAGATTGCGCTGATAGTTTTGCTCAATATAGTTGACCGCCTCCTGAATATAAAAGTCCTTGAGCTGGTTCCCCTGGGCGCTGAGCCGAGTGGAGGAGGACTGCATCAGAGCGTCCACAAAGAGATAGAGGTAGCCGATGAGATGCAGAGGCGAGGCGTCCGAGTGCTCGGCGATGTAGAGCATCAGGTCCCTCACCTGGGCGCTCTTCTCCTCCTCGTCCGCCTGATAGACGGGCTGGGCTGCGGTAAGGCCCGCATACCGCAGGGACTCTGAGGCATGCAGTCCGTCAAACTCGATCCACACATACTTCCACGGATCAGTCTCGTCGGCAAAATAGGTATTGATAAGGCCGGGACAGATCAGAAATCCCTGCCCGGTCTGAAGCTCATACCGACGGGTAGTCACTCCATCCTCCCCTGTGGCATCCAGACAGCCGCGCCCCGAAATGACATAGTGGAACAGGTAGTGGTTGCGGATGAAGGGCCCAAAGGAGTGCAAAGATTCGCACTGCTCATATCCGTACTGATAGATACGCAGATCCAGAAAATTTTCATTGGGAAAGATGGAAAATGAAAAGTCCCCCATCTGTCTTCCTCCTGACCGGATTGTGATATCTGTTTTCAGTATAGCATAGATACCACAGGAAACCAAGCGGAAAGCACATGATTTCTCATCCAGCATGAGAAGCTGCTCCCAAAAAACGGGAGCAGGAAAGGAGACCGATCATGCCCAATCTTTATTATAAGGAAGCCCAGCGCCGCGCCCAAAAGGAATTTCGGGCCTGCACCTCCCGGGGAGAATATCCCTATCTTCCCGTTCTGGATGACTTTGTATCCAGAGACCGGCTGAACCGAGGGGTCGATCTGGGACAGCTCCAGATCCCTCTGGAGTTCGTGGTCGGCACCTGTACCGGCGTGCGGACCAACGCCTTTGCCCGGAACTTTATGCCTCTTCTGGAGGAGGACTCGGAGTTTGCCTCCAAGTGGCAGGCCCTGTGTCAGGCCCATGTGGAGGAGGGAATCCGGGATCCCATCAAGGTCTATGAGTACATGAACCGCTACTATGTCCAGGAGGGCAACAAGCGGGTCAGCGTACTGAAATTCTTCGACGGGGATGTGGTCGGCGCCAATGTGATCCGCATTCTCCCCGAACACAGCGGGACTCGGGAGGTAGAGCTCTATTACGAGCTGATCGAGTTTTTCCGTCTCAGCCGCATCAACTATGTGGAGTTTTCCAAACCGGGCAGCTGCCTTCAGCTCCAGCAGCTGATGGGCAAGGACCCAGACGAACCCTGGACCGAGGACGACCGGCGGGACTTTGCCGCAGCTTACTATTCCTTCCGTCGGGCCTACGAAGCCCACGGTGGAAAACAGCTCTCCTCCACCGTGGGTGACGCTATGCTGGCCGTGATCCAGGTTTACGGCTACCAGGCCCTGCGCAGCAAGACTCCTTCCGAAATCAGCCGCCTGGTGTCCAAGGTCTGGGAGGAGATCGTTCTTCAACAGGAGGAAGACCCCATTGATGTAAAGCTGGCCCCTGAGGAGAAAAAGACCAGCTTGCTTTCCAAAATGTTTTTTCCCGGAGAAAAGGGGCCCATGCGGGTAGCTTTTATTCACGACAAGACCCCTACAGAGTCCGGTTGGACCAACAGCCACGAACAGGGACGGCTCCATGTCCAGCGGGTGTTTGGGGACTCCATTCAGACCACCGCCTACTTCAATGCTCTGGAGTCCGATCCCTTTGCCGTCATTCAGCAGGCCATCGCCGACGGCAATACCGTCATTTTCACCACCTCTCCCCGCCTTCTGCCCGCCTCCCTCCGGGCAGCGGTGGAACAGCCTAAAATCACCATTCTCAACTGCTCCCTCAACAAATCTCACCGGTACATTCGAACCTACTACGCCCGGATGTATGAGGCAAAATTTATCATCGGCGCCATTGCGGGCAGCCTGGCAGGTGTGGACAGTGTGGGTTATCTGTGCGATTACCCCATTTACGGCCAGATCGCCGGCATCAACGCCTTCGCTCTTGGTGTACAAATGGTTAACCCACGCACCAAGGTTTATTTGGAGTGGTCCACTGTGGGAGGCGCCGAGGCTGCTATCCGGCGGCTCACCGACCGGAACATCCGCCTCATTTCTTCCCGGGATCTGGCCAGAAGAGGAGACCGGAGCTGGACCAGTTTTGGTCTGTCCCTTATCTCCGAAGAAGACCGGGTGATCCTGGCCGCTCCCGTATGGCAGTGGGGCGTGTACTACGAGGCTATGCTGCGACTCATTCGGGACAAATCCTTCCAGGCGGAATATGAGGAGAGCGGAAAGGCCCTGAACTATTACTGGGGCATGTCCGCCGGCGTGGTGGCTCTCCATTGCACTGACAAGGTACCTCCCAGCACCCAGAAGCTGGCTGAACTGCTGCAGAACAGCATCCGCGCCGACCTCTACTATCCCTTCCGGGGCAAGCTCTATGCCCAGGGCGGAAAGGTGCTGGATGGAGATCTGACGCCGGAGCAGATCATCGGTATGGACTGGCTGGCAGAAAATATTGTAGGCTCCATCCCCGACTATGACCAACTGAACGAAACCGGCAAGGCTACAGTGGACATGGTGGGAGTGGAAGCCGCCTCAAAGGATAAGCGGTGATGCCATGAGGATTTTGGCCATCTCTGATGTGACCGCCAAGTACTACTTTGATTACTACACCCCGGGCAAGCTGGATTGCTTTGATCTGATCCTGGCCTGCGGAGACCTTCACCGGGAGTATCTGGAGTTTCTGGTCACCATGTCCAACAAGCCGGTGCTCTATGTCCACGGCAACCACGACGAAGGCTATGACCAGGCACCTCCCGGGGGATGCACCTGTATCGATGATATGATTTATGTCTACCAAGGGGTTCGTATTCTGGGACTGGGCGGCTCCTACCGCTACCGGGACGGGAAGTATATGTACACCGAGGGACAGATGCGACGCCGCATCCGTCGGCTGTGGTTTCAGCTGCGCAAATACGGAGGTTTTGACATTCTGGTCACGCACGCTCCCGCCCGGCACATCAACGACTTCGACAATCTCTCTCACCGGGGTTTCGACTGCTTTGTGGAGCTGCTGGAAAAATATAAGCCAAAGTACTTCCTCCATGGCCACATCCATCAGACTTACGGAGTTCATATCCCCCAAAAGACCATCCGCGGGGATACCACCATCATTAACAGCTACGACCACTGCGAATTCACCTTTTAAGTCCCCGGCTTCACCGTAGCACAACGCCGCCGCTTCTAAAGAAACGGCGGCGTTTTCAGTTCTCAGGCAAGCCTTGTATTCTGCAGGATTTCCCCGGCAGTTTGGATCTGCGCCCGTGTTGGCGCCCAGTAAAATTTGATCTCCACAATTCGGTTTTCCCAACAGACCAGATAGGTATTCAGCACCCCATCGCTCCAGTGGAGCTGCCAGGCTTCCAATGCCCCCCAGGGGGCGGGGTCCACCGCCTCGTAGTGGTCCACAAAGACAAAGTCGTCGTGGACCTCGTCCCGGTGCTGGTCGATCAGGCTGTTTTTCAAAAATTCATAGAGGATGGGGAGTTTTACATCGGTGATCTCATAGCTCAGCTCGTACCCACGGAGCTCCTGCCCATACAGCAGATCCTGGCGGTACTCCCCATACCGCACTAGGAAGCTCTCCTGCACCCGGGCCTGTCTGGACCAACGGGCGTCTACCTCCACCAGGTCCTCCACAGTAAGGGGCAGAGGGTCGTCGTAGATGTCCATGGTCAGCCCATCCCAATCATACTGGCCCACCGGCTGACTGTCCTCTCCCAGGGGGAGCCAGCCACCCAGGGCGGCCGCCACGACTCCGGCCACCCCCACAAAGGTGAGGGCCATAATGAGCAGGCTGCTCGCCCCCAGATTCACCAGCCGGGGCGCCCCTTTTTTCTTCATCCACCCCATCAGCCGGTTGGCCAGGGCGTAGATTGCCCCCATCATCACCAGCCAGCAGACCAGATAGAGAAGGCGCAGACTGGTACCCGAGACGGCCAGTACCAGAAACAGGGCAGACAGGAGCACCAGCCCCCAGCTCCACCACCAGCTGGACTTCACCGGCAGAAAGATCCCGTCCTCTGCCGCCCGCCTTGCCCTGGCGTGCCAACGGAAGCAGACCCATACCTCATGGACAGCGGCCAGAAACAGCAGCACCCCCAGAGGCAGGGAGAAGATGTAAAAGGAACTGGACAGGTAGTCTGCTGGGTCTCGCCTGAGCTGGCCGTACTGAAGGTACATCTGCAACACTATAAGGACGGCGGTAAACAGCTGGGTAAACAGCACCTTTTTCTTCATGACCCGGTGAATGTTCTCCACCTGGGGCACCGGGTCGGTGTCGATGGGAACGGCGTTCTCACGGTCTGTATAGAAGATCTGTATGGCGTCCCACCGGAGCACCAGCTCCCACCCATCCTGGGCGCAGAAGGCCTCCTTGTCCAGCTGCTTCTCGCTGGGCCGGGGGTCAAACTCCGAGGCTCCGGGGAAGTAGGTCACGGCGAAGCGGAGCTTTTGGGGTTCCATCCTCTCATAGGTCCAGAACAGATTATCCGCCTTGCGGATCATCCAGCCCCTGGCGGCCATCTCCTCCAGCTTTTTCTGGATGGTCTGGGGATCGTAGAAGGAGAAATTGGTGAAGACCCGTTTGACCTTCCTCATCCCGCCCCCTCCTCTCTCAGCACCCGGTCATAGTCGGCGGCCTGGCAGCGGATGCGGCGGTACTCCCTGCCCAGCAGCTCCCGGCCCTTGTCTGTAATGAGATAGCTGCGGCTGCGGCCCTCCACCCTGGTCTCCCGAATCATCCCCTCGGCCAAAAACTGGTCCAGCAGGTCGTAGAGGGTCCCAGAACCGATGGTCACCCGTCCGGCGGTGGTGGCGCGCACCGTCTCCAGGATATCCACCCCACGGCACTCCCGGCGCAGGCACAGCAGGATATAAAACATCTGCTCGGTGAGGGTCTTGAATTTCTCTCTGGGCATCTCCCCGCCCCCCTTTCTCGAATATCGAGTTTTCCATTTTCATTATACCTCGAATATCGAGAAAGTCAAGTACAGACCGCTCTGTATCCACGCCCCTATTCTGCCCCGGGCAGGGGCTCATGCCGCCTTCCTCCCCCGCATTTTTGAACAAACCGTAAAATTCCATTTGCAAAGAAGCAACCCTATTTTTTCTTGTGCTTCTTTCTGCTATACTAAAAACGATCCAAAGACCTGCATCATCCAAAAGGAGGGATGAATGTGAAAACCACCTATACCGTATCTGTAGACGGGATCTCCCGCAGCTATCCCGCGGGCACTTCCTACCAAGTCATCGCCCGGGATTTTCAGCCGTCCTACTCCAGCGACATTTTGCTGGTGGAGCGGGAGGGAAAGCTTTGTGAGCTGACAAAACCCCTGGACCGGGACTGTGCCCTGAAGCTGCTCACCATCCAGGACAAGCCCGGCATGCAGACTTATGAGCGCAGCGCTATTTTCCTTATGCTCAAAGCATTTTATGATATCGTGGGGAATGATCACATTGAGCGTATCTGTGTGGAGTACTCTCTCAGCCACTCCCTGTTCATCAGCGCCAAGGGTTCTTTTCAGTTGGACCAGGGGCTTCTGGACCGGGTGGAGGGGCGCATGAGAGAGCTCTCCTCCCAGCGTCTGCCCATTGAGAAGCACTCCATCCCCACAGATGACGCAGTCGCCATGTTCCGGGCCCGCAAGCTCCAGGACAAGGCAAAACTGCTCAGCTGTCGGGTCAGTTCTCATGTGAACTACTACTCCCTGGACGGCTTCCGGGACTACTTCTACGGCTATATGGTCCCGGACACAGGGTATTTGACTATATTCAAGCTTGAGCTCTTCGACTGTGGTTTTGTCCTTCGCCTGCCCGACTCCGCCCATCCGGATCAGCTGGCTCCCTTCCAGCCCTCCATCAAAGTCTTTCAGACTCTCTATGATGGAGAGCAGAAATCCCGGGCTCTGAACATCTCCAATGTAGCCGACCTGAATGAGGCCATCTGCGAAGGCAACGCCACCCAGATCATTCTGGCCCAGGAGGCCATGATGGAAAAGCGGATCGGTGATATTGCGGAGACCATCGCCCGGCGAAAGGACATCCGATTTGTTATGATCGCTGGTCCCTCCTCCTCGGGAAAGACCACCTTTTCCCACCGCCTGTCTGCCCAGCTGATGGCCTGCGGACTGCGGCCCCACGCAATCGCAACGGATAACTATTTTGTAGACCGGGTCAAGACTCCAAAAGACGCAAATGGTCAATATGACTTTGAGAGTTTGTCCGCCATGGATGTGGAACAATTCAACCAGGATATGTCCAGCCTCCTCCGCGGTGAAACTGTTGAACTGCCCCAGTTCAATTTTAAAAAGGGTATCCGGGAGTACAATGGTCAGACCCTGACCCTGGGAGAAAAGGATGTACTGGTCATCGAGGGAATCCACTGTCTCAACGATGCGTTTTCCTACGCCCTGCCCAAGCAGAGCAAATTCAGAATCTATATCAGCTGTCTGACCACCTTGAATGTGGATGACCACAACCGCATCCCCACCACCGACGCCAGACTGCTGCGGCGGATCGAACGGGACGCCAGAACCAGAGGACACAATGCCAAATCCACCATCCAGATGTGGCCCTCTGTCCGGCGGGGAGAGGAATCCAACATTTTTCCCTTCCAGGACAGCGCAGATGTGGTGTTCAATTCGGCACTGATTTATGAGATTGCTGTGCTCAAGCCCTATATTGAACCGCTTCTGTTTGGTGTTCCCAAAAATTGTCCGGAGTACTTGGAGGCCAAACGGCTCCTCAAGTTTTTGAGCTACTTCCTCCCCCTGCCCGCCGACGATGTCCCCACCACCTCCCTCATGCGGGAGTTTATCGGTGGGGGGTGCTATCAGGTGTGACCCTGTTAACTGCACGGGAAATTTATCCCCCGATCCAGATTTTAATCAATTTTGTCGATATCCCCTCAGGGGCCTGAGTACGCTGCCCGCCGTAACCGCTTCTCAGGCCGCTCCTGAGGGGCTTTTTTATCACTTTGCACCTTAAAGGCCTTCCCGTGAAATCTTTTCCCTCTCAAAGCTCATCTTTTACGGTGTCCTTAATATACTGATATAGGCACTTACTTCTCCTTAATTTTTAAAGCACGGTATAAAAAGCAGATGACATTTTAAAGTGTTTGATAATTTTCTTGCTTTTCTCCTATTATGTGGTAAAATATGCACATAATATTTTGCTTGAGTATCTTTGTTGTTATATAAGATTACTCTTAGCTATCCTAAGGAGTGTGTAAGACATGGATCAATTTTTCTGGATCGGACTCGCCGGAGCTTTTGCCGCTCTCCTCTTCGCCCTCTTCCAGAGCCGCAGGGTACTTTCCTTTTCTGAAGGCAACGACACCATGCGGAAAATCGCCGCGGCCATTCGCCAGGGTGCCAACGCCTACTTAAAAAATCAGTACGCCACCGTGGCCAAGGTCTTCTTTGTGGTCTTTCTCATTCTGCTGGCCCTGGCTTACTTCCAGCTTCTGGACAACTGGTTCATTCCCTTTGCCTTCCTCACCGGGGGCATCTACTCCGCCCTGGCGGGCTTTGTGGGTATGAAGATCGCCACCTCAGCCAACGCCCGCACCGCCCAGGCCGCCAGCGAGAGTCTGAACAAGGGGCTCAATGTGGCCTTTTCCTCCGGAGCTGTCATGGGCTTCACCGTGGTGGGCCTGGGTCTGCTGGACATCTCCGTGTGGTTCCACATTCTCAAATACGCCGCCCACTTCGAGGCCGCCAAGATTGCTCAGACCATGGTCATGTTCGGCATGGGTGCCTCTTTCATGGCCCTGTTCGCCCGTGTGGGCGGTGGAATCTTCACCAAGGCAGCCGATGTGGGCGCCGATCTGGTGGGCAAGGTGGAAGCCGGTATCCCCGAGGATGACCCCCGCAACCCCGCAACCATCGCCGACAATGTAGGTGACAATGTGGGCGATGTGGCCGGCATGGGCGCCGATCTCTATGAGAGCTATGTTGGCTCTATCCTGGCCACCTTTGCCCTGGGCGTGGCCGCCTATCCCGGCAACAGCTGGGGCGCCATGCTGCTGCCCATCGCTCTGGCCGTGGTGGGCATTTTGTGCTCCATCTTCGGCTCTTTCCTGATCCGCACCAAGGAAGGCGCCTCTCAGCGTGAGCTGCTGGGCACCCTTCGAAAGGGCACCTACACCGCCGCTGTCCTGGCCGCCATCATCGCCGCTCCCCTGACCTACTTCATCCTGGGCAGCTGGGGTGTCTATGTGGCCATTCTCTGCGGCCTCATCGGCGGCTGCGCCATTGGCTACTTTACGGAGTACTACACCTCCGACACCTACAAGCCCACCCAGAATCTGGCCGACGCCACCGAGACCGGCGCCGCCACCACCATCATCGGCGGGCTGTCCCTGGGTATGCTCTCTACCATCGCTCCCATCCTCATCGTGGGTGCCGCCGTTATCATCTCCTTCCTGGCCGCCGGCGGCTCCATGACCACCTCTGCTGACAACTACACTGAGCTCTTTTCCAAGGGCCTCTACGGCATTGGCATCGCCGCCGTAGGCATGCTCTCCACCCTGGGCATCACCCTGGCCACCGACGCCTACGGCCCCGTGGCCGACAACGCCGGGGGCATCGCCGAGATGTCCGGCCTGGGTAAGGAGGTTCGGGAGCGTACCGACGCCCTGGACTCCCTGGGCAACACCACCGCCGCCACCGGCAAGGGCTTTGCCATCGGCTCCGCAGCCCTCACCGCCCTGGCCCTGCTGGTAAGCTATGTGGACATCGTCAAGGCTAAAATGGACCACGCTCCCGACCTGTCCCTCACCAATCCTGCGGTGCTGGTAGGCCTGTTTATCGGGGCCATGCTCACCTTCGTCTTCGCCGCCTTCACCATGAGCGCGGTGCAGCGGGCTGCCCAGTCCATCGTGGTGGAGGTCCGCCGTCAGTTCCGGGAAATCACCGGGATCATGGAAGGTAAAACTGACCCGGACTACGCCTCCTGTGTGGGTCTGTGTACCAAGGGCGCTCTGCGCGAGATGGTAAAGCCCTCTCTGCTGGCCATTATCGTCCCCATCCTCACCGGCCTCATCCTTTCGGTGGAGGGCGTGGTGGGCCTGCTGGGCGGTGTATCCGTCAGCGGCTTCGCCATGGCGGTATTCATGTCCAACGCCGGCGGTGCCTGGGACAACGCCAAGAAGTACATCGAGGCCGGCCACCACGGCGGCAAGGGCAGTGACCAGCACAAGGCCGCCGTCATCGGCGATACCGTGGGCGACCCCTTCAAGGATACCTCCGGTCCTTCTCTGAACATTCTCATCAAGCTGGTATCCACGGTTTCCATCGTGTTTTCCGGCCTCATTGTAAATTTCCATCTGCTTTAATATTTCTCAAACCTCCCTCTTTTGCAGAAAAATCCCGTGTCTCACAATGAGACACGGGATTTTTCTGTTTTCACAATATTGTCCTCAGAAAAGAGCGGCGTCGTTTTCCTTCCTTATGCCATCTTGTCTACCAGCTTGCGGAAGGCATGGGGATTCACATTGTCCTCAGCCACCACATTGGCCTTCTTGCCCACCAGGGCAAACAGACCCAGCAGGGAACGGGCATCCAGCATCACCGTGCCGGAGCTCAGCCAAACCTCAAAGGGAGTGTCGCAAGCCAGCCGGTTGATCTTTTCGACCTGGGAACCGTCCTTGATCTCAATCTCACGCACCATAACTTGATTCCTCCATTACATTCAGAGTTTCACGGGCCGCGCAGGCTGCGGGTTCGTTCCCTCCGCCCGGGCGCCGTGGACCGCCTTTCTCATCGGTCACCCGTATTTTATCAGCGGCCCACGCCTCCGTCAAGGACGATATTTGTTAAAGTCGCATAATGAAAACGGTTCCATTTTAGTCAATAGGTACAAATACAGGCCCTCATCTCTGGGATGAGGGCCTGCTTGTTTACTCAAATATAGAGGGCCGCAGGGGCACATCCTTGAACTGCTCTCCCGCCTCCAGCACCTCTATGGTGCCCGCGGAGGCGTCCAGAATGCGGGCGGAAAATTCCCCTGCCCGCTCCTCGGGCAGCAGGGCGGACAAAACCACATCCGCCCCATAGTCCACTGCCTCCACCACGCCGTCAAAGGCCTCCACCTCCCGGCGTGCCTGTTCAAACTGGGCATAGGTGCAGGGCACCTCCATGGCCACCCACCGGCGCACCACTGAGATCCCGGCAGCATCCAAAGCATCCTTGGCGCTCTGGGTATAGGCCCGGACAAGACCGCCGGCCCCCAGAAGAATGCCTCCGAAGTACCGGGTGACTACGCAGCACACATTGACCACGCCCTCCCGCTGGAATACATTGAGCATGGGCTGGCCCGCAGTACCCTGGGGCTCCCCGTCATCGGAGTAGCGGGTGGGCCCATCCTTGATGATGTAGCACCAGCAGTTGTGCCGGGCATCATAGTGCTTCTTTTTGGCCGCCTCGATCTTCTCTCGGGCCTCCTCCTCTGAGGACACCCGCCACACATGTCCGAGGAACCGGGAGCGCTTTTCCACCAGCTCACCCACACCCTCCCGGGTGGGAATATAGTATTCGGTCATCTTTTCACCGCCTGTCCGGCTTCCCAGCCGCTCCGGTCCAGAGCATAGAAGTGCGTCAGACGGCACTCATTCATCAGCTCCACTCGTTCCTCCCGTGAAAATCGGTATTGAAAGCCGCATTTTTCTATTACCCTTTTGGAACGCGCATTCCCGTCATAGTGGTTGCACCAGACGGTACTCAGGTTCAGGTCTTTAAAGCCAAAGCGCAGCAGCTCCCGGGCGGCCTCCGTCATCAGCCCCCGGCCCCAAAATGCCGGACTGAGGGCATAGCCCAGCTCCTCATCAGGCCCGGGCAGCTCGGTACGGTGCCGGCCTACAAAGCCGGCGGAACCGATGACCTTCCCGCTCTCTTTGTCCACCACGGCAAACACATTAGGAGCCGCAAAAACGGTACGGACGATCTCCAGACTGTTCTCCAAACTGGTGTGAGGCGGCCAGCCCGCTGCGGGCCCCACCCTGGGGTCCTGTGCATAGGCATAGACATCTTCCGCATCCGTATCCAAAAAGGGCCGCAGCACAAGTCGTTTTGTCTCCAGCTCTGCCATGACCCTATTCCTCCCAAGGCTCTTTATGGGGCTTCCAGCCCTCTACCATAGGTCCCAGCTGGCCGATGATCTTGGGGGTACACACGGCCACGATGTCGATGGTCTGTCCGTAGTCCACCTGTTCCACCTTGGCTTCTTTATAAAGGGCCTCCAGAATGCCGCCCCTGTCGTAGGGCAGGTGGATGGTCACCCGACGAGCGCCGTTGTCCAGTACCTTGCCGATGGCGGCCAGGAGTTCGGGCACTCCCTCCCCGGTCTTGGCGGAGATGGACACCCGGCCCTCCCCGTGGGGGCGGATGTCCCCGGTCCACAGGTCGCACTTGTTAAAGACCTCGATGCGGGGGGTCTGGTCGGCCCCCAGCTGGTGGATGAGCTCCTCCACCACCTCCGCCTGCTCCCGCCACTGGGGGCTGGAGGAGTCGATGACATGGAGGAGCAGGTCGGCGTACTCCAGCTCCTCCAACGTGGCCTTGAAGGCGTCCACCAGGTGGTGGGGCAGCTTGCGGATAAAGCCAACCGTGTCTGAGAGGAGCAC
>CALWOR010000026.1 GCA_944383205.1 uncultured Oscillospiraceae bacterium | reverse complement strand
CCGGTCCCTCCCTGCTATACGAGAATCTTACAGACGGCGGTTTGAGTATTAAGGGGAATCCGGCATGGAAAGGCAGTCTGGCACTGCTGTTTCTCGGCGGTGCAGCCAGTTTGTTTTATAAATATGGCCAGTATGAGGAAAAGCCCTATATCCAGGTTGGAATCGGCCTGGGGCTTATCGGAGCTGCTCTGATGGTCTGGTTTGCAATTACCGGGTAATGCTGCGCACAGCGAAGCAGCCTGTCCTTGGACCGCAAGCAGAGCTTCCTGTTCCTTTACCGATGTCAGCCGGAACGACTGGTTCTGCAAATATGCGGCGCAAGCCAGCGTATACGGCTGGACCGGCGGCTCCCCTGACGGCAGGTTCCGTCCCAACCGCAAGATCATCCGCGCTGAAGTGTCGGTAATCGTGAACAATATGCTGGAACGTGACGCCGACGAGCCCTTCATCGACCACAATGTGGACGAACTTGTCCACTTTACCCATCTGACGGACAACCATAGAGCCTACTATGCGGTTATGGAATCCACTAACACTCGCACCTATACCCAAAGCGGCACCACAGAGGTGTGGAACCCCCTCGCTTGAGTGCCTCAACGGATATCATAGATCAGTAGTTTGCCATACCAGTATTCCAATAAATCAGAGGGGCCGGAATCTTCCGGTCCCTCTGATTTTTCCTAAGTCCTTCTGGTTTGTATCTACTGCTCCCAGGTATCCTGCCTTGCCGGAAAAACCGCCTGGGAGAGATCAACGGAGTGGCCGCAGCGATTGTCCACATCAGTTTCATTTTCCATAAATTCAGATCCCACAAAGTCCAAAGCCATATCGGTGGGAACCTGTTCCAGCAGAACGGCGATGCCGTTATGACGGAAGCGGTTGTCATTATAAAGACTATGGGATGCGCTCTGTCCCGTGCTGTTGAAGTGGAAGCCCACCTCGTTGTCTTCAAACAGGCAGTCGATGACGTTGACCCA
Organism: uncultured Oscillospiraceae bacterium; assembly: GCA_944383205.1. Lineage (GTDB taxonomy): Bacteria > Bacillota > Clostridia > Oscillospirales > Oscillospiraceae > Lawsonibacter. The sequence continues at coordinate 13,986 of CALWOR010000026.1, read as the reverse complement.
TGCGGTGCCGTACCCCAACACTCCGGTTTTCCAGCCGGTAAAGGAGCACCGCTCTGCCCAGGATTTCACAGAGGAGGAGATGCCCACACCCCCGTCGCCGATAAAGTCGATGTCATAGAAGTAGTTAATCCAATAGGCCTGCTCGGTGGTCACTTGAACGGTATTTGTAAATACAGTACGCCCGGAACCGTCAGTACAGCCGTGAAATTCATAGGAGCGTCCCTTCAGTTCCAGCCTGTCGGTATAGGTCACCGGCGGCAAATAAATCTTTACCTCGTCCATGGGATCCGTCTCCCGGTCAATCTGTTCCAGCAGGGAAGCCAGTTCCTCCGTGGTGTTCATGGGGTAGTCATGGTAATCGTAGGACAGGGTGCGAATGAGGGTGACGATGATGTTCTGACGCACCCGGATCACATCCCCGTTTTTCATCTCCAGGGTCCAAACCACCTGGGGACTGCCGCAGGCTCCATCAAAATCCAGGGAGGAGACCATGGCAGCATCCGGAGAATAGTCGTCCCGCACCGTGGGCTCCCCCGCCTTTAGTGCGGAGGTTCCCGTTTCATCCTGGACCACCTCGACCGTGGCCTTCTGCACCAGCGGCTCAAATTCATCCCAGGCGTCGGCACCGGTCTCTTTATAGTTGACATAAAACCTAGAGGGCCAGCGGCCTGGTTCTCCCGCTTTTCCCGATTGGTAAATATCAGGCGCAGGCTGGCAGCGGTTGTTGGGCCAGGCCACCAGCAGCTGATAATCAGTTCCACCGCAGGAATAAAGAACCTCACCCACACCGTCGCAGACCTGGGGACGGGTAAAGGTAAAGTACCCGGCAGCAGCCAGTACTGCCGCCGCCAGCACCAGGATCAGCGCCAGTACCGTTCTGGAAAATGGGAGAGGAGCGGTTTTCCATACCCGTACATTGATCTCATGGGCACAGTAGGGGCAAAAAGAGGCGCTCTCAGGAAGGGGTGAGCCGCAATTTGGACAGGTGTGCTTCATCAGGATTCCTCCGTTTCGCGGCCTGATCTACTCAAAGATCGCCTGGGAAATATCCAGCGGCTGGCCGCAGCGGTTATCAATGTCCGTGCCGTTCTGGGAGAAACGGGAGCCCTGAAAGTTCATGGTCTCGTCGGTGGGGACCTGCTCCAGCAGCACCGCCGTGCCGTTTCCGATAAACGTGTTGTCGTTGAACATGGTGTGGTTGACATAGCCCCCATTGCTGTTGAAATGGAAGCCCACCTCGTTGTCGGCAAACTGGCAGGCAATCACATTGACCCAGGCGTAGCCATACCCCAGCATCCCCGTCTTCCAGCCGGTGAAGGAGCAGCCTTCTGCCCAGAAGCGGGCGGAAGCGGATACCCCTATCCCCTCTCCATGGCCTGTAAAGTCCAGGTCGTAGAAATAGAGTATGGGCCCGTTCTGAGCAGCCACCCGGACCGTGTCGGTAAAGGTGGTGCGCCGGTCTCCTTCCTGAGAACCATAGAGGTTGATGGGGCGGTTTTCGATGGTAAGTCCGCCCTCGTAGGTGACCGGAGGGAGATGGAGGTTCACTACCGCAGGCAGGGGTACCTCTTTCGTAATCTGGTCTACCAAGGTCTGGAGCTGCTCCACGGTGTCCATGGGGTAGTCCTCATAGTGGTAGTCATAGGTCTCAATGGGATCAATTTTAATTTTTTGCCGCAGCTTAATGGTATCGCCGTTTTTCATGTTCAGGGTCCACACCAGCTCCGCCGGTCCGCTGCGTCCGGTGTAATCCAGCAGGGAAACCATAGCCGCCTCAGGAGAAAAGTCCCGGTATTCAGGCCGGGAGCAAACCATAGGACTGGGGCTGTCCGGACTCTGAAGAAACTGGGCAGATACGGAATCCACCTTTTGAAGAAATATCTGGCCAGCATTTGCCCCGGTGTCCACATGATTGATGAACAGCCGGGAAGGCATCCGATATTCTCCGTTTACCTCCGCTTCCTGGGTAATTTCCGCGTCTGGTGTAAACCGTTCGTTGCTACAGGCCAGCAATAGCTGATAGGTGCCGTCCTGATCGGTATAAATTACCTGTCCCAAACCGTCATAGGTCCGGGGCAGAAAATAAAAAACGATCCCCAGGATCAGTGCGGCAAGTGCTACTGCTGCTACGCCCAGGTACAGGATCCTCTTCCAGCGGACAGAGGGGACCCGGATGGCTTTGGCGGACACGATGCTCTGGGCGCAGTGGGGACAGAACGCAGCCTGCGGAGGCAGCTGAGCCCTACAGCGGGGGCAAATCTGGTTTAATGTGTCATTCACCTTAAAGCGCCTCCATCAGGCAAAGTACATTTTTATAGCGGTGCCGGGGATTGACTCTGGTACACCGCTCCACCACACGCCCCAGCCGCCCCTGGGCAAGCTTTTGGGAGGGATGCTGACCGGTGAGCATCACATTTATGAGAATCCCAAGAGAATAGATATCGGTGCGCACATCCGACTGGGACAGTCCATACTGCTCCGGGGCAGCAAATCCGGCGGTCCCCAGAATCTGGGTGTCCCCCTCCGCCTCCGGCTTGTGGATGCGGGCGGCATCAAAATCAATCAAGACCGCATCATTTCCCCGCAGTATGATGTTTTCCGGCTTGATATCCCGGTGAACTGCGCCGAGACTGTGCAGCACCCAAAGGCCACGGCAGACCTGGGTTACAATCTTTTTGGTCTCCGCAGGGGAAAAGAGCGCGCCCTGCAGCAGGAATCCCAATGTATCGCCCGGAATAAACTCTTCCAGGACCAGGCAGTTCTCCCCCTCCTGAACCGCTTCAAACACGGTGGGCAGGTTAGTGCTGCGGTAAGGGAGCAGCTTTTGATAAACCTCCCCGTTTCCGGTGAACTGCCGCAGGACAAAAAGCTGTCCGGAGGCCTTATGTCGAATGAGTCGGATGGAGCCTCTGGGGCTTTCTTTCATCAGACGGACGGTCTCATATTCTTCCTGCAAAACTTGAAGCAGCCAAGCGTAAATGACGATCCCTCCAAATCTTGGATACTATGCAGCGAGCATATTGTAACTGCATACAAAAAACGGTAAACTTAGTATAAATGATTTTGACTTGGAAGTAAAGAGGCGGTACCCATGAAGGAAACATCCACGGGCAATCTGAACACCGAATTGATGAGTCCCTGTCCCCTGGACGCTTATCTCAAAGAACACTCCGACGAGTTTTTGAATATGGACATTGCTCAGCTGCTGGACCAGCTTTACCAAAGCAAATCCATCACCAAGGCAGAACTGGCCCGCCGGGCCAGCATCAGTGAAGTCTATCTACACCAGGTCTTTTCCGGACGAAGAAAGCCCTCCAGAGACCGCCTTCTTTGCCTTTGTGTGGGGCTTGGGGTGGATCTGGATGAGGCGCAAACCTTGTTGAAACGAGCAGGTTATGCCCAGATGTATGCAAAGTTCAAACGGGATACCATCATCATGTACGGAATCGTGCACAAGTTTGAGCTGAGCGAAATCAACGACAAGTTGTTTTTGGAAAACGAAAAGACCTTGCTGTGACAAGGCCGCCCGGCAGATTGACAGACAGTCGTGGTATGCACAGAGAGGAATTGGACAACAGGGGCGGCATTACGGTGTCGTCCCTGCTTCTGTGTGTGCCCAGGATGGAGGGATGAATATGGAAACCATGCGGCAGACGCTCTGCTATAACTGCTTCCAGGAAAAACCGGAGGCTGTGGGCTCTTGTCCTCACTGCGGCTTTGATCTGGAGGAAAATGTGCGGGACTACCCCAACGCCCTGCGGGCTGGGACACAGCTGAATGGCCGGTATATCATTGGCCGGGTGCTGGGCCAGGGTGGCTTCGGCATCACCTACCTGGCCTGGGACCAGAAACTTCAGGCCAAGGTGGCGGTGAAGGAGTTCATGCCCAACGATATCGCCACCCGCATTGGCACCACCGTGTCCGTGGCCATGAAAAGCAAATCCGAGGAGTTTTCTTACGGGGCTGAGCGGTTCCAGGAGGAGGCCCGGACCCTGGCCAAATTCATGGGCCAGCCTAACATTGCGGGCGTCACCGACTACTTTGACGAAAACGACACCTCCTACTTCGTCATGGACTACATTGAAGGCATCTCCTTCAAAACCTACATTGCCAATCACGGGGGCAAGGTGAGCGTGGAGGAGACCCTCAACGTGATGATCCCCGTTCTCCAGGCCCTCACCGCCGTCCACGCCGAGGGGTTCATCCACCGGGATGTGACCCCGGACAACATCTACATCACCAAAGACGGCGTGGTGAAGCTACTGGACTTTGGCTCCGCCCGGTACTCCATCGGCGATAAGTCCAAGAGCCTGGATGTAATCCTAAAAGTGGGCTACGCCCCCAAGGAGCAGTACATCCGGCGAAGCCGCCAGGGGCCCTACACCGATGTGTACTCCTGTGCCGCCTGCTTCTACGCCGCCATCACCGGCTACCTGCCCCCGGAGAGTCTGGAGCGCCTGGACCAGGATGAGCTCCAGCCCATCTCTGCCCTGGGGATCGAGATTCCCGAGTATTTGGACAAGGCCATTTTGAAGGGCCTGGCCGTCCAGCCGGAGAACCGGTTCCAGTCGGCGGCTGAATTCCTGGAGGCCATCGAGCGCCAGCGGGTGGTGGAGGTGCCGGGACAGGCCAGCCCATCTGTTTCCGTAGAGGAAAAAAAGAAATGGAAGCCCGCCCTGATCGCCGGAGTAGCCGCCGTGGTAGTAATCGGCGCTGTGGGTGTGGGCATGGCTCTGGGGGGTGACTCCAGCGGAGAAACTAGCAGCGGAAATCCCATCGTCCAGGCCTTGGTACCCACGGTCACCCTTGCCGGAGAGTCCTACCAGGCAAATGTGTCCAATCTGGATTTACAGGGGAAAAATCTCACTAACGAAGACCTTCTTAATCTAAAGGATTTTACCAACCTGCAAAGTCTGTCTCTGCGGGATAATGAAGCAGTTACCGATCTCGCTCCCCTGGCCGGGCTGACCCAGCTCAAAGAGCTCAATCTCATGGGGACTGGCGCCGTTGATCTCTCCCCTCTGGCAGGGCTGGCCAATCTGGAAGATCTGAAGCTGGCTAATCCGGAGATTTCCGATCTGTCTCCTCTGGCCGGCCTGACCAACATGAAAATTCTCCATCTGGACAACGGAAGTCTTACCTCCAGCAAAATTCTGGATCTGTCTCCGCTGGCGGGTATGACGCAGCTGGAACAGCTTTATATTCCCTCTACCCCCAATTACACCGACTTCTCTCCTCTGTCCGGACTGACCCAGCTGCGGGAACTGACCATGATGGGCACCCGGTACAGCAACTCCAACAGCATTGACAGTCTGGATTTCCTCACCCACATGACACAGCTGGAGACCCTCTATATCTCTGTGCGCAGTGTGGACCTGGCTCCCCTGGCCGGGCTGGTCAATCTAAAAAATATGGAATTACTTGGAGAATTTCGGGCCGATGACCTAAGCGTATTTTCCAACCTGACCCAAATGGAGACTTTGCTGCTGCGCCGCACCACCAGTAAGACCCTCTGTACCGCCCATGACCTGTCCGCCCTGTCTGAATTGACCCATATGCGACGCCTGGTCATCAGCGTCTCCGGCCTGGAGAGCCTCACCGGTGTGGAGCACATGGAAAACCTGGAAGAACTGGAGGTCAATATGACAGACGCCACTCTGACCGATCTCTCCCCCTTGGCCGGGCTGTCCAAGCTGCGCACCCTGGTACTCCCGGTAGGAGGGAACCCGCCCGGTCCGCTGAATATCCAGGCCCTGCGTGGCTTGTCTGAATTGGAAACTGTATCAATATCCCCCGCACAGCGGGTTGAGGACTGGTCCCCGGTGGACCATGTGCCCAATGTGATAAAAGGCTGAGAAAAGAGGTCATAAGATGGATACGATGAAGGGAACGCTCTGCTATAACTGCTTCCAGGAGCGGTCGGAGGGGGAGGGCCCCTGCCCCTACTGCGGCTTTGACCTGGAGGAAAACATCAAAAAATTCCCCGTGGCCCTGCGGGCGGGGACAGTACTGAATCAACGATACATCGTGGGCCGGGTGCTGGGCCAGGGCGGCTTCGGCATCACCTACCTGGCCTGGGATACGAAGCTCCAGGCCAAGGTGGCGGTAAAGGAGTTTATGCCCGGAGAGCTGGCTACCCGTGTGGACGGCACCACCGTCTCCGTCCTGGCCGACAGCAAAACCGAGGCCTTCACCTACGGAGCCGAGCGGTTCCAGGAGGAGGCCCGGACCCTGGCCAAATTCATGGGCCAGCCTAACATTGCGGGCGTCACCGACTATTTTGACGAAAACGACACCTCCTACTTCGTCATGGACTACATTGAAGGCATCTCCTTCAAAACCTACATTGCCAATCACGGGGGCAAGGTGAGCGTGGAGGAGACCCTCAACGTGATGATCCCCGTTCTCCAGGCCCTCACCGCCGTCCACGCCGAGGGGTTCATCCACCGGGATGTGACCCCGGACAACATCTACATCACCAAAGACGGCGTGGTGAAGCTACTGGACTTTGGCTCCGCCCGGTACTCCATCGGCGATAAGTCCAAGAGCCTGGATGTAATCCTAAAAGTGGGCTACGCCCCCAAGGAGCAGTACATCCGGCGAAGCCGCCAGGGGCCCTACACCGATGTGTACTCCTGTGCCGCCTGCTTCTACGCCGCCATCACCGGCTACCTGCCCCCGGAGAGTCTGGAGCGCCTGGACCAGGATGAGCTCCAGCCCATCTCTGCCCTGGGGATCGAGATTCCCGAGTATTTGGACAAGGCCATTTTGAAGGGCCTGGCCGTCCAGCCGGAGAACCGGTTCCAGTCGGCGGCTGAATTCCTGGAGGCCATCGAGCGCCAGCGGGTGGTGGAGGTGCCGGGACAGGCCGCCCAGCCTTCCGCTCCGGCCAAGAAAAAGCCCCCGCTTCCGCTGATCCTTGGCGGTATCGCAGCGGCGGTGGTGCTGGTGGCCGGCATCGGCATGGTCATGGGCGGCGGCTCCGGCGAGGAACAGGACGGCGGCGGCATCCTGGAAGCCATGGCTCCCAAGATCACCATTGCAGGCCAGGAGGTGTCCACGGCAGACAACTTCCTGGAGCTCCAGGGCGTGACTCTGACCGAGGCGGACATTGAAGCTATCCGGCAAATGAGCAACTTGAAAGAGGTCTATCTGGACGATGTGACCTTTGAGAATCAGGATCTGTCATGGCTGGCGGAGTTTCCTGAAATGGAACAGATCAGCATCGGCGGATTGGTGGATGAAATTGATCTGACCCCCTTGTCCGGGCTAACCAACCTGACCCGGCTTACCTTTTATCAGAATAACAACTCCGGTGCAGTGGTCAGCGACTTGTCCCCGCTGGCGGGGATGACCCAAATGAAACGGCTGTCCCTGTGTGTTGATTTCGATGTGAAGGACCTGGCTCCGCTGGCGGGTATGACACAGCTGCAGCAGCTGGATATCTATGGAAACAGCAGCAACAACAGCAGCTCCGGCCTGACGGACCTCAGTGCCTTGGCGGGGATGACCAGTCTCACCAGTCTGCGTCTGGATGTGGGCGATGTAAGGGATTTCTCGGTATTGGCCGGGATGACACAGCTTCAGGAGCTGCGCGTATACGGCAACGCGATGATTGAGGACATCTCCTTCCTTCGGAACCTGACCGAGCTTCGTACCCTCAACATGAGCGGCAGTTACGAGGGGAACCCTGTGCAGAAGGATCTGACCGCACTGTCCGGTCTGGTCAAGCTCACCGATCTTCAACTGGATGTGCCAATTGCAGATTTTCACGGCCTGGAGCCGCTGGTGAATCTGCGCGCGATGAGAATGTATGGCGGCAACTCCACTTACACCAATGTGGACGCCCTGGCGGGACTGACGGAGCTTACCTCTCTGTACCTCCCCTACCGCGCTTACGACAACGACAATCCGTTGCCGCCCATCAATCTGGATGGTCTGGCAACGCTCACCAAGCTCCAGTCTCTGGAGATCAGCGACGGCGTGGAAAGTCTGGAGCCGCTGCGCAATCTGACGGAGCTGCGGGAGCTGCGCATTCAGGCCAACAACAGCAATGACGGCGAGATCTCCCTGGCCCCTCTTGCTGGGCTGACCAAGCTGACCAGTCTGAACATCAGCGCAGATTTGGCCGGCGGCGATCTGTCCGCCCTGTCCGGACTGGAACAGCTGCGCTCACTCAGCATCTACCACTACGACCGCAATTATGATCGTTACGAAAATCGGGTGATGATCCGGGATCTGTCCCCCCTGTCCGGATTGAAAAATCTGAATAGTCTGACCATCAATGGGACCATATCAGGCATTGACACCTCTCCTGTGGCCCATGTTGCGGATGTCAATATCTCGGAATAAGGAGGAATTCCCATGTCTCAAATTGAATGTGGCCGGGGCCACCTGTATGACCCGGAGAAATACCCCACCTGCCCCTACTGCAAGACGAACCAGCAGATCACTGTGGCCGCGGCAGGACGCACCGCTCCCATCCGGGCTACCGCGCTCAACCGCACCGCTCCCGTGTCGGTCACAGCGCCCCAAAAGACAGCTCCTATTTCTCAGATCCCGGTGACGGCGCCCCAGAAGACCCAGCCGCCCAAGGGCTATACCCCGGTGACGGCGGACAACAAAACCATGCCGCCCAGGGGCTACGCCGCCACGCCGGTGACCGCCCCCTCCAAGACCATGCCGCCCAGGGGGTATGAGCCCCAGATCACCCCCGAACCCACCGCGCCCCCCAGGGGGCTTGGCATCAGTGTCACGGACGCCGGAAAGACGGTGGGCATGATGCAGCAGGAGATGGGCTTCGACCCGGTGGTGGGGTGGCTGGCCTGTGTGGAGGGGCCCAGCCGGGGAAAAAGCTATACCATCCGCGGCGGAATCAACTCCATCGGCCGCAGCGACCGCATGGACATCACCATCACGGGGGACCGGACCATTTCTGCGGAAAACCACGCCAAAATCAGCTACAGTGACCGGAATAACCGCTTTAATCTGATTCCCGGTGAGGGGCGCAACATTGTCTACCTCAACGGAGAGGAACTCTTCTCTCCCATGCCCCTGAAGCCCTATGACCTCATCGACTTTGGGACCACTAAGCTGCTGTTTGTTCCCCTGTGCTCCGAGCGCTTCCGCTGGGAGACTGAGCCGGAGAAGGGAGGCGGCCATGGGACTGTTTGATTCGCTGTTCCGCCGCCCACGCCGGGTGACCGATGCGGGCTCTACCATGGAACTGGCCCAGGAAACGAATGGGCTATTGTTTCGGGTGGGCAACATTCAGGGCGTGGGGATGCGGGAGCGGCAGGAGGACTCCTTTGCCGTTCTCAACGCCGCCAATCCTGAGCGTCTGACCCAGCAGGGACTTTTTGCGGTGGTATGCGACGGTATGGGAGGTATGGAGGACGGTAAGCTGGCCAGCCAGTGTGCGGTGGAGTCCTTTGTAGATCTGTTTCAGAACCGCACTTTGGATCTGCCAGTCCCCCAGTGGATGGAGGCCTGTGCCCATACCATCAGCGACCACGTATTTCAGCAGTTTTCCGGAGCCAGCGGCACCACCTTGGTGGCCGTCCACATTCTCGAAAATGCCCTCCACTGGGTCAGTGTGGGAGACAGCGCCATCTTTCTCCTGCGGGATGGGGGCGTGTTTCAGCTTAACCGGGAGCACACCTTTCTCAATGAGCTCTACGCCCGGGAACTGGAACAGGAGGTCATCCATAAGGAGCGGGCCGAACAGGACGAGGATGCCCGGCGGCTGACCTCTTTTGTTGGCATCGACCACCTGAGGGAAACCGATGTCAGCCTGCGTCCCCTTCCCTTGAAAAAGGGGGATGGGCTGCTGCTGTGTTCCGATGGGGTCAGCGGAGTGCTCACTCCGGCAGAGCTTCTGGAGATCCTGTCTCTGGAGCCCGAGGAGGGCTGTGCCCTTCTGGAAACCATGATTTTGGAAAAACAGATCCCTGCCCAGGACAACTACACTGGCATCCTGATTTCTTGTAAATAAAAATGAATGGGAGTATGCAGTATGAAAAAACTTCGCTGTATTTCTGCCGTGGCTCTGGTCGTGCTTCTCATTGGTCTATACACAATTCCAGCCTTTGCGGCCTTTGATCAGAATGTGCTAAACGGAATCGTGATGATCCGTACCGGAGCCCCCGACGAGAAGGGGACCATGAACTATTGGCGGGGCACCGGCTTTTTTGTGGGGCCCCAGGGAGAAGATCCCCAATACATCGTCACCAACTGCCATGTGGTAGAAGAGTTTATTCTGGCTGGTAAGGCCCTGGGAGGCGGAGAGCTCTTTGCTGTCTTTGACAAGGACAGCGAACAGGAGGCCTATCTGGTGGACTATGACTATGAGAAGGACGTGGCGGTGCTCAAGCTGGAAAAGCCCACCGATCTGCGTACCCCGCTTGCTATGCTGGAGCCCGAGGACTCCATGCTGGGCAGTGAGGTCTACGCTGTGGGGTATCCTCTGGCGGCAGACATTACCATTCAGGCGGTGAACTCTTTCAGCAAGGAGGACGCCACCGTGACCACCGGCAGCATCAGCCGTTTCCTTACCGAGAGCGGCACCGGGCGCCGCCTCATTCAGACCGACACCGCCATGAGCGGCGGTAACTCCGGAGGCCCCCTGGTGGACGGCAGCGGCGCAGTGCTGGGGATCAATACCGCAGCCTCCAACCTGGATCAAAACCTCTTCTATGCGGTGAGCATCAGCGAGATCCTGCCCATTCTGGAGCGCAACAGCATCCCCTATGCCATGTATGAGAACGCCCAGAGCAATACCATGCTCTATGTGGGCATTGGAGCTGCGGTTGTGGTGGTTGCGGTGGTTGCCGTGGTGCTGCTGAGGAAAAAGAAAGCCCCTGCATCTGCTGCCGCCCCTGAGGCGGAGCCGGAAAAGGCGGGCGGAGCGTCTCCCGTGATTCGCTCCATGGCGTCCCAGCATGCCGGTCAGGTGGTGCAGCTGCACCATCAGCCGGTGCAGCTGGGCCGGGACAGCGCGGTCTGCCGCCTGGTGTATCAGGACGGCACCCCAGGCGTCAGCGCCCGGCACTGCCAGATCTACTATGACCAGCGGGAAGGCGTGTTTGTGGTCACCGATCTCAATTCCACCTACGGAACCTTCCTGGCCGACGGTCAGCGCCTGAGCCCTGACACTCCGGTCAAGCTGCCTCCCAAGAGTTCCATCTATCTGGGCGAGGTGGCCAACACGGTTTATCTGGAAGTGGAGTAACCATGAAGATTACAACCTATGCCTATACGAACCAGGGCGGACGCGACCACAATGAAGATAGCATTCGTGCAGAACAGGACGAACGAAGAACCGTCCTGGTGCTGGCGGACGGCCTGGGCGGCCACGGAGGCGGGGAGCGTGCCTCCGCCCTGGCGGCAGAGGCGGTCTGCGGCCAATGCTTCTCCTGCCAAGCCGTAGATGAGGCGGCCCTGGCGGAGTTTATCCGTCAGGCCAATCAAACGGTTTTAGATGGGCAGAGCGAACCGGGGCTGGAAGAAATGCGCACCACCCTGGTGGCTCTGTCCCTGGAGGGGGAACAAGCCCTTTGGGCCCACGTGGGAGATTCCCGGCTATATCGTGTGTCCCAGGGAGAAATTAACCAGCTGACCAAAGATCACTCCGTCACCTATCGAAAGTATTTGGGCGGCGAGATCACCCGCATGGATGTCTACCACGACGACGACCGTTCCAGTCTTTTAAGAGTGCTGGGTCGGGAACCCTGTACCCCGGAGACCGGGTCTGGTCCGCTCCGCCCAGGGGATGCCTTTCTTCTGTGCTCTGACGGATTTTGGGAATATGTATATCAGGAAGAGATCCTTGCCGACTGCCTGAAATCGGCCACCCCGGAGCAGTGGGCACAGCAGATGCTTTTGCGCCACATCCGCCGTACCCCGGAGGGGAACGACAACTTCTCGTTGATTACCGTTTTTGTGGAGGAAGAAGTATGAGACGCGTATCTTCTGTTCTTCTGGCCGGATTGGCGGCTATGCTCCTGTGTGTCCCGGCTCTGGCTGCAGGCAGCGCTCAGCTGGTGCGTACCTTCGTCACAGGAAATACCCTCTATACCTATGTGGTCATGGATGGGGTGGACCAACCTGTCACTCAGGCCGAAGCCAAAATCGGCGGACAGTCTTTCCCCGCCTCCGGGAAGCTGGAAACCGTGCAGCAGGCCGGGTTCCCGGTGTCATACCTTCTGTTGGTGGACAATTCCACCTCTATGCCCAAATACCAGGATATTCTGGTGGCGTTTGCCCGGCAGCTATCTCAAAGCGGAGGAGAGCATACCACCTTTCTTCTGGCCACATTTGGCGAGAAGTTTTCCGTGGTAAACGAGAATGTATCCGCTGACCTGCTGGAACAGGAGATGGCCGCCATCCCATTTGACGAGCCGGCTACCCGGCTCCACAGCTGCATTTCCCAGGCGCTGGATTTTTTTGAGGAGCTGCCCAGGCAGGACAATGAACTGCGCTGTATGGTAGTACTGTCTGACGCGGTGGAGTACGATGCCGACGGAAGCATCACCTATGAGGAACTGTTGGAACGGCTGGGCAGTTCGGACGTTATGCTCCACTCAGTTGGAGTCGGACAGCAGGAGGCTGCACTGACCGCCCTGGGAGAGCTGGCCAGTGCCTCCGGCGGGACCCACCAGCGGACAGCGGACGAGGTTCAGGCTCAGGAGGCGGCCCAGACCCTGGCAACAGAAAACGGCTCCATGCTGGTCACGGGATTTGACCTGGCCGGGTGCTCTGCCGCTGGGAAGGACCAGGCGGTATCCGTTACCTTTGCCTCCAATGGTTCACTGGTCTGCCGGGCGGAGAGTACCGTAGATCTGCCGGAACTGGAATCAGAACCGGAAGCCCCCGCGGCCTCTACCCCCCTGCCTCCTTCCGGCGTTTCCGCTCCCTCCGGTGCCTCCGGAACTGAACCAGGGAAAGAAGCGGCAAAGCCTCTTCCCCTGCTGCCCATTGTTGGGATTGGGGGCGCTCTGGTGCTGGCCGGAGTGGCGGCGGCGCTTTGCTTGCGGAAAAAGAAACCGGAGCCGTCTGTTTCCCAGTCTCCGGAGGAAGGGATTTTCATGCGCATTGAGGACCTGACCGGCAGTCTGGCAGGGGAAGAAACCCAGTGCTGGCTCACCGGACAGCTGATTGTGGGACGGGACCCCTCCTGTGACATTGTGTTGGACGATCCCTCGGTTTCCCGCCGCCATGCCAGAGTATTTTTGGCCGAGGGCAGTGTCTATCTGGAGGATCTGGGGTCGCAAAACGGAACCATGGTCAATGGAGCAGCCATCCACATGCCCTGTCTGCTGCGCAGCGGCGATGAGCTGGCCGCAGGAGAGGCGCGCTGGAAGCTGAAATTTTAGTGTGTATTGGAATGATCGTTTCAATCGAGATTTTGAATACTATCAAGCCGGACCAAACGATCTTGAATTGCATAACCACGAAATCGGACACCCACCTGGGCATCACAAGGCCGAAGTGGGTGTCCGATTTCATGCATCTGGCCAATAGGTTTTACCGGAGAAACAGGCAGCTGCCTTTCATGCCATATGAGTGCGAGTCCCAACTCCAGCGGATAAGACGCAACGTGGCAAACGAAATGCACTTGCTCCTCGTGAGTCAGCTTGCTCAATGCGCAGGCAAACAGGTTTGCACCAAAAACAAGCTGCACCCCAGCGAAGCGTCTGAGAAAAGAGAGCAGCCAAATGAACGCACTTAACATATAAAAAAGACGGAGCAAGCGCCATATCGCTTGCCCCGAAAATGGTGCGCCTGAAGGGACTCGAACCCACACGCATCGCTGCACAAGAACCTAAAGGTGATGTCACCTTGGTGAAATAACAACTGAAATCATCATGAAACCATGTGTAGGGCTAAGCCCCATAGGTACACAATGTGAACCTATGGGGCTTAACGCCGTGTATGGGGGAAATTAGGGCAAGATAAAGAGGGATAAGGAACAATTCAACGGCTGAC
>CALWOR010000025.1 GCA_944383205.1 uncultured Oscillospiraceae bacterium | reverse complement strand
GGGGGGGGGGGTGGGGGGGGCGGGAACCCACCCCACCCCCCCCCCCCCTGAGTGGCGCTTTGCCTCCTTTGCCGCCATAGGCAAAGGAGGTCGCCGCCGGAGCGGCGAAACCTCTCATCAAAAATATTAAGCCGTAAAAATGCACTTAAAATAAATTTATATTTAGGCCAACGGGTATGCTTTGTTTATCTGATGTGAGGAGATAAAGCATATGGCCGATAAAACACATTTAAGCATCCGTATAGACAGTAAGGTCCATGATAAATTTCAATATGTGGCTGGGGCGGAGGGCCGTTCCATGAGCGGTCAGATCCAATACCTGATCCAAAAATGCATCCGCGATTTTGAAAAAGAACACGGCCCCATCACCGAGGACGACCTGAAATGAACCTGGGTACCGCCGTCCTCGACCTTATCTTCCCGCCCAAATGTCCCTACTGCCGTCGGGTGCTGGAGGACCCCAGGGCGCCCCTGTGTCCGGACTGCCAGAAGAAGCTGCCCTGGCTCACCGGCCGGGCGGGGGAGCGGAAGGTGGATTTCACGGACGGCTGCTTTTCGCCCCTGGCCTACCGTGGTGCGGTTCCAGACGCCGTAAGGCGGTACAAGTTTCAGCCGGTACGGGCCTATGCACTGCCCTTTGGAGAATTGATGGCCCAGTGTCTTCAGGACCATCTGCCTGAGGGGGCCGACCTTGTGACCTGGTGTCCCCTGAGCAAAAAGCGTCTGAGAAGCCGCGGCTTTGACCAGGCCCAGCTGCTGGCACGGGTGGTGGGAAAGCGGCGGGACATTCCGGTCATGGGTACCTTGGCGAAAATACGGCATACCGTGCCACAGTCCGAGCTGGAGGAGGAGAGCGCCCGTCGGGCCAATGCCCGGGGGGCCTATGTCCTCATGCCCGAACGGGACCTGACAGGCAAACGGGTGGTCCTGGTGGACGATGTGGTCACCTCCGGAGCCACCATGTCCGAGTGCGCCGGTCTGCTGGGCATGGCCGGAGCGGCGAAGGTCTATGGGCTGACCCTGGCACAGGCTCGGCGGGATTAGGCAGGAAAAGAGGAAAAATCTAAAGAAAATTGTAAGAAAAAATGATTGAAATACCGTCCCCTTGTGGCTATAATATAGGGTGCTGAAACATACTGGCCGCATCTGCGGCGCTGAATATAAAGAAAATGATAAGGTGGAGCAATATTATGGGGCTTTTTAGTAAAGATATTGGTATCGATCTGGGTACCGCTTCCGTTCTGGTATATATCAAGGGCAAGGGCGTGGTCCTGCGCGAGCCCTCCGTGGTGGCCATTGACAAGAATAACGGCAAGCTTCTGAAGGTGGGCGCCGAGGCCCAGGCCATGCTGGGCCGTACCCCCGGCAACATCGTGGCTATGCGTCCCCTTCGGGAGGGCGTTATCTCCGACTACGATATGACTGAGCGTATGCTGAAGGAGTTTATCAAAAAGGTGACCACCTTCTCCATCTTCAAGCCCCGTCTGCTGATCTGTGTCCCCTCGGGGATCACCGAGGTGGAGGAGCGTGCCGTGGTGGATGCGGGCATCCAGGCCGGTGCCCGCCGGGCCTACCTCATTGAGGAGCCTGTGGCCGCCGCCATCGGTGCAGGTATCGACATCACAAAGCCCGACGGACATATGGTGGTGGACATCGGCGGCGGTACCGCTGATGTGGCCGTCATCTCTCTGGGCGGCGTGGTGGAGTCCGCCTCCATCAAGATCGCTGGTGACAAGTTTGACGAGGCGGTGGTGAAGTACATCCGCCGCAAGCACAATGTCCTCATCGGCGACCGCACTGCCGAGGAGCTGAAGATGACCATCGGCTGCGTGTTCCCCCGCCCTGAGGAGGTCACCATGGAGATCAAGGGCCGTTGCCTGATGACAGGTCTGCCCCGGGTATTCTCCGTCTCCTCCAGCGAGATGATCGAGGCCTTTGAGGAGGTCTCCAGCCGCATTCTGGAGGCTATCCACGGCGTGCTGGAGCGTACTCCCCCCGAGCTGGTGGCCGACATCTCCACCAACGGCATTGTGATGACCGGCGGCGGCTCCCTGCTGTGGGGCTTTGACAAGCTGGTGGAGTCCCACACCGGTATCGAGACCCATGTGGCCGACGACGCTATTTCCTGCGTGGCTTACGGCACGGGCAAGAGCCTGGACAGTCTGGATCAGATGCAGGACGGCACCATGAACCTGTCCCGCCGCAAGCAGATGAACTATTAAAAATAACGAAAGCCGGTCAGCAATCTGCTGGCCGACTTTTGCTAGACGCCGTTCTTTTTTGAAAGGAGGCTTTCCATGGATGCTTTTCAGGAAGTGCTGAATGTAATTGCCAAGGCAGTGGGCTTGAAGGAGCTGACCCTGGGGGGGATCCTCAGGGTGGTGGTGCTGCTGCTGATCGGCTATCTCATCATCCGAATGCTGATGCGGGTGGTGGACCGGCTGCTGGACCGGAGCAAGTCGGTGGCCGACATCCGGGTCTATATCCGCTCCGGGGTGCATATTTTCCTGTGGTTCCTGCTGGCCCTGATGGTGGCCGGTTCTCTGGACATCGATGTGACCTCCATCATCGCCATGCTGAGCGTAGCCGGTCTGGCAGTGTCCCTGGCACTTCAGAACACGCTGTCAAACCTGGCGGGAGGGCTGCAGATCCTGGTGACCAAGCCCTTTGTGGTTGGGGATTATATCGATGCTGAGGGGACCGCGGGCACAGTGGCAGAGATCGGCCTGGCCTATACCAAGCTCACTACCCCGGACGCCAAGCGGATCTCCGTTCCCAACAGCCAGATGTCGGGGGCGAAGATCACCAATTATACCAACGAGGACGGCCGAAGAGTGGACCTGGTCTTCTCCGCCTCTTATGACGCACCCACAACGACGGTGAAGACTGCCATACAGGAGGTGCTGGACGGGATCGAAGGGGTGCGCCGTGACCCGGCGCCCGTCATCTGGATCAACGCTTACGGGGCCAGCTCCATTGATTATGTGGTGCGGGCCTGGACGGGGACCCAGGAGTACTGGGATGTGTATTACGCCATTATGGAAGGGGTGCGGGAATCCTTTGCCCGGCACGGAGTGGAGATGACCTATAATCACCTCAATGTCCACTTGATGGAGCGCAAATAAAACGGTGGGGCTGTGGGAAAGGCCGCGGCCCCGCCCTTTTTATTCCTGACCGCCCGTCTGAGGCATGGCAAGCCCGTGGAGAAAGCCATCCAGCTGGGGAGAGAGGACTTCGCCGCCGATGACGGTGTTTTTATAAAGAAGCAGATTTGCCTGCACCCCCTGTTCCCCGCTGGGGTAATTGATGATTTCATAGGTGTACCGCTTCACCCGCTTCCCGGCGTATTGCTCCAGGTCAAAGCCCTGTTCCCGCTGGAGAGAGAGGTATTCGTCATAGCTCTCGTCCATCTCGGTGGGGATGAGCAGCTCCTGAGAGGCCAGGGGCTGGTCCGCCACCTGCCAGCCATAGGCGGACAGGTATTCGATCCGGTCCTCATTGGTCTTGACCCCTTTCGGGTCGGGAACGGTGGAGGCGGAGACCTCACTGACAGCCCCCTGTCCCAGATTCAAGGCCACAGTGCAGCAGCACAGCAGGGCTGCTGCCGCCACGCCCAGGGCCAGCCGCTTCCTGGGCATTTTTGCAGTTACGATCAACACGGCGCATATCTCCTTCCGTCGGCTTGTTCTCTCTTTACAGTATGCCGGCGTCGGTGGAGGTATGCCGGATTTTCCGGGAAAGGTGCCCGAAAGGGCCGACGCTGAGAGAGAAGAAAGGAGACGGGCGTATGGAGCGTCTGGATAAACGGCTGGCCTCCACCGGGCGGTGGAGCCGGAAAGAGGTGAAGGAGCTGATCCGCCAGGGGCGGGTGCTGGTGAACGGTGTTCCCGCCGCCCGTCCGGAGGACAAGGTGGGGGATGGGGACCGGCTGCTGGTGGACGGGCAGGAGGTAGACTGCGCCCCCTTCGTCTATGTGATGATGCACAAGCCTGCGGGGATCCTCTCCGCCACCGAGGACAGACGGCAGAAAACCGTGGTGGACCTGCTCCCTGAGGAGCTTCAGCGCCGGGGGCTGTTCCCTGTGGGGCGGCTGGACAAGGACACCACAGGCCTTCTGATCCTCACCGACGACGGTGCCATGGCCCATGAGCTCCTCTCTCCCAAAAAGCATGTGGACAAGGTCTACCTGGCCCGGGTGGAGGGGAAGATCGACGCCTCCGATGTGGACGCCCTGGCCCGGGGTATGGAGCTGAGCGACGGGCTAAAGTGTCTGCCCGCCGGGCTGGAACCCCTAGAGGACGGCTCACGGTGCCTGGTTACCCTTCGGGAGGGGAAGTACCACCAGGTCAAGCGGATGCTGGCCGCCAGAGGAAAGCCGGTGCTGGAGCTGAAGCGGCTATCCATGGGGGGACTGGTTCTGGACGAGGCCCTTGAGCCGGGACAGTGGAGATTTCTGGAAGCGGCAGAGACAGCAAAGCTGAGAGACAGGGCCGCGCACTTAAATTTTTTGGGCGAAATGAACAAAAAAACTTGAAAAACCTCTTGCCAAACCAGGGGCAAAACCGTTATAATAGCACAGTAAGAAAAATAAGTAGGAGGGATCACTTTGTCCAGTAGGATGTTCCAAGGTGTCGTACTCCAAATGAAGGATAGCGTCAACCGGATGGTGGGCGTTGTAGATGCGGACGGGATCGTAGTGGCCTGCAGCGAATTGACCTGCATCGGCGAGCACTGGTCCGGTGTGGTGTCAGCCATCAATTCCGCGGAGAATGAGCCCGCTCGGTTCGAGGGCAAGACCTTTAAGCCTCTGGCTGGATGGGGTGCTCAGTTTGACTATGCGGCCTTTGTGCAGGGAGACGACGATGTGGCGGCCTCCCTGTGTGCCATGGCCGTGGTGGCCTTCAACGGTGCCAAGACCTATTATGAGGAAAAGCACGACAAGGCCACCTTTGTGAAAAACATCATCTCCGACAATATCCTTCTGGGCGACATCTATACCCAGGCCAAGGAGCTGCATTTTGTCTCCGAGGCGCCGCGGGCCGCCTTCCTGGTGCGCCAGCTGGGCCCCGCGGATGTGACCACCATCGATGTGATCCAGAATCTGTTCCCCGACAAGCAGACGGATTTTGTCATCTCCATCAACGAGACCGATGTGGCCCTCATCAAGCAGCTGCCCGAAGGGGCCGATGCCCGGGACCTGCAGAAGATCGCCAAACAGATCGCCACCGCCGTCACCCAGGAGCTGGGCATCAAGGTGGTCATCGGCATCGGTACCATCGTTCCCCACATCCGGGACCTGGCCCGGGCCTATAAAGAGGCCGGGGTGGCTATCGATGTGGGCAAGGTCTTTGATACGGAGAAGACCGTCATCAACTATGAGAATCTGGGCATCGGGCGCCTCATCTATCAGCTGCCCACCATCCTGTGCCAGATGTTCCTCCAGGAGGTCTTTAAGAAGAACCCCATTGACGCCCTGGATCAGGAGACGCTGCTTACCATCAACAAGTTCTTTGAGAACAACCTCAATGTGTCTGAGACTGCCCGGAAGCTTTTCGTCCACCGGAATACCCTGGTTTACCGTCTGGAGAAGATCAAAAAGCTTACCGGCCTGGACCTGCGGGAGTTTGATGATGCCATTACCTTCAAGGTGGCCCTGATGGTCAAGAAGTATCTCATTTCCCGGGGAATTGAGTCCTGACGAAATCTGTGATAAACTGACAGCGCCGCTTTTATGCGGCGCTGTTTTTCTCTGCTTTTTGAAAAGTCCCGATTCGCTTTTGATTGTCCCTTTTTGGGGAGATGAGGGTACCGGAGGCCGGGGAGCAGACAAGAAAATTGCGGACTGAAAAAAAGAAGAAGAAAGGGTGGAATTGTCATTTACATAATACTCTGTTTGTGATAAACTGAACAGCAAGGAAAAAATTCAGCCCTGTCAGCGGTCCGCCTGGAGCGGACCCTCGGGGGAAGCGGGGGAGCACATGATACGGCTCATTGATGTATATAAGGAATATGACAACGGAACAAAGGCCCTGAAGGGGGTCAATTTGCGTATAGATGACGGGGAGTTTGTCTTTCTGGTGGGCCCGTCCGGGTCGGGAAAGTCCACAGTGATCAAGCTGATCACCGCTGAGATCGCCCTCACGGAGGGACGGCTGATGGTCAACGGCTATAACCTCAACAACATTACCCCCAGGCAGGTGCCCTACATGCGCCGTACTCTGGGTATTATTTTTCAGGATTTCCGCCTCATTGAGAAGAAGACAGTGTACGAGAACCTGTCCTTCGCCATGCGGGCGGTGGGGGCCTCCAACCGGGAGGTGCGCCGGCGCATCCCCTATGTGCTGAAGCTGGTGGGGCTGGAACAGAAGGCAGACCGTTATCCCGGTCAGCTCTCCGGGGGTGAGCAGCAGCGTGTGGCCATTGCCCGGGCTTTGGTCAATAACCCCAGCATGATCATTGCCGACGAGCCCACGGGAAACCTTGACCCCCAGCGGTCTTTGGAGATCATGATGCTGCTGGAACGGATCAACGAGCTGGGAACCACTGTGCTGGTGGTCACCCACGAGAAAAACCTGGTCAACCGCTTTGACAAGCGGGTGGTGGCCATTGAAAACGGTCGGATTATGAGCGACGGAACAGGCGGTTACTACAATGGCGAGAAGATTTGATGCAGGATATTATCTCAGCGAGGGCGTCCATTCCATCTTTACCCACGGCTTCATGTCTTTTGCCGCCGTGTGTATGATCGTGGCCTGTCTGCTGATCATGGGTTCCTTTACTCTGGTGGCGGTGAACCTGGACAAAAATCTGGGTGATCTGGAAAATGAGAATCAGCTGGCGGTGTACATAGACGAGAGCTATACCGAAGAGAAGGCCTTGTCTCTGGAGGAGCAGATTTCTCAGGTGCCCAATGTGACGGAAATTACATTTGAGTCGAAAAAGACGGCGCTGGAAAACTGGAAGGCCAAGTATTCGGATGTGGATCTCATGGACAACCTTCCCGACGATGCCTTCCGGGATCGCTTCTATGTCCATATGGATAACATTGAGCTCATCGCCCAGACCAAGCAGGATTTGGAGGCAGTTTCGGGAGTTGCCAATGTGGTCGCGGCGGTGGAGATCGCCGAGGGCTTCGTGATGGTGCGCAACATTGCCACCGGCGTGGCTTTGGTGCTGGTAGGTATTCTGTTGGTGGTGTCGTTGTTCATTATTGCCAACACCATCAAGCTGGCCACCTTCTACCGACGGGAAGAGATTGCCATCATGAAGATGTGCGGCGCCACTGACGGCTTTATCCGCTGGCCCTTTGTGGTGGAGGGATTGGCTCTGGGACTTGCCGGATCCCTGGTGGCATTTTTCCTTCAGTGGGGGATCTATCAGCTGGTGGCCAAGAACATCGTGCAGAGCAACGGCCTGTCCCTTATGACCATGATCAGCTATGTCTCCATGGTGGATGTGATCCTGCCTGTGTTCTGCGGCGTGGGCGTGCTGATCGGTGTGGGAGGCTCTCTCATCGCCATTCGGAAGTTCCTACAGGTATAAGTCGGAAAAGGAGCGTGCAGGGGATGAAACGACAGAAGAGACAGCGGCTGATGATGAGTATTCTGGCCGGCTTTCTGGCAGCGCTGATGCTGCTGCCTGTGGTGGTAAATGTGTTTCTGCACTGAAAAGCGAGGATTTATGATGAAACAAGGCAAAAGAAAAATACGCGCTGTACTGGCCTTGGTGCTTACTCTGGCCCTGGTGCTGCCCCTGGCGGGCCCTGCCGCCGTGCTCCCTGCCTCGGCGGTGACTCAGGCGGAGATCGACGCCCTGAAAAACGATGCCAGTGATCTGGCTGACCAGAAGAAGGAGATTCAGGCCCAGCTGAACGAGGTCAAGGAGGATAAGGACGCCGCACTGGAGCAGAAGCAGCTTCTGGAGGAGCAGATCGAGGTCATCCGCCTGGAGATCAGCAACATCAACACCCAGATCGCTACCTATGAGGACCTCATTGACCAGAAATCCCAGGAGCTGGCCCAGAGCGAGGCCCAGGAGCAGGAACAGTATGAGCTCTTTTGCAGCCGGGTCCGGGCCATGGAGGAGGAGGGAGAGACCTCCTACTGGGCCATTCTGTTCGGTTCCAGCGACTTCTCCGAGCTGCTGGACAACTATATGATGATCGAGGAGATCATCGAATACGACAACAGCGTTATGGAGGCTCTGGCACGGCTCCAGGAACAGGTAGAGCAGGAGAAGGCCGAGCTGGAGGAGGCCAAGGCCGCCCAAGAGGAGGCCAAGGCCAAGCAGCAGGCTGCCCAAGCGGAGCTGCAGACCCAGGAGGATGCGGTGGACCAGGTGATCGCCCAGATCAGCAGCCAGGAGAGCCAGCTTAAGGCTATGGAGGCCGAGCTCAACCGGGCTGCCACCGCTCTGGACAGCCAGATCAAGGATCTGGAGCGGCAGATGTCTGCACAGATCAACAATGTCCCCAGCGAGTCGGGCTTCCTCTGGCCCTTGGCCGCCAACATCAATGTGCTCTCCTCCCTGTACGGCAGCCGTCCCGACCCCTTTACCGGCAGGCCGGACAACCACACAGGCATTGACATCCCCGCATCCCGGGGTACCCCCATCTACGCCTCCAAGAGCGGCGTGGTCATTACCTCTGTCTACGGTACCGGCTCGGCCTGGTCCTATGGCAACTATGTAGTGGTCTCCCACAGTGACGGCACCAGCACGCTTTACGCCCATATGAGCAGTCGAGCGGTGAGCCAGGGCCAGACGGTAAATCAGGGAGATGTGGTGGGCTATGTGGGCACCACTGGCAACTCCACCGGCAATCATTTGCACTTTGAAATCCGTGTCAACGGCAGCCGTGTGGATCCCCTGAACTACTTCAAGGACCTGACCCTCTATTACCGCAGCGGCGGTCAAAAGGTAAAGCTGGATCTGTAATATTTCACATGATGAAAAAACCGGCCCATATATGGGCCGGTTTTTTGCCGGCGGGATGTATTCCCCCGTGCAGCCCGCCCCAGCGGCCTTTCAGTTTGGAAACAGAAGAGCAGATTCTGGAAATGATAGGACGATCACACAGGATGCCTGTAAAAAGAAACTTTGAACCACAAGATATAGGTCTATGTCAAATATGTCCCCTGCTTTTTGTGCCGGGCTCCAAAATCGACTGGAAAACCAGAGGAGATTTCGTATAAATTAGCGAAATAAAGTGCAAGGGTCCAAATGTACTTGTTTTTTGTGCACAGGAAGGGTATAATCGTCCTTAACAAACGGACAACTGAACAGGCCAGACGATGTCTGCAGGGAAGCGGCCCCCCGGGGCCCACCGACGGTGTAACGCTCTCAGGTACGAGGACTGTGGACGGATGGCACTCTGGAGACGCCCGCCTGGCGCGGGGGCCGAAGGTGCAAAGCGGCGGGGAACCGCCGCCAATCTCTCAGGCAAAAGGACAGAGACGGCAGACTGGGAGGGGATGTTTATCTCCAAAGGGAACTGCCGTCGTTGAAAGAAGAGGGGTGAGGCATCTCGGCCGCACTCCTCTTGTTTGTTTGGATATGTCTGTATTGAGAGAGGAAGGATCAAAATGATGGAAATCATCACCACTGTCAACAGCGCGATCAACGGCTTTGTGTGGGGCCCGATTATGCTGGCACTGCTGGTGGGTACCGGCATATTCCTCACCTGCCGGACCGGCTGGGTGCAGGTGCGCAAATTCGGCTACATTATGAAAAATACCGTGGGATCTCTGTTCCGCAAATCAGATAAGGACCACGGAAGCAATCTTTCCCCCTTCCAGGCGGTGACTACCGCACTGGCGGGTACCGTGGGCACCGGAAACATTGCCGGCGTCACCGGTGCCATCTTTGTAGGCGGCCCCGGCGCTGTGTTCTGGATGTGGGTGTCTGCTTTCTTTGGTATGTGCACCAAGTACGCTGAGATTGCCCTGGCACTGGAGTACCGCACCACCGACAAGAGCGGCGCACATAAGGGCGGCCCCATGTTCTATATTGAGCGGGGCCTGGGCAAGGCCTGGAAGCCTCTGGCTATGCTCTTTGCTATTTTGGGAGGGCTTGCCTCCTTTGGTATCGGCAATATCGCCCAATCCAGTGAGATTGCAGGGGCCATGAACGGCCTGTTCGGTCTCAACGCCATGACCACCGGTATCATTCTTGCGGTGATTGTGGCCATCGTGGTCATCGGCGGCGTGAAGCGCATCGGCCAGGTGACCTCCTATATGGTTCCCTTTATGGCTATCTTCTACATTCTGGCCGGCATCGTGGTCATCATCATGCGTATCGGCGATATTCCCGGCGTGCTGGTTAACATCGTCACCAGCGCTTTCAGCTTTGAGGCTGTGGGCGGCGGCGTGTTCGGCTACGCAATCATGGTTGCCATGAAGCAGGGCTTTGCCCGTGGTGTCTTCTCCAACGAGGCCGGTCTCGGCTCCGCCCCCATTGCCCACGCCGCCTCCTCCACCGACGAGCCCGTGGAGCAGGCTATGTGGGGTGTGTTCGAGGTATTTATCGACACCATCATCATCTGTACCATCACCTCCCTTACCGTCCTCCTGTCCGGCCTGGAGCTGGGCGAAGCGGCTCTGGACACCTACGCCTCCAAGGGCGCTGCGGCGGTCCAGGCCTTCAACACCATACTGCCTGGCCAGTTGGGCGGCCTTATCATCCAGATCAGCCTGCTGTTCTTCGCCCTGTCCACCATCCTGAGCTGGAGCTACTATGGCGAGCGCTGCTGGGGCTACCTCACCGGTGAGAACAAGGGTGTACAGATCGTCTACAAAGCCATTTTTGTCCTCATGTGCATCGTAGGCGCCACCGGTTCCGGCCAGCTCATGTGGGACATTGCCGACACCCTCAACGGTATGATGGCCATCCCCAACCTCATCGGCCTGCTGGCTCTGTCCGGTGTGGTGGCCAGATTGACCAAGGATTATTTCAGCAAAAACAAGTAAACGAAAAAATCAACTGCCCGGCGGCCCCTGTGGGGCCGCCGGTATTTTCTGCTCAAAATTTTCCCACCATACCCCCAATGCCTTTACCCAAAAGACGATCTGTGCTATACTAACTCTAACTGAAATAAATTTCCCAAGGAGGAATTTACATGGATCTGACTGAACATACGGTGAGCAGTCAAACTATTTTTGAGGGACATATCGTCAAGCTGACTCTGGACCAGGTCCGTCTGCCCGACGGGAATCCGGCCAGCCGGGAGGTGGTCTACCACCCGGGAGGAGTGGCTGTGCTGGCTTTGGATGAGGAAAACAATGTCTATCTGGTGCGTCAGTATCGCTACCCCATCCGCCAGCTGCTGCTGGAGCTGCCCGCGGGAAAGCTGGACCACGGGGCCGAGGAGGACCGGCTGCTGGGTGCCAAGCGGGAGCTGAGCGAGGAGACGGGCCTGGAGGCGGAGGAGTGGACCTACCTGGGCTATACCCTGGCCTCTCCCGGCTTCTGCACCGAGGCCCTTCATATGTATCTGGCCAGGAAGCTGACACGCAAGCAGCAGCATCTGGATGAGGACGAATTTTTGGATGTGGTGGTCATGCCCTTTGAGCAGCTGGTCCGGCAGGTGATGGACGGTACCATCACTGACGCCAAAACGGTATCCACTACACTGAAGGTAAAGGTCCTGCTGGGTCTGTAAGAGAAATAAGAAGGAGGTCCCCTATGGGAAAGACCGTTTTGATCGTGGAAGACGAACAGAATATCGTGGACATTCTGTCCTTCAATCTGAGTCGGGAGGGGTATGACACTCTGGAGGCCTATGACGGCCCAACGGGGCTGCAGCTGGCTCTGGAGCAGAACCCCGACCTCATTCTGCTGGATCTGATGCTGCCGGGGATGAATGGCTTTGATGTGTGTGCCAAGATTCGGGAGAGCGGGAACTCTATCCCCATCATCATGCTTACTGCCCGGGAGGAGGAGGAGGACAAGGTTTTTGGCCTGGAACTGGGGGCTGATGACTATATTACCAAGCCCTTCTCTATGCGGGAACTGCTGGCCCGGGTAAAAGCCAATATCCGCCGGGTAGGCATGGCACCTCCAGCTGGAGGAAACAGCGCCGCCCCTGTACAGGGAAGAGGACGAGTGACCATCGACGAGGAGCGGGCCACCGTCTACAAGGACGGTGTGCCTATGGACTTGACCCAGCGGGAGTACGATCTGATCCGCTATCTGGCCGCCCAACCCGGGAAGGTCTTTTCCCGTGAGGCCCTTATGGAGCATGTATGGAATTACGAGGGCTATGTAGGCGATGTGCGGGCGGTGGATGTGGCCGTGCGGCGCTTGCGTGAGAAATTTGAGGACGATCCGGCTAATCCCCAGTTTATCAAGACCAAACGGGGAATGGGCTACTATTTCGGAGAATAACCGGACGGCCGGTCCGGAGAGAAGGGAGGTTCCCCCATGCTGCGCAGTCTCCATACAAAACTGGTCATGATCATGGTCCTGCTGATTCTGTCCCTGATGCTGGTGGTGGGGGCGTTTCTCATCAACTCCGTCACCGCCTTCTATCTGGAGGATTTCTATTCACAAATGTCCGATGTATTCAAGGACCCGCTGCTTTGGCACGACCTTGAGACCCAGACCGAGGGGGAGGAGAACGACGCCGGCCAGCTGGAGCAGGTGCTGAGATCCTGCGCCGGCGAGCTGGGCGTGGACGACCGCAACCGGAAACTGTACATTTTGGACGAGAACGGAGAGGTCCTGGTCTCCCCCGACGGGGAGGATGTACCCCTGGAGTACACGGAAAACCTGACCTTTGCCCTGACCACCGGCATGGAGACCGGTGAGACGGGGGACGAGAGCAATCTGGCTCTGGACTATATGGATGTGGCCATTCCCATCCACCGAGGGGACAACGGCTATGTCATCTATATTCTGGACAACAAGGCCACTGCCGACAATTTGACCAATCAGATGTTTATTCTGATCGTGGAGGCGCTGGTCTTTGGCCTGGTCATCTCCATTCTCCTCTCCTTCCTACTGTCAAAGACCATGGTCACCCCCATCCAGCGGCTGACTGAGGGAGCCATGCGCCTTGCGGAGCGGGACTTTTCCCATAAAATCGAGGTTCTGTCTCAGGACGAGATCGGAGTGCTCACTGACACCTTCAACGACATGGCGGGACAGCTTCAGGATACTCTGGGCCAAGTGGAGAGCGAGCGCAATAAGCTGGATACTCTTTTCCTCCACATGAATGATGGTGTGGTAGCCTTCTCCCGGGATGGGGCGGTGATCCACTCCAACCCCGCCGCCGCCCAGATGCTTCTGCGGCGGATCGGAGCCGAGACCACTTACAGCCAGCTTTTCGGAGAGGTGGCCGATCTGGATAAGGTTCTGGCCGCCCCGGACCATCTGGAGGGGGAGATGAAGGTACGGGACAGCTTCCTTCAGCTGCTTTTGGCTCCATTTGACCGGGGACAGCTGAATGGTGGCGTGCTGGTGGTCATCCATGATGTGACCCAGCAGCGGAAAAATGAGGAGATGCGCCGGGAATTTGTGGCCAATGTCTCCCACGAGCTGCGTACTCCGCTGACCAACATCCACTCCTATGCCGAGACGCTCACCGAAAATGCCGGTGACATTCCCCCGGAAATGGAGAAGAAGTTCCTGGGGGTCATCCTCAATGAGAGTGAGCGCATGACACACATTGTTCAGGATCTTCTCACCCTGTCACGGTTCGATTCCAACCGGGATGAGCTGAAGCTGAGCTGCTTCTCCTTTGGGAATGCGGTACAGGATCTTTACAACGCCGTTTATATGGAAGCCCAGCGGCACAGCCATACCTTGGTTCTGGATATGGAGCCCGGTCTGCCTGATATTGTGGCCGACCGGGAGCGGATCATCCAGGTGATGATGAATATTGTTTCCAACTCCATCAAATATACTCCCGATGGGGGTCATATCACTATTGCCGCCGGCCGCCGGGGCGACCGGGTGTGGTTGGTGGTGGACGATGATGGGATCGGAATCCCTCAGGAGGACCGCCCACGTATCTTTGAGCGGTTCTATCGGGTGGATAAGGCTCGCTCCCGTCAGTCGGGAGGTACGGGCCTTGGCCTGTCCATTGCCAAAGAAATCGTGGACCGGCACCAGGGCAAACTGAGTCTGCTCAACAAGGAGGGCCCCGGACTTGCCGTAAAGCTGGAGCTGAAGATTGAGGGACCAAACCATGAAGGAAAATCATAAGCACAGGGCTATAGAACTGGGGAAGGATATACTGATTCTGCTGCTCACCTGCTCCGCACTGTGGCTGGCGGCAAAGACTCAGCTGTTGGGGCCTTTGAGCAACCTGCTGCGGGAGGACAGCCCCCAGACAATATCTGGACAGAGTCAGGGAGAAGAACAGGTTGGAAGTGCCGTTCCCATGGCCATGGTGGTGAACATCCCCAGCGGAGCAGGACTTTCCCAGGGGCCTGAGCTGCCCGAGGGCGGAGAAAGTGTCCGCTTGGGCATTGCCCATGATCAGGCGGCCTGTCAGGAACTGTTCCAGCAGGTGGCGGGTATCCTCATCGAAACCCTCTCCAGCGTTGGGCCGACGGAAACCATCAGCCGCAGCCAGTGGGAACAGACTCTGACCCGTCAGTTGGGAGTCTATATGGATTTTCAAGGGGAGATCCCCATGCCGGTGCTGGTATCCTGGCTGTCCGGTGAGAGTACGCTGCTGGAAGGAAGCGTACGCCGTATGGTACTTACCATCTATAATGACAAGGTGGCCATCTGTTACCGGAATGAGGAGGACGGGAAATATTACCGTACATGCTCTGAGATGACCGACCCTGATGGGCTGACATCAATTTTAAATACCCTTACTGATAATGGAGTATTTTATGCCTTTGAATCTGAGGAATATGAAATCCTGAATCCAGATACCCTGCTCTTTCCCGACAGCCCGAATTTGACAATCTATACGGTGTCCAATCCGGTCAGTTCCGGAGAGGAATCTTTGCAAGGCATTGTGGAAGACCTGGGTTTTACCTTGAGTTCTACTAGTTTCTATTCCAGTGACCAGTGGGTGGCTCGCAGCGGGGATGACAGTGTCCGGCTGTCTGACCGTGGAGTAGTAGAATATACTGCCGGGGATGAGAATGGTATTCTGCCCATTTTGAACCAAAACGGCGGGGGTGGGATGCTCTATAACAGTGTGGAAACCTGCCGACAGGTAGCGGCTGCCTTGATGGGCGGCCGCTGTGGAGAGGCCAGACTTTATTTAAGCTCTGTGACGCAGGGGGAGCAGGGCCTGGAGATTGACTTTGGATACAGCCTCAATGGAATTCCTGTTTGCTTTGATCAGGGCTATGCTGCCCGGTTCATAGTGTCCGATGGGCGGATTGCCCAGCTTACCATGCACCTGCGCAGCTATGCCGCCAATGGGACCCTCTCGGCGGTTATGCCATCCAAGCAAGCTCTGGCCGCCTTTTCAGCTCTGGAGCTGGACGGACAAGAGCTGATGCTGACCTATACGGACAGCGGCGGGGACACAGTTACCGCAGGCTGGGCGGCCAGGCAAGAGACTGCCGGGGAGGGATGACGCCATGCCGTGGACAAAGCTGAAAAATATCATTTTATTGATTTTGCTGCTTACCAACATCTGCCTGCTGGGATTGGTAGTCAGCCAGAGCCTGCAGACCAGTCACCAAGAGCAGCAGACCCGGGAAAATACAGTCCGCTTTCTCACGGAGCGAGGAGTCCAGGTGGAGGAGAAGATTCTGCCCCAGTCTGCGGAGCTGCTCCCCATGATTACTGAACGGGATCTGGAAGGAGAGAAGACCGCCGCTGCTGCCCTGCTTCAGGGAGAGGTAGAGACGGAACCACGCGGAGGTGAGGTATACCGCTACTCCAATGACCGGGGCTCGGTACAATTCCACGGAGACGGTACCTTTTCAGCCAGCCTGGAGCCCGGGACCTACCCTGTGACCGGGGAGCTGGAGGAGGCCTGCGTCGCTGTGCTGGCGGTAATGGGCTTTCAAGGGGA
>CALWOR010000024.1 GCA_944383205.1 uncultured Oscillospiraceae bacterium | reverse complement strand
GTCCAGCGGACCTTTGAGGTCTATGACGACTTTCTGCTCCAGGGGGACGGACGGTACCGCCTCTCCCTCTTTGCCCAGGGGGAGGACGGGAGCTGGAATGACAACCACCCCTATATCCCCCTGGGAGCGGAGTCCTATGTGACGGCGGATGGGGACGCTTATCTGTGTATGAGGTGATGAGATGTCGGAAGGATATAACGGCGCCTATACGGGTCAGCAGATCGATGCGGCAGTGGGTGCGGTGCGGGAGCTGACGGGCCGGACCACTGCAAAGCTGTTTTCCGCGGAAAATTGGGTGGCCGGAACGGGAGAGTGTACGATCACCTTCCCCTTTTTAGAGGAAGCCCAGGCTGGGGCGGTGGTGACCTGTCAGGCCTTTGCCCTTGTCGACGGGGCCTATCGACAGGATGTATGGGCGGCCCGGGAGACCTATGCCACCCTCTCCTCTCAGGGAGAGGTGGTCCTCCACTGTGTCGGCGGAAGCGGTTACTCAGGAGGCGCTGTGGTGGTAGTTCGGGAACTGTCCTGAGGTTGAAAACAGAGGGCAGGAGCCGGAGGTTTCCGGCTCCTGCTGCCTTTTTATAAACAGAGAGGGGTGACAAAATGGAGACGATTGAGAAATGGAGGGCGGTGTGTGCCGCCCTACTTGGTCTGCTTACCGGCCTGTGGGGCTGGATGGGATGGCTGGTGCTGGGCTGGACGGGTGCTATGATTCTGGACTATGTGACCGGCTCCGCCGCGGCTGCCAAACAGGGGCTCTGGTCCAGCGCCAAGGCCCGGGAGGGAATCTGGCACAAGGCGGGCATGATAGTGGTGGTCATTGTGGCCGCTGGAGCGGATCTTTTGATCGCGTTGGTACTGGAGCGGCTGCCGGGGGCAGCGTTTCCCTTTGAATACGGCAGCCTGATCTGTCCTGTGGTCCTGGTGTGGTATGTGCTCAGCGAGCTGGGCAGTATCATTGAGAACGCAGTGGATATGGGTGCGCCGGTCCCTGTCTGGCTGACCAGACTGCTGTTGGTGAGCAGGCAGGCCATTGACCGGGCGGGGGAAGAGCTGACCGAGGGCGGAGAAGATGAATGAGAAACGAGGCAGGGAGGAGCGTGTGTCCGGATGCTGATTTGTATTGATGCGGGACACTATCTGGGAACGCCGGGAAAACGGTGCCTGAAGAGCATTGACCCCCGGGAGACCCGGGAGTGGGTCCTCAACGGCAGGGTGGCGGACAAGGTACAGGCCCTTTTGGAAGGCTATGACTGCAGAAGTATGCGGGTGGACGATGTGACAGGGGAGCGGGAGGTCACACTCTATGAACGGGTGAGCGCCGCAAACCATGCCGGGGCAGACCTCTATCTGTCCATCCACCACAATGCAGGCATCAACGGCGGATCGGGGGGCGGCATCGTCGTCTATGTGTGCCCCGGAGCGGACGAACAGTCCCGGAGGGTACAGCAAGCGGTATACAGTCGCACAGTAGTGCGCACCGGCCTTTGGGGAAACCGGGCAAATCCCACTCCGGAGGGAGAGCTCTATGTCCTCAACTGTACCCACATGCCCGCTGTCCTGGGGGAGTTTGGGTTTATGGACTCCACCACCGACACCCCCATCATTCTGACTGAATGCTATGCCGACCGGCTGGCGATGGGGATCGTGGAGGCGCTGGTGGAGGTGTACGGCCTGAAGGAGGTGGAACAGGTGACATATGAGCAGTGGATGGAATTTATGAGCCGCTATCAGCGGGAGCGGGGGGAACTGGCTCCCAGCGACTGGGCCCGGGCGGGCCTTTTGGAGGCTCAGGCCAGAGGGATCACCGACGGCACCCGGCCCCAGTGCGAGGCCACCCGGCAGGAGGTGGCCCTGATGATCAACGCCGCCCTGAAGGGATAAGGGCGGCAAGGGATATTGAAAGGTGAGCGAAACAGAATGAGCCGCCGTCTCGAAAGAGACGGCGGTTTTTTGAATTTTAAGAGGAAAATCGGCCCTTGCAACCGCCGGTTGTCAGATTGCATACTGGTTTTGGTTGCGGGGAGGAGAAAAGTTTGCTATGCTGGAGGCATCCCGGGAGGAAATCAAATCAGGAGGATTCCAAGCATGGATTTTCAGACACGGCTCTATGACCTGCGAAAGCGGGCGGGGCTCAGTCAGGAGGAGCTGGCCAATCTGGTGGGGGTGACCCGCCAGGCGGTACAGAAATGGGAGGCGGGCACCAGCCGTCCGGATATGGAAAATCTGGTGGCCCTGGCACGGTATTTCAATGTGACATTGGATTGGCTCATTACCGGACGGGAGGAGAGCGTTCAGTCCGGCCCGGTGGTGGTGGAGCAGCATTACCACTATGAGAGATGGCACTTTGAATATAAAAGTCGGAGGACCCTCTTTGGCCTGCCTCTGGTCCACATCAATCTGACCCAGCATGGTCTGACCTGGGCCAGGGGGATCGTCGCCATCGGTAATGTGGCCACCGGTGTGGTGGCCGTCGGCTGCTTTGCGGCGGGGATCATCTCCCTGGGGGCCATCTGCCTGGGGCTGCTGGTACTGGCCGGGATGGCCCTGGGACTGCTGGCTCTGGGAGGAATCAGCATCGGCTTCATCGCATTGGGGGGCTGTGCCCTGGGCTATCTGGCCGTAGGGGGCGCGTCGGTGGGACTATATGCCGCGGGAGGAGCGGCAGTGGCCTCACGGGTGGCGGTAGGCGCCTCGGCCAGTGCTGATCTGCTGGCCATCGGCCGGGAGGCCGTGGGGGCGGTTACCATGGGGCTGGACGCCCACCGGGAAGCGGCAGTCCAGGCCATGATCCGGGCGGGGGCCCCGGGGTGGGTGAGGGAGATCCTGCTCCTTTGCATAAATAAGTAAACAAAACGCGTGCGGAAGAATGGTTCCGCACGCGTTTTTTACTGCTCTGTGTTTTGCTCTGATTGGGGAGCGGGAGGCTCTGGAGCAGGGGTGCTGCGTCTGACTACATCGGTGCGCAGCATCTGGTACAGAGTGGCAGTGAGGGGGACAGCCAGGAGCATGCCCCCGATACCCAGCACTCCGCCGCCCACGGTGACGGCGGCCAGCACCCAGATCCCCGGCAGACCGATGGAGGAGCCCACCACCTTGGGGTAGATGAGGTTGCCCTCCAGCTGCTGGAGTACAGCGATGAACACCAGGAACAGCAGGGCCTGAAGAGGAGAGGAGGTGAAAATCATAAAGGCGCCCACCCCCGCGCCGATATAGGCTCCGGCCACCGGAATGAGAGCGGTGAAGCCCACCAGGGCGCCTACCATGGAGGCATAGGGGAAGCGGAACAAAAGCATCCCGCCCATGCACAAAAGCCCCAGAATCACCGCCTCGGTACACTGACCTACCACAAAGTTGTGAAAACAGGTGTTCAGTGTCTCCAGAAAGTAGATAAGACGGCTGTACCACTTGGGTTTCAGATAGGTTTTCAGCACCCGGGCGCAGTTGCGCTGCAGCTTTTCTTTCCCGAAGAGCAGATAGATGGAAAAGATAACGCTGACCACGGCGGTGAAGAGGGCGGAGATGGTGGCCGAGGTGAGGGACATGACCGAGCCCATGACGCCGCCCAGTCCGGTGACGATCCAATTCACGGCGGTGGTGAGGATTTCTTTCCAGTCGATGGTGCCGTCGGCAAGAATCAGACCGGAGAAGGCAGCCAGCTGGTTGATGTCCAGATTCTCGTTGATCTTCAAACTCAGGTCCTCCAGCATGGGAACCATCTCCCGGATCAGCAGGCTTACCGAGTCGGCCAGCTCCGGAATGATCATGCGTACGATGAGCACCACAATGGCGATCAAGCTGGCATAGGCCAGCACCAGGCAGACGGGACGGCGGCTTTTGATCACGGCGCTGCTGGTGCCGGAGGGAAAGTACCACCGCTCGTACATACTCATCAGAATGTTGACGGCGTAGGCAATGACGGCACCCAAAACCAGGGGAAAGGCGGCACCCAAAGCCAGGAACATCAGGGCAGAGAGCTTTCCCCAGTAGTGGATGGCCAGGTACAGGAGAAAGAGGACCGCTCCAAAGCGCAGGGGGGACTTCCACTCGTGCTTCATCACAGTCCCTCCATCATGTTGACCCGGACAAAGCCCTCTTCAAGGTTGGTCTCGGCAATGAACTGGGGAACGGCGGGGATCATCAGCTCCCGGGCACCACCCTTCACCACATACACATTGTTGGCCGGCAGGGTGAGCACATCGGCGATCTTGCCCAGCACCTCGCCGCTCTGAGCGTCCCGGACCTCCAGACCGTAGATATCAGCCAGGAAAAAACTGCCCTCGGGGAGCTTGGCGTCGGCCCGGTCGATATACAAAATGGCATTGCGCATGGCCAGGGCACTGGGTACATCGGTGACACCCTTGAACTTGATGATGACCATGTTTTTGTGGACCCTGGCACGCTCCACCTCAATGGGCCAATGGGCCTTGTCCACATAGAGGGTCTTGAACTTGCACAGAAAATCCGGGGAGTCGGCCCAGGGCTGGACCCGGACCTCGCCCATCAGACCGTGGACATTGGTGACCTTGCCCACCTCTAAATATTGCTGCAGCATGGTTGTTGTCCTCCGTTTGAGAGAAAAAAGGCGCAGGGAAACCCCGCGCCTTTTTTGTAATTAATCGACGATCTCTACGCTGACATGTTTTCCGGAGCGCTGGGCGGCGGAACGCATCAGGACGCGGATCTCCTTGGCAATGCGGCCCTGGCGGCCGATCACCTTGCCCATGTCCTCCGGGGCCACCCGGAGCTCCAGCACAGTCTCGCCGTCGCCCTCGACCTCGGCGACAGACACCTGCTCGGGGTGTTCCACCAGGTTCTGGGCAACATAGGTCAGAAGCTCTTTCATTGCGTACAAAACCTCCAGCCTTACAGGGCGCCGGCCTTTTTCAGCAGGTCACGGACGGTCTCGGTGGGCTGAGCGCCGGTCTTGATCCAGGCCTGGGCGCGGTCCACATCCACCTTCAGCTCGGCGGGGTTCTCCACGGGGTTGTAGTAACCGATCTCCTCAATGAAGCGGCCGTCACGGGGATAGCGGGAGTCAGCCACCACGATGCGGTAGAAGGGGGCCTTCTTGGCGCCCATGCGGCGCAGTCTGATTTTAACCATTTATATTCACCTCCAAAGAATTGTTTCTGTATATGGAAAGCGTGTGCCACGCTTTGCCAACGAAAAGTTCAGAAGGGCAGGCCGCCCATGCCGGGGAATCCGCCTTTTTTGCCCATCATCTTGCGCATGTTCCGGGGAAGCTTTCCGCCGGAGAACTGCTTTGTCATGGTCTGGAGCATTTCAAACTGCTTGAGCAGCCGATTGATGTCCACGACCTGAGTGCCCGAGCCGGCGGCAATGCGCTTTTTCCGGCTGGAGTTGAGCACATTGGGATTTTCACGCTCGTAGGGAGTCATGGACAAAATGATGGCCTCCATCCGCTGGAGGAGCTTCTCATCCATGGTGGCCCCCTCCAGATCGGAGGCCTTGACCCCGGGGAGCATCCCGGCGATATCGGTGAGCGAGCCCATGTTCTTCAGCTGAGACATCTGCTCGTAGAAATCGGTGAGGGTGAATTTGTTCTTCCGAAGCTTCTCCTGAAGCTCCAAAGCCTTCTTCTGATCAAAGCTCTGCTCCGCCTTTTCTATGAGGGAGAGCACATCGCCCATGCCCAAAATCCGGCTGGCCATGCGGTCGGGGTGGAAGACCTCAATCTGATCCAGCTTTTCCCCCATGCCCACAAACTTGATGGGCTTGCCGGTGACGGCACGGATGGAGAGGGCAGCGCCGCCTCGGGCGTCGCCGTCCAGCTTGGTGAGCACCACGCCGTCGATGTCCAGGGCCTCGTCAAAGGCCTTGGCCGCGTTCACCGCGTCCTGACCGATCATGGCGTCCACCACCAGAAGGATCTCGGTGGGATTGACGGCGGCTTTGATGTTGCGCAGCTCGTCCATGAGCTCCTCGTCCACATGAAGCCGGCCGGCGGTATCCAGAAAGACCATGTCGTTGCCGTGCTTCACGGCGTGTTCGATGGCGGCCCTGGCGATGTCCACGGGGTTGGTCTGCCCCATCTGGAACACCGGGATGTCCAGCTGCTCGCCCACCACCTCCAGCTGCTTGATGGCGGCGGGGCGGTAGATGTCACAGGCGGCCAGCAGAGGGCGCTTGTTTTCCTTGCGCTTCATAAGCCCCGCCAGCTTGGCGGCGTTGGTGGTTTTGCCTGCGCCCTGAAGACCCACCATCATTACTACCGTGGGGGGCTTTGAGGCGATGGTCAGCTTGGCGCTGCTGGACCCCATCAGCTCGGTGAGCTCCTGATTGACGATCTTTACGATCTGTTGGGCGGGGGACAGAGCTTCCAGCACATCGGCGCCCACCGCCTTTTCAGTGACCTGGGCGACGAACTGCTTGACGACTTTGTAGCTGACATCGGCCTCCAGCAGGGCCAGGCGGATCTCCCGCATGGCCTCCTTCACATCGGCCTCGGACAGCCGTCCCTTGCCCCGGAGCTTTTTAAAGGCGGCGGCAAGCTTTTCGGAAAGTCCTTCAAATGCCATGAATTACTCCTCCAAAAGCTTCTGGGCGGTGTCGCTGACCTGGATGGAGAGGCGCTCCAGCTCACTGTTGTCCAACTGCAGGGCCAGTTGGCGGATGCGCTGGGCATCCTGAGCAATCTGCTCCAGCTGGCCGTGCATGGTATGGAAGCGCTTGATAAGCCCGGTCTTGTCCTCCAGCTCGGTGAGGACGGCCTCGGCCCGGACGATCACATCCCGCACGCCCTGGCGGGTGATGCCATAGTTCTCGGCGATCTCCCCCAAAGAGAGGTCCTCATTGTAGTAGAGGTCATAGAACTCCTTCTGACGCTCGGTGAGTACATCGCCGTAAAAATCGTACAGCATGGCCATGCGGTAAGCCTGACTTTTCATTCCAGAGGACCTCCTTCATGCAAACTGAAAGACTCAAAAAAGCGGCCTGGCCGCCTCTTTGAGCGGGAAAATGTAAAGGCAATAAACTTTACAACGGAAAGTCTACCATATTTCCCTCTGTTTGTCAAGTAAAATTACTTGCGGGAGCGGGACGCTCTTTTGGTATATTCCCCCATAGCCCGGGGAAACTGAAGTGAGGCCGCCGAAGATGGGCAGTGGGAAAGGAAATCGTGAATTTTATGTGACGCTTTGGCCAAAAGATTGCTTTCCCGGCCCAATCGTGATATGATAGCCCCAACCGTCCGGAGGAAGGATTTTCCCCTCCGGTGCAAAGAAAGGAACCGAGATTATGTCGCAAGTGACAAGACGGGAGCTGTTTCCCGGGGTGTGGCTGCGAGCAGTCCATACCAATAAATTCAAAAGCGCTTACCTGTCGGTGACCATGCTGGCCCCCCTGGATAAGACCACTGCCGGCCCCAATGCCCTGATTCCAGCGGTACTGCGCCGGGGGACGGCCGTCCACCCGGACATGGAGTCCCTGTCCGCCGCCCTGGACGAGCTCTACGGCGGGGCTATTGAACCATCTGTGCGGAAAAAGGGGGAGAGCCAGTGCGTGGGATTTGTGGCCAGCTTTCTGGATGACGCCTATACCCTGAAGGGAGAGAAGATTCTGGAGAGCGCCGCCGCCCTGTTGGGGGAGATCCTGCTGAATCCCTACACCCAGGACGGACATTTCTGCCCCGACTATACCGCCGGGGAAAAGCAGAACCTAATTGACCGCATCCGGGGCCAGATCAATGATAAGCGCACCTACGCCACCCAGCGCCTGGTCCAGGAGATGTGCCGGTACGAGGCCTTCGGCGTGGACAAGCTGGGCGACGAGGAGAGCGTGAAGGACATTACCCCGGAGAGCCTGTGGCAGCGGTATCAGCAGCTGCTGCGCCAGTCGGCGGTGGAGGTCTACTACTGCGGCTCCGCCGACCCGGACCGGGTGGAAAAGGCACTCAGGTCCGCCCTGACTCCCCTTGGGGAGGGCGGAGAGCGGACAGCCCCCGACTGCGAGGTGCGCCTCACCGCCGGAAGTGAGTCTCAGTTTGTCACCGAGGCCATGGATGTGACCCAAGGCAAGCTGGCTCTGGGCTTTCGTACCGGGGGACAGACCTGCTGGGAGGAGAGCTACCCCGCTCTGACCATGTTCAACGCCATCTTCGGCGGCACCACTCTGTCCAAGCTCTTTATGAATGTGCGGGAGAAGCTGTCCCTCTGTTACTACGCCAGCTCCATGCTGGAGAAGCAGAAGGGTCTGGTGCTGGTGTCCTCGGGCATTGAGTTTGACAAGTTCGAGACGGCCAAAAACGAGATCCTGGCTCAGCTGGAGGCCATCCGCCGGGGAGAGATCGAGTCCTGGGAGCTGGAGGGAGCCCGTCGCACCCTCATCGGCGGCCACCTGTCTACCCTGGACGACCAGGGGCGGCAGGAGGAGTTCTGGCTGGGCCAGGCGGCCGCGGGGCTTGACACCACCATTGAGGAGCTGTGCGCCCAGTTTGAGGCCGTGACCGCCCAGCAGGTGGCCGAGTGTGCCCAAAAGCTGGAGCTTGACACCATATACTTCCTGAAAGGAAAGGAGGGCTGAGGGATGGAACAGTTTGCGTTTCCCCAGGTGGGGGAGCAGATGTACAGGGAGAAGCTTCCCAACGGCCTTTCCGTTTTTGTTTTCCCCAAGCCGGAGTTTCAGAAGGGCTATGCCTTTTTTGCCACCAACTACGGGGGCATGGATATGCGCTTCTGCCTGAACGGGGAGTGGCAGGATACCCCCGCCGGGGTGGCCCACTTCCTGGAGCACAAGATGTTTGACACCAAGGACGGCAATGCCCTCCAGGACCTGGCTGCCAACGGGGCCAGCCCCAACGCCTTTACCTCCAACGCCATTACCGGGTATTATTTTGAGTCCACGGAAAAATTTGAGGAGAACCTGCGCATCCTTCTGTCCTTCGTCTCTGTGCCCTGGTTCACCCGGGAGAGCGTGGACAAGGAACAGGGGATCATCGGCCAAGAGATCGGCATGATCGAGGACGACCCCGACTGGAAGGTATTTATGAATCTGATGGCCGCTCTTTACCGCAATCATCCTGTCCGGGTGAGTGTGGCCGGGAGCGTGGAGTCCATCTCCCACATCACCGCCGACACCCTCTACGCCTGCCACAAGGCCTTCTACGATCCGGCCAACATGGTGCTGTGCGTGGCCGGTCCGGTGGACCCGGAGCACATCTGTGAGGTGGCCCGGGAGATCCTGCCCAAGGAGGCCGGCCCCATTGCCGCCAAGGACTATGGCCCCCAGGAGCCGCCCCGTGTGGCCCAGGAGATCATTGAGGAGAGGATGGAGGTGTCCACCCCCATCTTCCAGCTGGGCTACAAGGGGGACGCCCTGGCCCAGGGCCAGGAGCGGCTGCGTGGTGAGCTGGTGGGCGAGCTGGCCATGGAGGTGCTGCTGGGCTCCTCCAGCCCTCTGTACGCCAAGCTCTACCGGGAAGGGCTCATCAACCGGAACTTTGCCTACGGCTGCGAGAGCTATCCCGGATGCTTCTTTCTGTGCGCCGGAGGGGAGTCCAAGGACCCGGAGGCTGTCCGGGCCGCTGTCGCCGGCGAGGCAGACCGCATCGGCCGGGATGGCGTGGACGGAAGACTGTGGGAACGGGTGAAGAAGGGAGTTTACGGCAACAAGGTCCGGGGGCTCAACTCCTTTGAAAACCTCTGCGTGGGCCAGGCCCAGGCCTTCTTTGCCGGACATGACTACCTGGATTTCGCCGGGATGTTTGCCTCCATCACCAAGGAGGAGGCAGAGAAGCTCATCGCCGACTATGTGACTGAGGAGCGCACCGCACTGTCGGTAGTGCGGCCCAAGGAGGGATAAGCTCCATGGGATTTCTGCAAAACCTCATTGCCCTGCCCGGGCCGGAGACGGTGCAGTCCGTCTCCTTCCCCGGCCTGGGTCTGGAATTTGACTTGAACCGGGTGGCCATCATCATCCTGGGCCGTCCCATCTATTGGTACGGCATCATTATCGTCAGCGGCCTGATTCTGGCGGTGATCCTCTGTTCCCGGTGGGGGAAACGCTTCGGCATCACCGAGGACAACATCATTGATATGATGCTCTTTGCCGTCCCCGCTGCCCTGGTGGCTATCCGGGCCTACTATGTGATATTTAATTTAAGCTATTTTCAAAACGCCGACGGCTCCATGAATTGGGGAAAGGTGCTCAACTACGGAGACGGAGGTCTGGCCATCTACGGGGCCATCATCTCCTCGGCCATTGTGCTGCTCATTTTCTGCAAGGTGAAAAGGCTCAGCTTTCTGGCCTTTGCCGATCTTGGGGTCCATGGGCTGTTCATCGGTCAGCTTATCGGCCGGTGGGGAAACTTTATGAATGTGGAGGCCTTCGGCTCTGCCACAGCGCTGCCCTGGCGGATGTGCGGTCCCACCATCGCTCAGTATATGGCCTACAACGGCTATGTGGACGAGGCGGGATATGAGGCCATCCTCAGCGGCAGCCTGGGTGTCCACCCCACCTTTTTCTATGAGTCGGCGTGGAATTTGGCGGGCCTGTTCATGGTGTATTTCATGGGCAAAAAGCGGCGCTTTGACGGGCAGTGCTTTCTCTTCTATGTATTCTGGTACGGCCTTGGCCGGGCCTGGATCGAAGGGCTGCGCACCGACAGCCTCTACCTCTATGTAGGCAGCACCATCCGGGTGTCTCAGCTGCTGGCCGCCCTGTCCGCTCTGGCGGCGGGGATCGTGCTGCTGTGGGCTCTGCGGGCCACCCGCAAGGTTCCTATGGAGCTGTTTGTGGACCGGCGGGCCGCTCAGACCGCCCGGGCCGGGGCTCAGGAGGAATCCGTCTCTCAGCTTGGGGAGGAGGAGCCCATTTCCTCCGTTCCCGCCGGGGAGGAGGAAGAGAAGACCCCGGATGAGACAGAGAAAAGGGAGGAATGACCATGTCCGCGGTTTTGATGGATGGCAAGGGGCTGTCCGCCCGGATCAAGGAACAGGTCCGAACCCAGGTGGAGGGAATGTCCCAGCGTCCCGGCCTTGCCATGGTACTGGTGGGGGAGGACCCCGCCGCCCAGGTCTATGAGGCAGGCAAGCGCAAGGACTGCAGACAGTGCGGCATTTACTACGAGACCTACCGCCTGCCCTACGATGTAAGCCAGGAGGAGCTGGTGGAGGTGGTGCAGCTGCTCAACCAGCGGGAGGACATCGACGGGATCCTCATTCAGTTTCCTTTGCCCGAGCATCTGGATGACCGGGCGGTACAGCTGGCCATCCGGCCGGACAAGGATGTGGACTGTGTCAACCCGTCCAATGTGGGGGACCTCATTCTGGGCGTGGACTCCTTCCGACCCTGCACTCCGGCTGGGGTGATGCGCCTTTTGAAGGAGTACGGTATCGACCCTGCGGGCAAGCGGTGCACAATGGTGGGCCGGTCCAACATTGTGGGCAAGCCTCAGGCCATGCTGATGCTTCTGGGAGATGCCACCGTCACCATCTGCCACACCAAGACGCCGGACTTGAGGGAGGAGTGCCTGCGGGCGGATATCCTCATCACTGCCGCGGGCAGGACAGGCCTCATCACCGGAGACATGGTGAAGGAGGGGGCTGTGGTGGTGGACATCGCCATCAACCGGGACGATGAGGGCAGGCTGTGCGGCGATGTGGAATTTGGCCCCGCCGTCCAGCGGGCCTCTTACATTACCCCCGTCCCCGGAGGTGTGGGCCCTGTCACCCGAGCCATTTTGATGGAAAATACCCTCTCTGCTGCCAGAAGGCACGGGAAAAGCTGACAGAAGGAATATCCCCCACCCCAACACTACACAGGCGGAGACGCCGGATGGGAGAAGACCATGAGAGCAAAAATGCGGGAACGGACCCTGAAAGTGGCCCAGGCCATGGAGATCGTCATGGCGGTGATCATTTTGGCGGCCATCGTCATCCGTGCCGGACTTCTGGTGGCCGGAGTGGCCCAGGAGCTGGGGGAGGACCCCATGTCCTTCTCCATCGACGAATTTCTTTCCAAGGTACTGCTGATCATCATGGGCATCGAGTTTGTCAAGATGCTTATGCTCCATACATACGGAGCAGTCATCGATGTGCTCCTCTTTGCCATGGCCCGGCAGATGATCGTCACCCACAACGGGCCGGAGGGCACGCTCCTCAGCGTCATCTCCGTGGCTCTGATCTTTGCCATCAAAAAGTATCTCTACACCGGGGAGAGCTGGGGACAGAAGAAAGAGATGGACCACTCGCCTGAGAAGCAGGAAAAACAGATGTAAAATAAGCGGAAATTGGAAAAATCCAATTTCCGCTTATTTTTTCAGCCTGGAGAGGAGTGCTTCCCGCTCGTTGGGCAGCTCTCCCTGGGCCACCTGATCCAGCAGGCTCCGAAGGGCAGCACCGATTTCCGGCCCCCGGAGCCCGGCGGCCATAGCGTCATGGCCGTTCACTGCCAGATCCTTCAGTGTGAAGCAGGCCTTCTCTTCCAGCATGGTTCGGGCCAGGGCCTCCGCCTGACGGCGGATCTGTTCCCGCTCTCCTCCCGGCATGGCGCAGGCAAGGCTGTCCGCCCGCTTTAAAATCATCAGGTCGAAGAAGGTGTCCGCCCCCAGTCTGGACAGCCACCGGCCCACCCACCGGCGGGTGGGCTCCACGGGCAGGTCATGACGGGCAATGAGGGTGAGGGTTCGCTCCAGGGTGACTTTGTCCAGGCGCAGCCGGCCCAAAGCCTTTTCCGAGAGCAGCGCGCTGATTTTGGGGTGGCCGTAGAAGTGGCCCACGCCGGCCTCATCCAGGGTGAAGGCGGGGGGCTTGCCTACATCGTGGAGCAGAGCCGCCAGACGCAGCACCGGCTGAGGCGGGACCTGG
This sequence comes from uncultured Oscillospiraceae bacterium, assembly GCA_944383205.1. Lineage (GTDB taxonomy): Bacteria > Bacillota > Clostridia > Oscillospirales > Oscillospiraceae > Lawsonibacter. The sequence goes on along the minus strand of CALWOR010000024.1, from coordinate 3,670 downwards.
GCAAGGGCCTTGATGCTGTGGGTATAGACATCGTAGCAGTGGTGGGGATTGCGCTGGTCGAAGCCCACGGTGGGTCCAAGCTCCGGGAAAATCTGCACCGCCGCCTGGGGGAATTCTAGAAGTACCCGGGAAGCGGCAGAGGAGCAGAGCAGACGGACGAACTCCGCGGAAATCCGCTCCCAGGCCACATAAGAGAGCTGAGGAATGTGCCGGCGCAGGGCGGCGGCAGTTCCCTCCTCCAGGGAAAAGTCCAGCTGGGCGGCCAGCCGCAGACCTCTGAGGGGGCGCAGGGCATCCTCGTCAAAGCGCCGGTCCGGGTCACCCACACAGCGGATAAGGCCCGCTGACAGGTCCCGCTGCCCCCCAAAGGGATCGCTCAAACCCTCAGTACCCCAGGCCATGGCGTTGATGGTAAAATCCCGCCGGGCCAGATCTTCGGTAAGATCGTCGGTAAAGGTCACCTTGTCCGGACGGCGGTGGTCGGTGTAGTCCCCCTCCTTCCGAAAGGTGGTCACCTCCACGGGGAGATCCTGGGAGATCACAGTGACCGTCCCGTGGCGAAGGCCGGTCTCCACACAGCGAAAATCCCGGCACAGCTCCAGCACCTGCTCCGGCCTGGCGGCGGTGGCGATGTCATAGTCATGAGGGGGGATGGACAAGAGACTGTCTCTGACACAGCCGCCTACCAGCACGGTGTGAAAACCGGCCCCATGCAGCCGCTCCAGCACCGCCAGAGCTCTCGGGTCCCAACTGAGCATGTCCGTCACCACCTCCTTGTCCCCCTTATCCTACCAGACTGTGGAAATGATTGCAAGGAAAAGGGCAAATGTCCGCCCTTTTTCCCTGCAGTACTTGAAATCAGGACCGGATTCTTGTATAATACTTCGTAATCGTTTTGTCTATGACCCTTCGGGGGCAACTATACAGGAAAGTGTGATCAGATTGAAGTACGATTTCACCGCCATTGAGAAAAAGTGGCAGACCAAGTGGAAGGATGAAAAGACCTTTGCCTGCGACACCGGAGATACCTCCAAGCCCAAGTTCTACGGCCTGGTGGAGTTCCCCTACCCCTCTGGCAACGGTCTGCATGTGGGTCACGCCCGGCCCTACACCGCCATGGATGTGGTGGCCCGGAAGAAGCGGATGGACGGGTACAATGTACTCTTCCCCATCGGCTTTGACGCCTTCGGTCTGCCCACTGAGAACTACGCCATCAAAAACCATATTCACCCCGCCAAGGTGACCAAGGACAACATCGCCAACTTCACCAAGCAGCTGCATATGCTGGGCTACTCCTTTGACTGGGACCGGGTAGTGGATACCACCGACCCCAGCTACTACAAGTGGACCCAGTGGATCTTCCTCCAGCTCTACAAGCACGGCCTGGCCTACAAGACCACCATGCCTGTGAACTGGTGCACCTCCTGTAAGTGCGTGCTGGCCAACGAGGAGGTCGTAGAGGGTGTGTGTGAGCGCTGCGGCGCTCCTGTTATCCGCAAGGAGAAGAGCCAGTGGATGCTGAAGATCACCGCCTATGCCCAGCGGCTCATTGACGATCTGGACGGCCTTGATTTCATCGAGCGGGTGAAGATCCAGCAGAAAAACTGGATCGGCCGCTCCACCGGTGCCGAGGTCACCTTCAAGGCCACCACCGGGGAGGACATCGTGGTCTTCACCACCCGCCCGGACACCCTTTTCGGCGCCACCTATATGGTTCTGTCCCCCGAGCACGAGCTGGTAAAGAGCTGGCTGGAGGGCGGCAAGCTGAAAAATGCCGACGAGGTGGTGGCTTACCAGAAGGAGGCCGCCTCCAAGTCCGATCTGGAGCGCACCGAGCTCAACAAGGAGAAGACCGGCGTCTGTTTGGACGGCGTGAAGGGCGTCAATCCCGTCAACGGCAAGGAGATCCCCATCTTTATCTCGGACTATGTCCTGGCCACCTACGGCACCGGCGCCATCATGGCCGTTCCCGCCCACGATGACCGCGACTGGGAGTTTGCCAAGAAGTTCGGCTGTGAGATCATCGAGGTGGTTTCCGGTGGCGAGGATGTGCAGAAGGCCGCCTTTACTGCCAAAGACGAGACCGGCATCCTGGTCAACTCAGACTTCCTCAACGGCCTGACCGTGAAGGACGCCATCCCCGTCATTACCAAGTGGCTGGAGGAGAAGGGCATCGGCGAGGCCAAGGTCAACTACAAGCTCCGTGACTGGGTGTTCTCCCGCCAGCGCTACTGGGGCGAGCCCATTCCCATGGTGTGGTGCGACAAGTGCGGCTGGCAGCCCATCCCCGAGTCTGAGCTGCCTCTGCTGCTGCCTGAGGTGGAGAGCTACGAACCCACCGACGACGGCGAGTCCCCCATCTCCAAGATGACCGACTGGGTGAACACCACCTGTCCCTGCTGTGGCGGTCCCGCCAAGCGGGAGACCGACACCATGCCCCAGTGGGCCGGCTCCAGCTGGTACTTCCTGCGGTATATGGACCCCCATAACAGCGAGGCCCTGGCTTCCAAGGAGGCTCTGGAGTACTGGAGCCCCGTGGACTGGTACAACGGCGGCATGGAGCACACCACCCTGCACCTGCTCTACAGCCGCTTCTGGCACAAATTCCTCTACGACATCGGCGTGGTGCCCACCAAGGAGCCCTACCAGAAGCGCACCTCCCACGGCATGATCCTGGGGGAGGGCGGCGAGAAGATGTCCAAGAGCCGGGGCAATGTGGTCAACCCCAACGACATCATCGACCAGTACGGCGCCGATACCATGCGTACCTACATCATGTTTATCGGCGACTTCGAAAAGGCTGCCGCCTGGTCCGCCAACGCCGTAAAGGGCTGTAAGCGCTTCCTGGACCGGGTGTGGAACCTGGCTACCGAGCAGGAGCATGTGGGCGACGAGTACTCCAAGGAGAACGAGCAGGCTGTCCACAAGGCCATCAAGAAGGTGTCCGAGGACATCGAGGCCATGAAGTTCAATACCGCCATCGCCGCCCTTATGGCCCTGGTCAACGACTTCTATGCCAAGGGAGCCAGCCGTGGGGATATGAAGGCCCTGCTGCTCATGCTCTCTCCCTTCGCCCCCCATATGTGCGAGGAACTGTGGGAGATGGCCGGCTATGGCGGTCAGGTGTGTCTCCAGCCCTGGCCCACTTATGATGAGAGCAAGACCCTGACCGCCACCGTCCAGATGGCCGTGCAGGTGGGCGGGAAGGTAAAGGCCAACATCGTGGTCTCCGCCGACGCCTCTGATGAGGAGATCGTCTCCGCAGCTCTGGCCGAGCCCAAGGTGCAGAAGCTCTCCCAGGGCATGACTCTGGTGAAGTCCATCGTGGTCAAGGGCAAATTGGTGAGCCTGATCTTTAAGCCCCAGGTCTGATTTAACATCTCGTTCACAATTCTCCCCTTGACACCGGGGTGGAAAACGAATATAATACCACTGTTAAAGCCATAAAAATGGCCCTTACGCGAGCCGGGATCGTCCCGCCGCGCCGGAGGGAGGGAAATATAATGTCGGAAGTCCGTGTAAGAGAAAACGAATCTCTGGAGAGCGCCCTGAAGCGTTTTAAGCGCAGCTGTGCCAAGTCCGGAGTGCTGGCCGAGGTCCGCAAGCGTGAGCACTACGAGAGTCCCAGTGTGAAGCGCCGCAAGAAGTCCGAGGCTGCCCGCAAGAACCG
>CALWOR010000023.1 GCA_944383205.1 uncultured Oscillospiraceae bacterium | reverse complement strand
GCGGTGACCACCATGCCTGCGGCCAGAGCGGCTGTCAGACACAGTGCAACGAGCTTACGGTACAATTTCATACTTTCGATCCATCCCTTCAGCTTAAGTTCAGAGAGAATTGTTATTTTGCATAAAAATGCCTCTCTGCAGTAAAATAATTATATAAATTATACAAAATGGTGTCCAATTCAAAAATTCAATCAACTAATGCAATGAATGAATAGATGATATAAAATGCAGAAAAAAGCCGGAATATGGAGTTATACCATATTCCGGCGCACCATAACTAAGACCAATTTTTTTTCGCGGTTTAGTTGAAAAACAGAGTATGCTCAGAATCCAAGCCATCTTTGGGCATTTTTACCTAAAATGGCATCCAATTCCCGGGGCTCCAGGGGCAGAGCACGAAGCCGGGCCAGGGCGGTCTGCTGGTCATCCCAGGGGCTGTCGGTGCCGAACATGATTCGATCTGCCCCGAACTTGCGCACCATGCCCATAAACTGCGCCTCCTCCATCAGAGGCAGTTCCTCGGGGCGGTAGTAGCTGTCCCCTTCCAGGGGTGAGATGGCTCCCAGGGCATAGGAGGTGTCCATGTACACCTGGGTGTCCCACAGCAGTTCCTCTACCTGGTCCCACTGCCGCCAGCCCCCCATGTGGGCCAGGGCCAGCTTTACCGGACCAACCTGCTTCAGCGCCCGGAGGACCATGGCCGGGGAGCAGTTGTCCTTGCCGGGAAAGCCGATATCCAGTCCGGCGTGGGAAAGAACTGCCAGGCCCAGTTCTCCGCATCGGTCTAAAATACGCAGGTAGCGGATGTCGTCAAAGTCCACCCCCTGGTACTCGGGATGGAGCTTGACTCCCTTCAGCCCCAGGGAGGCGACCCGGGCCAGCTCCTCTTTGTAGCCGTCAAAATCCGGATGGATGCACCCAAGAGAGTAGATTCCCGTCTCCGGTCCCAGGTCGTTGATCCGGGCGGAGGAGTCATTCACATGGGGAACCTGGTGGGGGTTGGTAGCCACGGGGAGGACCAGGGAGGCGTCCACCCCAGCCCGGGACATGGAGGCTTTCAAACCGGAGGCAGAGCCGTCGGAGAAGGAGCGGGTGTGGGAGAGCAGCTCCAGCTTTTTCACCGTGGAGGCGGCAATTTTTTCAGGGAAAATGTGGGTGTGAATATCAATGATCATCTGTGGGACAGCTCCTTATCGTTATCAGGAAAAACCTGTGGTATACCCAAACAGCATACCACAGGTTTTTGGGTTTGAAAAGACATTTAACTGGGATCGCCCAGAGCCTGGCTCTGTCGGACCAGCACCTTCTGCTCAAAGCAGGAGAAGGTCTCGTCCACCATCTTGCTGTCAGGTTTGGGAGTGAAGAGAGAGACCACCGGGACGATAATGAGCCCTGCCACCATGCAGAAGGCACCCGCGTTGATAGGGGACTGGAGCACAGCAGGGAAGAAGGACTTCAGGCCGATATTGGCCAGCATGACCACGGTAGAGAACAGGAAGCTGGCCCAGCAGGCGGCCTTGGTGGCCTTTTTCCAGTACAGGCCGTAGAGGAAGGGGGCCAGAAAAGCACCGGCCAGCGCGCCCCAGCTGACGCCCATGAGCTGAGCGATGAAGGTGACATTGGACTTGTACTGGATGATGGCCAGTACCACAGAGATGGCGATAAACACCACGATGAGACAGCGCATCACAAACAGCTGACGCTTCTGGTCCATGTCCTTGATTACATGGCCCTTCAGCAGGTCCAGCGTCAGGGTGGAGCTGGAGGTGAGAACCAAGGAGGACAGGGTGGACATGGAGGCGGAGAGCACCAGGATGACTACCACAGCCAGCAGGATGTCGGGCAGGCCGGAGAGCATGGTGGGCACCACTGAGTCATATCCGCCTACGGCAATATCTACCTGGTCGCTGAACAGCCGACCAAAGCCCCCCAGGAAGTAGCAGCCCCCGGCTACCACCGCGGCAAAGAGGGTGGAGATCACCGTGCCGGTGTCGATGGCCTTCTCACTGCGGATGGCGTAGAACTTCTGGGTCATCTGGGGAAGGCCCCAGGTACCCAAAGAGGTGAGGATCACCACTCCCAGCAGGTTCAGGGGGTCGGGGCCGAAGAAGGAGGCGAATACACCGGGAACATCAGAGACGGTGGGGTCGCTCACCTGAGCCAGCCCCTCCAGGGCGGCCATAAAGCCTCCCTTGCTCTCCAGAACTGCCCAGATGACAGCGATAATTCCCACGATCATGATGATGCCCTGGATAAAGTCGTTGATGGCGGTGGCCATGTAGCCTCCGGCGATGACATACACGCCGGTGAGCACTGCCATGACGATGACGCAGATGGAGTAGTCGATGTTGAAGGCCATGCCGAACAGGCGGGAAAGGCCGTTGTAGAGGCTGGCGGTATAGGGAATAAGGAAAATGAAGATGATTACCGAGGCGGCCACCTTCAGAGACTTGCTGCCAAAGCGCTTTCCAAAGAACTCAGGCATAGTGGCGCTGTCCAGATGCTGGGTCATGATCCTGGTCCGGCGGCCCAGCACCACCCAGGCCAGCAAGGAGCCCAGCAAGGCGTTGCCGATCCCCGCCCAGGTGGCGGCAATGCCGTATTTCCAACCAAACTGGCCGGCGTAGCCCACGAAGACAACGGCGGAGAAGTAGGAGGTGCCATAGGCAAAGGCGGTGAGCCAGGGGCCCACAGACCGCCCACCCAGGACGAAGCCGGTTACATCGGTGGCGTGTCTGCGGCAGTAGAGACCGATGCCGATCATTACGCCGAAGAACACCAGAAGCATACCAAGTTTGATACCCATAGAAACCATTCCTCTCACAGAAACTTTGTTGCTTTGTACCGTTGAAGTTTAACGCAGAAAAGCAAAAAAGTCAATAGGAAATTTTACAAGAATCAGTTTTTCTACCAAAAGAGAACTGTAATATATACCCAATGAAAAGTAGGAGAGCGCCTCAAAATGCATTCTGAGGCGCCCTCCCTTTTGGGGTAGCAATATGAGAGAAAAGAAGTCTGTTTCAAGGGGAAAACAGTCTTCATGGTCGTATGGGAACGAGGCAGATTCTTATCCTCCGAAGCCGATCAAAACAGCAGTCACCATGAGTACACACTGGGTGACAAAAAGACCGAGGAATGTTGGAATAACAAATTTCCACCACTTCTGGACTTTGATACCGGCCAGGCCGGCCATGATAGCGGCAAAACCAGTGGGCCAAACAATGTTGGACAGACCGTCGCCAAACTGGAAAGCCAGCACGGCGACATCCCGGTGCAGTCCCAGCAGGTCAGCCAGGGGGGCCATGATGGGCATGGAGGTGGCGGCCTGACCGGAGCCGGAGGGGATCAGGAAATTGAGGAAGGTCTGCAGCAGCAGCATGGCTATGGCGGACAGCCAGGCGGGGAGATAGGACAGGGGCAGGGACATATAGTACACGATGGTGTCGATGATATTGCCGGCCTGCAGGACCATCAGGATACCCCGTGCCAAACCGATCATCATACATGCCATGGCCACATTGGTAAATCCGTTTTCAAACCGCTGGGCAATATTGTTGAAGCCCCATCCCATTACAACGGCGCTGAGAATACCCATGATCATAAAGACGGCGGAGAGTTCGGTGAAGTACCAGCCGTAGACCTTACAGCCGTATACCACCGCAACGATGCCGGACAGCAGGATGAGAAGCACCAACTTTTCCCGAATCCCAAAGGGGGCATTTTGAACATCTTCCTCGCTCATGCGGGCAGAGATATCATCGCCGTACACCAGACTCTTGGTGGGATCAGCCTGGACCTTCAGGGCATAGCGGATGAGAAACACAGAGGCGACTGCGATCATACACAGATGGCAGATCAGGCGGTAGCCAATGCCGGACATGGGGGCTACCTCGGCAATTCCCTGGGCTACGCCTACGGTAAAGGGGTTAATCATGGCACCGGAGTAACCCATGCCCGCTCCCACAGCCACAATAGCCAGTCCTACGATGGCGTCGAAGCCCATGGCGATGGCAATGCCGGTGAAGACGGGGATGAAGGGGAACCACTCCTCGAACAGACCGATGGTGGAGGAGGCGATGCCGATAATGGTCAGGAATACTGGAATAATAGCCACACGGGCTTTGCCTTTGAAAACCTTGAGCAGTGCGGCTACCAAGCCGTTGAAGGCTCCGCTGGCGATGATGATGCTGATGGAGGCATAAGCGATGAAGACGAAGAAGATGACTCCGCCAGCGTCACAAAAACCGGTATATATGGCCTGAAACATTTGGAACGGACCCACAGGACTGGCCTCCACCATATGATAGGTGCCGGCTACCGCAACACTGCTTCCGGTGGCCTCGTTGACCGCACGGTCAAAGCAGCCTGCAGGCAAAATCCAGGTCAAAATGGTACAGACCACAATGATCAGAAACAGAAGACCGTAGATATGAGGCAGGGTTGATTTTTTGTTTTTTTTTTAATGTATGTCCTTTCTTCACAAGAGCTCCTCCTTTTTCACACATGACAGCTGCTGCTGCCGGAATGTGTAAATCATTTGTTTCCGCCAAAACAATTAAAGAATACTAAAAGTACAGTACTTTATATAATATATTACTATGGAGGGAGGACACTGTCAACCAAGAGTTGGTGGGGATTCATACAGAAAACGATTAAAATAATTTGTATAGAAAGCACAAAAATCTTTTTATCTAATTAGATAAAATATAAAAGAGTGGGGCGCAAAAAAGCCCCAGGAATCCTTCCGAAACGGAAAGATTCCTGGGATTTTTAAGAACAGCTGGGTCAGTATTTCAATAAAATGCGGTGGACATTTTGCGGTCTGCCTTTGTTTCCGATGCGGTGCTGTCCCACGATTTCAGCGTATCCGCCGGAGACAAGAGCGCTGAGGACCCGGTTGGCCACCCGGAGAGAGAAATGTTCGGTGCGGATCAGGGCTTCTGAGGTAAGCAGGTCGGTGCCCTCGGTTTTCATGGCGGAAATCACCCGGTATACCGTTTCAGCAGACAGGTGGCATTGGTTGGCCACTGCCGCCACATATTCAGCGGAAATACCGTTTTTTTGGTTCATATCGATGCTGCTGATGGGAAGAGAGTGAATGGTCTCCATCTCATCGATGTAGATGCAGACATCCTGCTCCAGGTGAGCGCGGTAATCCTGGGCCTGCATGGCGTGGCTGCGGGCGGCGCTGAGATCCGTGCCGCTTCCCAGGCTGATGTATCCCTGAAAGCCCACCTGTTCCCCTAAGAGAAGGGAGAGATCACAGCGGGTAAATTGACCGGTGAGGTTGCCCAGCTGCTCCACTGTGAGGTAGAGCTCTACATCGGCCAGGTCGTCTTTCAGAACCGGCTCGATCTGATGTTGTCTGCAGTAATCCACCAGACTGCTTTTCAGAGAGAGCAGTTCAAGACCGTGGTTGGGTGTGAATTTCCGATTGAGGAGATCATATTTCGGACTGACACGGATGACGGCAGATTGGTTCCGGCGCAGCTTGTCCGTCTGGATCTTTTTGACACACTGTTCCAGCATCTGTATCAGGGAATTTCGGCTGGGGTAGGAGTAGTAGCACTCCACCGGCTCCCCGGCCAACCCCTGAACCACGCTGTTGTAGTTGGTGATGATCACATCCAGCTTCCCGGCGCGGCAGCGGCGTCTGTAGTCCTCCACAAGCAGCGCCTCCTGTTGGTCCAGCTCCTCGGTGGTCATACCCAGAAAATGCCGGTCGTGTTCGTCGATTAGTTCGGGAAGAAGGTCCTCTTCCAGCACCTGGGTGAGGGGCATATCTTCCTCCAAAAAGTCAATGCCGATACGGGAGGGGGCGTATGACTCGTGTTTGAGCATCAGACTCAGCAGGATCCGGTAGGTGTTGGCCAGATAGCTCACGATCCGGTCCTTGATGGCGTAGGGGGGGGTGTCCACCTCCCAGAGAGCGGCCAGGGGGAGGGGACCGCTGACAAAAAAGGCGTCGTAGCGAAATTTATTCTCCAGAAACAGCTGCTGCAGCTGCTTTAAGGTCTGGTAGGAAAAATAGGTCAGCGAATGCCCTTCCCATGTATCTCCAATGGTCTTTTTACAGTACTGGCAGAAATGTTCATGCAATAAAAAAGCAATATTCTCTTGCATAGGCGATCGTCGGGCCGGTAAACCCGCTCCTTTTTCCAGTTTACTGATTCCATTTTAGAATAAAAAAAGCGGGGTTTCAACCCCGGATTCAAAATACTACCTCCCTATGCCGCAAAGAAAATATGGCTTGCAAAGAAAAAAGATGCGCAGACCCGCCATAAAGGCAGGCCTGCGCAGGAAAAGATTAAATTACATGGCGTCCTCGTCAATGATCTGAGCCTTCAGCAGATTGGTGGAGCCGCTTTTGCCCAGAGGGACGCCGGCGGTGATAACCACGGTGTCGCCCTTTTGGACCAGCCCCTCCTTTACGCCCACCTCGGCGGACAGGGAGAAGATCCGGTCGGTGGAAGTGACCTCGCCGGTGAGGAAGGGGATGACGCCCCAGGAGATGTTCAGCTGGCGGCGGACCTTCTCGTGCATGGTGAGGGCGGCCACCGGACAGGCCGGGCGGAAACGGCAGATCATCCGGGCGGTGCGGCCGGAGTTGGTGGCGGCCAGGATGGCCTTGGCGTCCAAATCCATGGCGGTGAGACAGCAGGTGTGAGTAATGGCGTCGTTGATGTTGCTGGCGGGGACCACCCGCTGCTTCTGGAACTGACGCCAATAGTGGATGGAGTGCTCGGCCTCCTCCACGATGCCCACCATGGCGCTGAGGGCCTCCACGGGGTACTTGCCTCCGGCGGTCTCTCCGGAGAGCATGACGCAGCTGGTGCCGTCAAAGACGGCGTTGGCCACATCGGACACCTCCGCCCGGGTGGGACGGGGGTTGCGCATCATGGAGTCCAGCATCTGGGTGGCAGTGATGACGGGCTTGCCCGCCTGAAGGCCCTTGCGGATCATCTGCTTCTGGAGGATAGGCACCCGGGCGGCGGGGATCTCCACGCCTAGGTCGCCCCGGGCGACCATAATGCCGTCGGAGACCTCCAGAATCTCGTCAATGTTGTCCACGCCCTCCTGATTTTCGATTTTGGCGATGATCTTCACATCATCCCCACCGCACTCATGGAGAACCTGGCGTACCGCCTGAACATCGGCAGCCCGACGGACAAAGGAGGCGGCAATAAAGTCAAAGTCATTCTCCACGCCGAACCGGATGTCATCCACATCTTTCTCGGTCAGGGCGGGCAGGTGGATGTGGACGCCGGGAATGTTGATGGATTTGTTGGCTGACAGGGTGCCGCCGTTTTCCACGGTGCAGCGGATGTCCTGGCCCTGGATGTCCTCCACACGCAGGGCAACCAGGCCGTCGTCGATCAGGACCTCCTGGCCGGCCTTCAGTTCATGGTGGAGATCGGCGTAGGTGACGGACACATGGAACTGGTCACCCGTTTCCTCCCGGGTGGTGAGAGTGAAGGTGTCTCCCGCCTCCAGGGTGATGGACTTCTCAGCAAAGGATTTGATGCGGATCTCAGGGCCCTTGGTGTCCAGAATGGTGGCCACCGGGCGGCCCATGGCGTCCCGGACGGATTTCAGCAGGTTCAGCCGCTGCAGGTGCTCGGGGTGACTGCCGTGGGAAAAATTGAACCGGGCCGCATCCATGCCGGTGCGGATGAGGGTGCGGATCATCTCCTCATTGTCCACAGCGGGGCCCAAGGTGCAGATGATTTTCGTCTTTCGTCTGAAAAACATAGAAATTCCTCCTGTGGAATATTCGTTTTAACATCATTTGATACCGCTATTATCATACAGGAAAGGAGAAAACTTGCATAGAGGATAATTTCATAAATTTCTGATTGAAAACGCCTGTTCATCCGGTAAAAGTAATGTATTCAAGAAAAAATGTTTCAATTTTGTAAAAAACACGATAAGAATAACAAAATGACCGGGTGCGGACTTATAAAAATTCCCGGCAGAGCGTGAGACTCTGCCGGGAAACAAAGGGACAGACGCTGCCTCAGCACATTTTGGCGCCGGCAGGGATCTTGTCGTCCAGCATGATGAGGTTCAGCTTCTCCTCACCCTTCTCGGTATGGACGGCGGAGATGAGCATGCCGCAGCTCTCCTGGCCCATCATCTTCCGGGGGGGCAGGTTGACAATGGCCATCAGGGTCTTGCCCACCAGTTCCTCAGGCTTATAGTAGGCGGCGATGCCGGAGAGGATCTGGCGGTCCACACCGGTGCCGTCATCCAGGGTGAACTTCAGCAGCTTGTTGGACTTTTTCACATTCTCACAGGCCTTCACCTTCACCACCCGGAAGTCGCTTTTGCAGAAGGTGTCAAAGTCTACCTTCTCCTCCAGTTGGGGCTCCAGCTCCAGGTCGGGGAGGGCGGCCTTCTTGGCGGCGGCGGCCGCCGCTTCCAGCTGGGCCAGGGCCTTCTCCATGTCCACTCTGGGGAAGAGATTCTCGCCCCGCTGCACGGTGACGGTATGGGACAGGGAGCCGTAAATTCCGGCGCTCTCCCAGGTGCGGCAGTCCTCACAGGCGCCGATCTGGTCCAGTACCTTGGCGGCGGAGTCGGGGATAAAGGGGGTAAGGAGAATGCCGCATACCCGCAGGACCTCCAGCAGGTTGTACATCACCCGAGCCAGGCGGGGGCCGTTTGCCTCCATGTCCTTGGCAAGCACCCAGGGGGCGTTCTCGTCAATATACTTGTTGGCCCGGGAGATGACTTTGAAGATTTCGCTCAGAGCGTTCTGGAAAGCAAACTTCTCCATCTGCTCCTCATAGCGGTCGCGGAGGGAGACGATGAGATCCACCAGCTCGGCGTCCTTTTCCCCATCCTCGGTCTGAACTTCGGGCAGGGTCCCGTCAAAGTACTTGCCCACCATGGATACGGTGCGGGAGAGGAGGTTGCCCAGGTCGTTGGCCAGGTCCACATTGATGGTGTTGATGAGGGCCTCGTTGGAGAAGTTGCCGTCGGAGCCGAAGGGGAAGGTGCGCAGCAGGAAGAAGCGCAGGGCATCCACTCCGAACATTTCGGCCAGAATATAGGGGTCTACCACATTGCCCTTGGACTTGGACATCTTGCCGCCGTCCAGCAGCAGCCACCCGTGGCCGAAGACCTTCTTGGGCAGAGGCTCACCCAGACTCATGAGCATGGCGGGCCAGATGATGGAGTGGAAGCGGACGATCTCCTTGCCCACAAAGTGGACATCGGCGGGCCAGAATTTCTCATAGTCGTGGTAGCGGTCGTTCTCATAGCCAAGGGCGGTGATATAGTTGGACAGGGCGTCCACCCACACATACACCACATGGCCCGGGTCAAAGTCCACGGGAATGCCCCAGGTGAAGCTGGTGCGGGAGACACACAGATCCTCCAGGCCGGGCTTGATGAAGTTGTTCACCATCTCATGAACCCGGGAGCGGGGCTCCAGGAAGTCGGTGTCCTCCAAAAGATGCTGTACCTTGTCGGCGTACTTGCTCAGGCGGAAGAAATAGGCTTCCTCCTCGGCGTCCTGGACCTCCCGGCCGCAGTCGGGGCACTTGCCGTCCACCAGCTGGCTCTCGGTCCAGAAGGACTCGCAGGGCTTGCAGTATTTGCCTACATACTTACCCTTGTAGATGTCGCCATTGTCGTACATCTTTTTGAAAATTTTCTGAATGGCGGAGACATGATAGTCGTCTGTGGTGCGGATGAAGCGGTCATTGGAGATGTTCATCAGTTTCCACAGGTCCAGAATGCCCCGCTCACCGGTGACGATGTTGTCCACAAACTGCTGGGGAGTGACACCGGCCTCCTTGGCCTTGTCCTCAATCTTCTGGCCGTGTTCATCGGTGCCGGTGAGGAACATCACCTCGTGGCCGGTGAGGCGCTTATAGCGGGCCATGGCGTCGGTGGCCACAGTGCAGTAGGTGTGGCCGATGTGCAGCTTGTCGCTGGGGTAGTAGATGGGCGTGGTGATATAGAAACGCTTTTTTTCCATTGAGGCAACCTCCAATATATCGTTATTCAGCCATATCTTCTCTCTGTATCAAATCTCTTCAGCCCCAGAGGGCATTCGCCGGGACCAGAAGGGGCCGAAACAGTTTCCAAGCAGGGCCCGGGAAAAGGCCAGAGCGGACAGAACAAAGGCGGCGGTGAGTACCGAGAGCCCCAGACTGAGCCCGTCGGCCAGGGAGGTGAGGCCCAGCACTACGCCGCACAGGGAGAAAAACAGGGCCCGACGGGGGCGGGGGCGGCCAAAGAGGAAGCCGGCCACATAGTAATGACCCAGCATCAGCAGGGCAGATGCTGCCAAAGTAAAGCCGTACTCCATCAAAATAGGCTCGGTCCCATGCTCCAGATGAGTGGAAAAGAGCCACAAAAGTCCCGCAAAGGCGGGCAGAGGAGCCAGAAGGCCCAGAGACTGGGGCAGTTCCCCGCGGTAAGCGCTTTTTCCCATCATCAGCAGCGAAACGCCCGAGCCCAGGCACAGCAGGGCACACAGCAGCCGGGACACGGTGAGAGTGAGCTGGGTGGGGTCACGGTCCAGGGCGGGGGTGACCTGCCACAGCTGGAAAAGCTGGGCCCCTTCCATAAGGTTTACCAGTCCCGCGGCAAAAAACAGCAGGCCGGCTGCCGCCCACAGGGTCATTTGTCCCGGCTGGGGACAGGCGAAGGCGGGCAGGAAATCCTTCGGCATCTCCAGCTTGCCCTGTACGCCCAGAAGAAAGGCCAGCAGGAGCAGGACAGTCAGCCCCATCAGCAAATAGGTGGGGACTGCCCCGTGGGTGAAGAGCCCGGTCTCCGGATGGAAGGCGGCTGTCAGCTGCCACTTGCGAAGAGCAAAGCCCGCAGCCCCGCCCACCACGGCCAGCCCGGGCAGGATCATATCTTTTTTCATGTGTTCCATATCCCCTTAATGAAAGGAATCAGTACCCCTCATCATATACCAGAAAAGGGGAAAAAGCAACCAAATTCTTGGCGCTCACAGCTTGGGGCCGGACCGGCCCCACTTGTCCTTTTTGCCGAACTGGAACCAAAGGGCGGCCACCAGAAGGATAATGCCCACGATGGTGGAGATCACATCCACAGCGCCGGAAACCATGCCCTTGGCGTCCAGCAGAGAGATGGCGGCCAGGAAAACCAGGTCCAGCAGCAGGAGGGTCCGGGCGGTGGGGTCCATGCGCTTGCGGGCGCGGTCCTTTTCATCGGCGATGCGCTCCTGCTCGGCCTGGCGTTTGGCAGTGACGGTGGAGCTGTGATGGCGCTTTTTATATTTCTTCTGGCTCATGATCAAAACGCTCCTTTCAAAATGGCGGCGCTTCCCACTACGGTGTCCCCGTCGTAGAGGACCACGGTCTGTCCCGGGGTGATGGCTCGCTGGGGCTGATCAAAGGTGAGGCGGATGGAGGAAGGGCCGGTCTGCTCCACGACGCAGGGCTGCTCAGCCATTTTATAGCGGATCTTGGCCCGCAGACGGACCGGTCCCTCCAGATGGTCACAGGAGATAAGGTTGAGCTCTCCGGCGGAGAGAGTGGAGGCAAAAAGACTCTCATTGTCCGAGAGGACCACGGCGTTGTCCTCCGCCCGGAGCTCCTTGACATAGAGTCTCCCCTGGCTGGAGGATACCCCTAATCCGCGGCGCTGTCCCACAGTGTAGTGGATGATTCCCCGGTGCTGGCCTATCACGGTGCCCTCCCGGTCCAGAAAGGGGCCGGGGAGATAGTCCTTCCCGGTGCGGCGGCGGATAAAGGCCCCGTAGTCCCCGTCGGGGATGAAGCAGATGTCCTGACTGTCTCCCTTCCAGGCCACTGCCAGACCGGCTTTTTGGGCAATGTCCCGGATCTCCTCCTTGGAGAGCGTTCCCAGGGGAAGGACGACATGGGAAAGCTGCTCCTGGGTCAGGGTGGAGAGGACATAGCTCTGGTCCTTTTCCGGATGGAGGGCCTTTTTTAAAAGATAGCGGCCCGAGGAGGCGTCGTACTCCACACGGGCGTAGTGGCCGGTGGCGATTTTTTCACACCCCAGCTCCCGGGCCTTGTCCAGCAGGGCACCGAATTTGATGTGCCGGTTGCAGGTGACGCAGGGGTTTGGGGTGAGGCCATGCTCATAGGCGGTGACGAAGGGGTCCATGACCTGGGCTCCAAAGCAGGGAGAGAGGTCCAGAATGTGGTGGGGAAAGCCCAGATGGCGGGCCACGGCCCTGGCATCCTCTCCATCAGACCAGGGCCCCTCTCCCCGGGGGAAGAGATTCATGGTGACTCCCACCAGGTCATATCCCTGCTCCAAAAGGAGACAGGCGGCTGCGGAACTGTCCACACCGCCGCTCATGGCAATGGCGAGTTTTGCTGGCATAGGTACCTCCTGTGGGCATTTTGCTGAAATTCAGAAAAGAGTATATCATATTTTCCCGCCCCGGGCAACCGAAAGCCGGGAAAAGAGGAGAGATATGGGGAGAAAAGTCCGGAAAACAGCATACAATATATCTGGTATCTCTCGAGGAGAAGAATTATGTCAAACACAAGATATTGTGGGAACGCCGGTGGACAAGGAAGGCGCGGTGTGCTATAATGCCCTCTGGACTTGTCCGCCGGGGAAGGGCCCCGGCGAGGAGATAGCCCCGTGAAGAGTGATAGGAGAACAGATATGAAAGTGATCAAACGAGACGGAACTGTGGTAGACTATGACCGCAGTAAGATCGTCATTGCCATCGAAAAGGCCAACGCCGAGGTGCCGGAGCAGGACCGGCTGAGCCGGGAGGACATCGACGCGATTATTGACGGCATCGAGGCATTGAAGAAAAAGCGCATGCTGGTGGAGGATATCCAGGACCTGGTGGAACAGGGGCTGGTGGAGCGAAATAAATTCCACCTGGCCAAGACCTACATCATCTACCGTTATAACCGGGCTCTGGTGCGAAAGGCCAACACCACCGACGAGTCCATCCTCTCTCTGCTGCGCAATGAGAACCAGGAGCTGGCCGAGGAGAACTCCAACAAAAACACCATGATTGCCGCTACTCAGCGGGACTATATCGCCGGTGAGGTGAGCCGGGACCTGACCCGGCGGATCCTGCTGCCCGAATATATCTCCAAGGCCCACGATGAGGGGGCCATCCACTTCCATGATGCGGATTATTTCATCCAGCCCATTTTCAACTGCTGCCTCATCAACATCGGGGATATGCTGGATAACGGTACCGTCATGAACGGCAAGCTGATCGAGTCCCCCAAAAGCTTCCAGGTGGCCTGTACCGTAGTCACCCAGATTATTGCCTGTGTGGCCTCCAACCAGTACGGCGGTCAGAGCGTGGACCTGCGCCATCTGGGTAAGTATCTGCGGCGGAGTAAGGAAAAATTCCGCAAGCACATCGCCTATGAGTGCGCCGGCCAGGTGGACGAGGCCACCATGGAGCGTCTGGTGGACGATCGGCTCCGGGACGAGCTGCGCAGCGGCGTTCAGACCATTCAGTATCAGATCAACACCCTCATGACCACCAACGGCCAGTCTCCTTTTGTCACCCTGTTCCTGAACCTCCAGGAGGACGACCCCTATCTGGAGGAGAACGCCATGATCGTGGAGGAGGTGCTCCGCCAGCGGCTGGAGGGCATCAAGAACGAGAAGGGGGTCTACATCACCCCCGCCTTCCCCAAGCTGGTGTATGTGCTGGACGAGCACAACTGTCTGAAGGGAGGCAAGTACGACTACATCACCGAGCTTGCTGTCAAGTGCTCGGCCAAGCGGATGTACCCCGACTATATCTCCGCCAAGAAAATGCGGGAAAATTATGAAGGCAATGTGTTCTCCCCCATGGGCTGCCGCTCTTTCCTGGCTCCCTGGAAGGACGAGGAGGGCAACTACAAGTTCGAGGGCCGTTTCAACCAGGGCGTGGTCTCCTTGAACCTGCCCCAGATCGGTATTCTGGCCCGGGGGGACGAAGAGAAGTTCTGGCAGCTGCTGGAGCAGCGTCTGCAGCTGTGCTTCGAGGCCATCATGTGCCGCCACAATGCCCTGAAAAATGTGAAGTCGGACTCTTCTCCCATCCACTGGCGCTATGGGGCTATTGCCCGTCTGCCCAAGGGAGCCTCCATCGAGCCGCTGCTCTACGGGGGCTACTCCTCCATTTCCCTGGGCTACATCGGCCTGTATGAGGTGACCAAGCTCATGCGCGGGGTCAGTCACACCCAGCCCGAAGGCACAGAATTTGCCCTGAAGGTGATGAACCGCCTGCGCAAGGCATGCGATGACTGGAAGAAGGAGACCAACATCGGCTTTGCCCTCTACGGCACTCCAGCGGAGAGCCTGTGCTACCGCTTTGCCCGCATTGATAAAGAGCGTTTCGGTACCATCCCTGATGTCACCGACAAGGGCTACTACACCAACAGCTACCATGTGGATGTGCGGGAGCACATTGACGCCTTTGACAAATTTACCTTTGAGAGCCAGTTCCAGAAGATCTCCACCGGCGGGTGCATCTCCTATGTAGAGATCCCCAATATGCGCCACAATCTGGAGGCCCTGAAGGATGTAGTCCGATTCATCTACGACAACATCCAGTACGCCGAGTTCAACACCAAGAGCGACTACTGCCAGGTGTGCGGCTTTGACGGGGAGATCGTCATCAACGACGACAATCAGTGGGAGTGTCCCGCCTGCCACAACAAGGACCGCACCAAGATGAACGTCACCCGCCGCACCTGCGGCTATCTGGGCGAAAACTTCTGGAATGTTGGCAAGACCAAGGAGATCAAGGCCCGGGTGCTGCACCTATAAAATAACCTGTATTCCCGCCCGCAGGGGCGGGAATACAAAGCTGAGAAGGATTTTTCTATGAACTACGCCGATATCAAGCGGGTGGATGTGGCAAACGGCCCTGGGGTGCGGGTAAGCCTGTTTGTCTCGGGCTGCACCCACCACTGCAAGGAGTGCTTCAACCCCGAGACCTGGGATTTTTCCTTCGGTTCTCCCTTTGGAGAGAAGCAGGTGGAGGAGATCCTTGACCTTCTGGGCCGCAGCTACATTCGGGGACTGTCTCTGTTGGGAGGAGAACCCTTCGAGCCACAGAACCAGCGGACTGTGCTGAACTTGGTAAGAAGGGTGCGGGAAATACTGCCGCAAAAGGACATCTGGTGCTACACCGGCTACCTCTTTGAGGACCTGGCCGCCGGAAAGGTTGGGGAGCAGAGCCGGGCACTGCTGGAGCAGCTGGATATTTTGGTGGATGGGCCCTTTGTTCTGGAAAAGAAAGATTTGGGACTGCGCTTTCGGGGTTCTTCCAACCAGCGTATCATTGATGTACCCTCTTCTCTGACTGGAGAACAGGTATGTTTGTGGAGGGAAATAGAATAAAACAGAAAAGGGACCGCAGCCGCGGTCCCTTTTTGCATAAGAAGCAGAAATAGCCTGAGCATGGGAAGCGGGAGAGCTGCGGCTGGGACAGAGAAAACGAAGATGGAACATTTGGTAGACACAAGGAACCTTTTGCTGTTGTTTTCGTCTAAATAGCAGAAAGAAAATTGTCGGTGGAGGATAAAAGGTGACAAGGCATTTTACATGAAAAAAAGGACGAATTCTTATGCAAATTGCTGGAAAAATGTTTGCTATTTCCCATTTTTGATAGAAAGAATTAAGAGAATCTTAAACATTTGTAATCGAGTTGTAATTGCTTCAGGAAAGTGGACTGACATATAATGGGTGACGATGGACAACCAGTGTTTGTCCGGGTCTGCCCCCGGCGTGGGGAGCGCCGGACCATCAATTTAGGAGGAAACCAAAATGCCAGAAGTGAAAAATCCCCAGCAGGAGACGCCGGCGGCCCCCCAGACCCCAGTGCCCGCCCCGGGAAAAAAGCCCCCTGCCAAGAAGAGAAGCTTCCGCAAGACCAGAAATATGATCATTGCCTGCGTGGTAGTGGCGGCTATTGCGGTGGGCGGTGTGTTTCTCTATCGCTTTTTAACCAAACAGGCCAAGGTAAACAGCGAGATCCAGACCTCTCCCGTCTCCTTCGGCTCCATCCAGAGCAAGGTCAGCGGAAGCGGCAACGCCACGGCCAAGGAGTCCGCCGCCATCACCCTCACCGCCGGGGGCATGGTGGAGGAGGTCCTTGTGACAGCGGGGGACAAGGTCACCGCCGGCCAACCCCTGTACACCATCAGCAGCAAGGAGGCCCAGGACAAGCTGGACAACCTGAACAACGAGATGAAAACTCTGCTGGAGGAGGCCAACAACCTCACCGTCCGGGCCCCCTTCGCCGGCAAGCTCCAGAATGTGAAGGAGTTCCAGCCCGACCAGGATGTGGCCAAGGGGACCGAGGTGGCCACCCTGGTCAACGACAAGAAGCTGAAGCTGTCCCTCTACTTCAGCTACGCCTATGAGAAGGACATCTCTGTGGGCCAGAGCGTCCAGGTGTCCGTCCCCGCGGTGATGCAGACCTACACCGGCAAGGTGGAGAAGATCAACAAGGTCAGCTTCATCTCCCCCGAGGGGGCCGTCCACTTTGAGGCGGTCATCGTCTTTGACAACCCCGGCACCCTCACCGCCGACATGGACGCCTCCGCCGTCCTCACCGCCGGCGACGGCAGCTCCATCTACCCCTACCAGAACGGCAAGACGGAGTTTTATGAGATCCGCACCATCACCACCAAGGCCGACGGCCCGGTGACCGGGATCGGCAATCTCATGGACTATGCCAATGTCTCCGCCGGCGAGGCCCTGCTGTACTTAGGCTCGAATACCATCAACGACAAGATCAAGGCCAAGCAGGA
>CALWOR010000022.1 GCA_944383205.1 uncultured Oscillospiraceae bacterium | reverse complement strand
GCTGCTGGTGCCGCTGCTGCTGGCACCGCTGGAAGCGGACTGAGAGGTGCTGCCGCCGGAGCAGGCAACCAGGCTGAGGGCCATTGCGGCAGCGAGGGTCAGTGCAAGAGCTTTTTTCATAGCAATTCTCCTTTTCATAAAACCGTTTAAATGAGACGCTCAAATCCCATTTAATACTGATTTTATGTTAGAAGAACAAGAGCGGAAAAGCAAGGGAAAAAATTACCGAAAGAGGGGCAAATTTTTATCCAGTCTTAATAGTATGTCAAAATATTACCCTTCAAAATTGTGCAAGGTGTTCAATCAAGGTGTTGTTCAAAGGCAAAAAGAGCTTTTTGGCTGTCCATGGTAAACAGGTTCTCGCGATCTACGATCTGCGTGGAGGTATCCACGGTGGTCTCCAGACTCCCTCCCTGCCCTGTGAGCAGCTTATAGGCGCTCTCTACCCCCAGATAGCCCATGGCGTAAGGGTTTTGGACTACCAGGGCATCGACACTGCCCTCCTGCAGGCCGTCCACGGTGGCTACATTGGAATCAAACCCCACCAAAAATATTTTCTGCGACAGCCCCAGCTCTTCCACCGCCCTGGCCGCCCCTACGCTGGTGGGCTCGTTGAAGGCCAGCAGCACATCGATCTGAGGGTATTCCGCCAACATAGCGGCAGTATCTGTCTGGGCAGACTCTGCCTGGGCAAGGGTGTTGATGACTGCAGTGATCCGCGCCCGTCCGCTCTCCAGAAAGGTCTCCACCGCTCCCCGTTCCCGCTCCTGGCCGTTGGCGCTGCTGATATCGTAATTAACGATCCCCACCTCCAGCGGTCCATCCACCCGATCCAGAGCCGCCTGGGCGGCCATCTGCCCTGCGGCGTAGTTATTGGTACCGATATAAGTACTCACCGCATTTGAGTCCACACTGCTGTCAATCGCCACGATCTTCACGCCGCTCTGGGCTGCCTCATCGATTGCCTGGGCATTATTCTCAAAGTCGATGGCAGAAAATACCAGAGCCTCTGCCCCCTCTTCCACCGCGTCGGTCACCATTCGATTTTGGGTTTCGTAATCCTCCTCTGTCTCCGGACCGGTTATGGTAAGCTGCAGATTATACTCCGTCGCAGCCGCTTCCGCTCCGGCAAAAACGGAAAGCCAGAACTCCGTCTGAGTGGATTTGGCTACCAGGGCCACCCGATGCCGGGGAGACGATGTGCCCGTGGAAGAGCACGCGCAAAGGCAGACCAGAGCCAATGCCACCAGGCAGCACACATGCTTACTTCCCTTCATAGTCTCCCTCCCCGATTTTCGGCATCCGGATCTCCACACAGGTACCCACATCCGGCTCGCTGGTAATGCTCAAGCCATAGTTTTTTCCAAAATAGATTTTCAGCCGGTCGCTGACATTTTTGATCCCAATACCGGTGCGGTCCTTTGGCCCGTGCTGCATAATGGACTCGATCTGCTCCGCGCTCATCCCAACGCCGTTGTCCCGGACGAAAAAGAGGATGTCATTTCCATCCTGGCACACCTTTACCTCAATACGCCCCTCTTCCACCAGAAGGTCCAAACCATGGTTGATGGCGTTTTCAATGATGGGCTGAAGGGTAATTTTATTGCAGTAGTAGTCCAGACAATGGGGATCCACATCAAAGGAATAGGTAAATTGATTTTTGTAGCGGTACTTCTGGATCTGCAGATAGCTCTCAGCGTGCTCGATCTCCTTGGCAATGGGGATCAGCTCATGGCCTCGGCTGATGCTGATACGGAAAAGCCGGGCCAAGGCGTGGACCATTTTTACCGCATCGGCATTGCGGCCCTGCTCACACATCCAGGCAATGGAATCCAGGGTATTATAGAGGAAATGCGGATTGATCTGGGCCTGAAGGGCCTTGAGTTCCGTCTTGCGCAGGTTGATCTCTTCCTCCCGAACCGTAGTCATCAGCTGCTGGATTCTCAGCACCATATGCCCGAAGGAGGCGGACAGTTCATTCACTTCCCTTGTCCCATTGACAGGACGGTAGGTAAAATGATCTGCGTCCGTTTCAAAGCTTTCCATGGCCGAGGCCAATCCCCGCAGAGGTCTGCCCAACAGGTGAGAGAGCAGCCAGCTGGTAAGCAGGGCGACTGCAAGCAAGACCGCGGCAATCAGGAAGGACAGACGGATCATTTCATGGACATTTCGGTTGACCAGTTCGTCCACATAGCTGACCCCTACAATCCTCCAGTCGCTGTCCTCGACACTGGTCAGACAATAGATCACCGTATCGTCTGCATAGGCGCCGTCCCCCACCGCCGCCAACGCCGCGGTATTCTCTGTTTTCAGTCCGGAATACAGTAGCTGCTGCTGGGGATGGTAAACAATATTTCCGCTTTTATCCATCAAAAAGCAGTAACCTCGCTGCCCAATGCTTACATTATTGATATAGCTGGAAATACTGGAGAAGCTCAGATCCAAGGATGCCCAGGCGGCTTCTCCCCTCTCTTCCAGGGGTGCGGTCACAGTCACCACCCAGGGGTAGTAGCTTTCAAAAATGGTCTCCACATGAGGGGCCGTCAAGTAGGGCGTGCGGGCTGCCCGGGCCCTTTCCAGGTCAAAGGAAAGGTTCTGGAAAATCTCTTCCTTGGGTTCCCGTCCCGGCGACCAGCAGTCCAGCAGTTCTCCTGTCTCTGAATAGCTGGTCACCGCCACCACATCAGGACGGAATTTCAAAAAAGCGGACAGCAATTCATCCCGGCTGTCCGCCTCCTCCGACATGGACTGTTCCACCAGCTCCATTGCCTGATTCATATCCCTCAGGTAATTTCCCACTGTGTTGGATACCTGGGAAACCGCCTGGGCTGTGCTGGTTCGGGCACTTTGCACCATGGCGCTTTGATAGCGGTCCAGGAACAGAAAAATACAGCAGCAGAGGATGACCGCCACCACACCCACCACCATAGAAACCAGAATAGTGGTGGTGCGCAGTCCCTTGGGGGAGCTGTTGGTCTTCACACTCCCTCACCCGCCTTCTCCATTCCCATTCTGCGGCGCATGGCATTGGGGGACTCGCCGCAATATTTTTTGAAGCAGTAACTGAAATAGTGCTGATCGGTATACCCACACCTCTGGGAAATCTCCTGGACCTTCAGATTGGAACCGCAGACCAGCTCCCGGGCCGCCTCCATCCGCTTGCGGATCAGAATGTTGATGAAAGTCTCTCCGGCGTATTTTTTAATGCAGGCGCTCAAGTGATTGGGACTTACATCCAGCATTCCGCTCAAAGACACCAGGGAGAGGGAGGCGTCCATATAATTCTGATCCAAGGCCTCCAAGGCTCGTTTGCACAGCAGACTCCCCCCCTTGACCGCGGGAGAAAGATCATTGATAAACTGAGCTCCGCCCTCCGTTCCGTCTCCCTGGCGCAGAGCCTCCATCGCTTCCCGATAGGCGCCGTGGAGGGCGGTCAGGGATTGAGTCATGCGGCTCACACCGATGCGGCAGCGCTTGCCAAGCACGCGGGAAGCCATCTGAGGGATCTCATCCGTCAAAATATGCAGATACTCCTCAAAATCCGAGGGATTGCCCATCAGGACGGAGATCACCTTCCCCCAGGCAAAAAAACTGACGCTGCGCAGATATTTGGCCGCCAGTCTGTCCACTGAGGAAATAAAGGCGGGAGATGTCTCATTGCTCCCATCCTCATTAAGCAATGTGGAAACTATCACAGTATAACAGGGCCTGTCGTCCCGGTCCCGGAGCAGACCGCACTGCCGGGCATACTCCTCCGCCTGGTCCTCCCGCTCCGGTTCCGCATAGTCATCCAGCACCAGAGGCATCAGTACGGCTGCCAATCTGCCCTGTCCGTCTGATTGAGGAGCTGTCTGCCGGAACATGGCGAACTGGGCATCGATCTTCTGCCGGATGGTACGCAGCTCCGCCCCAAGTCCTTCCAGAGTCAGTGGTTTGAGCATGTAGCTGATGATATTATATTGTATGGCCTGCTTAGCATATTGAAAATCGTCGTAACCGCTTAAAAAGGCAATATTGGTGGCCGGCCTTACCTCCCGCACCTGGCGGGCCAGCTCGATCCCGGAGATAAAGGGCATCCGAATATCGGTAAGCAGCAGGTCCGGCTCGTATTTTTCCACAAGCTGAAGGGCGTCCAGGCCGTTTCCGGCGCTCCCCACCAGGCGGAACCCATAATCCTGCCAGGGGATCATGGTACACACCGCCTCCCGAAGCTCATCCTCATCGTCGGCAACCACCACGGTGTACAAGGTTTTGGCAGCCATAAGCTCCCTCCCTTTCTGGCGCGAGTTTTTCCCATTATAACAGATTCCCTCCCTCCCCTCAAATATTTCTTGTAGATTTTCTTCCTTTTCCGCTTCAAAATACATTTATTCCCAGTTTATTTGCCTTTCCGCCCCCCATTGTATTCCCCTTTGCGCTATGGCATAATGGTGCTTGACCAGCGCCGACCTGCACATAGTTCCCCCACAGAAATGCGTATGTATATTTGATATTCTGATGTTCGGAGGTATCTCCATGCCCCATATTATTTCCCTCAGGGATCTCTCTGTCCCAGAGCTCATGCCCTACTTCCAGCTCACTCACGCCCAGCTCCGCAGCCGCCGGGATCCGGAGCAGAGCGTTCTCATCGCCGAAAGCCCAAAGGTCATCTCCTGCGCTCTCAACGCCGGGTGTCAGCCCCTCTCCCTGCTCACAGATGAGAAGCATCTGAATGCCCTGCCCACGGACCTGCTCTCCCGCCTGGAGGACGCCCCCATCTACACTGCCCCTCGGGCAGCTTTGTCCGCACACACCGGCTATGAGCTCACCCGGGGCGTTCTGTGCGCCATGCGCCGCCCGGTCCTTCCCGGTATTGAGGACCTGTGTGCCCGTTCACGCCGAATGGCAGTATTGGAACACATCACCGACGCCACCAACATTGGAGCCATCTTCCGCTCCGCCGCCGCTCTGGGCATGGATGGGGTACTGGTCGCTCCCTCCTGCTGTGACCCCTTCTACCGCCGGTCCATCCGGGTGAGCATGGGCACCGTCTTTCAGATCCCCTGGACATGGACAGGAGAAAACAGCACCCAGTGGCCCGAACCAGGTCTGTCCCAGCTGAAGAATATGGGCTTTCAAACAGTTGCCATGGCCCTGAGTCCCCACTCCGTCTCCATTGATGACCCAGTCTTACAAAAAGCCGAAAAGCTGGCCGTCATTTTGGGCTCTGAGGGAGATGGCCTCTCGTCCTACACCATCGCCCACTGCGACCATGTGGCCCGGATCCCCATGTGCCACGGCGTGGACTCCCTCAATGTGGCTGCCGCCGGGGCGGTTATTTTCTGGGAACTTCGGGCACGATAATATACCGCACGCCTGGGTCTTTTATATACCCAGGTGTGCTTTTACTCTGTCCGTCATCTCCATGGTACAGTCATAACTTGGACACAACCGCCCGCTATACTGGGTGCGAAAGGAGGAGGAGCCAATGGAACACATTTTGGTCGTGGAAGATGAGCCCCGTCTGCGAGACATCATCCGGGACTATTTTTGTGCTCACGGGCTGGACTGTGATCTCGCCCGGAACGGGAGCGAAACACTGGATTTACTGCGGGACCATGACTATGACGCCATCCTTCTGGACATCCTCATGCCCAACCTGGACGGTTTCGGAGTGTGCCGGGCAGTGCGGGAGAAAAGCGCCGTGCCCATTCTCTTTCTCACCGCTCTGGGGGGCGAGGAGGACATGCTCCGGGGCTATGAGTTGGGGTGCGACGACTATGTAACAAAGCCCTTTTCCCTGGCGGTGCTGCTGGCCAAGACCCGGGCCCTTATCCGACGAAGCCGGGGTGCCGGGCAGGAGGGGGCCCTCACCTGCGGCGCCATTTCCCTCAATCTCCACAGCCGCCTTTGTACCGCGGATGGTCAGGAGGTCAAGCTCTCTCCCAGGGAATTTGACCTTCTTTTATGCCTCATGCGAAATCGGGGCCAGGTGCTCACCCGGGCGCAGCTTCTGGACAAGGTGTGGGGCCTGGATTTTGAAGGGGACGACCGGGCGGTGGATGTGCGGGTGCGGAGCCTCCGGGCAGCCTTGGGGAAAGCGGGCGGACAGATCAAGACAGTATTCAAGGCGGGGTATCGGCTGGAGGAGGGACAGACATGAAAAAGAACACCAGAAAGCTGCGCTGGCGGCTGGCGGTACCTCTCACCACGGCCTTTGCCCTGCTGTGGCTTGGGACCATGGCTCTGCTCACCAACTTTGCCTGTGAGAAGCTGGAGCAGACAGTCTCTATCCAATACAGCTCCGCCCGGACGGAGCTAACGGAGCAGTGGGGCTTTTATGAAAATAATCTGGCAGATGATCTGGGAGCCAAAGCCGACCATATCATGATCTACAACCTCAGCTCCAACTCCATGTACCTCACCGACATCGCCGAAGGGGGCATGGCTTTTCTAGTCCGGGACGATGCGGGCAAGGAATTCCGCAGCCAGCTGGCCTTCGGCTACGGCCATGAGGCCGGGGTGGACCAGGGAGAACGGTGGCACCTCTATTTTGACAGCGGCCTGGACGACGAGGGACAGCTCCGGCTGGCCCGCTGGATTGTGGAGCACCGAAACTGGGACTGGCCCTTCTCCCTCTATCCCCCGGACAGCATACGGGGAGAGGCGGTAGCCGAGGAGGGAAGTGATCTCCGCAACTATGACGGCACCTACGCCCGGGTGACGGGCATCGAGCTGCCCGGCTATGCAGTAAATGTGCAGAAGATCGAGCTCGTCCACCCTGACGGCACGGTGGAAACCATGGTGGAAACCAATACCCAGGGAGAAAGCCCAATCACTCTGGAACTGAAATTCATGCGGGTGAGCAGTGTCTTGCTCCCCTCCTACGGCAGCAGCGGAGACGGTCCCATCGACATGAAACTGCGCCTTTCGAACTTCCGAGAGGCCCAGGCCATGCTGGATCGGGAGGCGGCTGGCGATGGCCGGCCCGTACGGACCAGCGGCGGGCAGCTGTCCGGCTCCTACGGCGGAGGCGGGGGCTCTATGCGCCTGGTAGCCGGGCAGTGCGATGTGTTCCGGGCCGCTCTGGAGCAGCAGCGTTTTCTCTATATCAGCACCTTTTTGCTCACTGCCCTGGTTGTTCTCCTCCTCTCCGCCCACCTGTCCCGAAAAGTGACGGAACCCGTAGAGGAGCTGAGCCGCGAGGCCCAGGAGGGCCGCTGCCGGGAAGACGGCCCGGTGCAGGAGCTCAACACCCTGGCCCGGGCCTTCAACGCCGCCCAGGACCAGCTGGAGGGGCAGCTACAGCGGGAGCGCTCCTTCACCCGGGGAGCCGCCCACGAGCTGAAAACCCCCCTGGCCGTCCTGCGCACCCACGCCGAAGCGCTTCAGGAAGACATCGCCCCGGAGAAGCGGGGCGCGTACCTGGACATCGTTCTGGACGAGAGCGACCGGATGTCCGTCCTGGTGGGCAGCTTGCTGGAGCTCTCCCGGCTGGAGGCCGGGGCCCCCCTGAAAGAAGAAAGCCTGGAGCTCTCCGCCCTGGTCCGAACGGTGTGGGCCCCTCTGGCCCTCCCGCTGGAACAAAAGGGCCTCTCCCTCGTTTTGGAACTGGAGGAGCTGTGGATAACGGCAGACCGGGATCGGCTGCGGGAGATGGTGGACAACCTGGCCTCCAACGCCCTGCGCCACTGCACCCCCGGCGGACAGATTCGGGTCACTCTGGAACGGACACAGGCGGGGGGTTGCCTCGCCGTTGAAAATGACGGCCTGCCCATTTCCCAGGAGGACCTCTCCCACCTCTTTGAGCCCTTCTACCGAGGCGACCGCTCCCGCAGCAGAGACAGCGGCGGCACCGGTCTGGGGCTGGCCATCGTCCGGGCGGCTGTCGAGGCCCATGGGGGCAGCATCGGCGCGGAAAACCTGGCCGGGGGCGTCCGGTTCCGGGTCACTCTTCCCAGCTCCCGCCTCCTCTGACCAAATAAGATCTCACGCTCCCCGGTCCAAAGGCCCGGGGAGTTTTTCGTCGTAACCACTAAATTTTATCCTTTAATGGATGGTTTCTATGGCTCGATTTAAAATTTGTATTGGATTTCGCCTCTTTCTTAGGCTATGATTAAATCACAAAAAACAAAGGGCCAAAGGGGCCTGTTGAATGATCGGGAGGTAGTTTTATGAACAATTTACCCTCTTCCATTACCCTTTGCGAGGTCGGTCTGCGGGATGGCCTGCAGAATGAAAAGACCCTGCTCCCCACCGAGGAGAAGATCTCCCTGTTCCGCGGCCTCATCGATGCCGGCTTCAAGGTCATCGAGGTAGGCTCTTTCATGCACCCCAAGGCCGTTCCCCAGATGGCCGACACCGACGATGTGTTCAAGGCCATCGGCCAGGTCCCCGGTGTGGAGCTCCGGGCCTTAATTCCCAACCTGCGGGGCGTACAGCGGGCTGTGGACTGCGGCTGCAAGAAGGTCAAGCTCAATGTGTCCGCCAGCCGTCAGCACAACCTGAAGAACCTGAACATGACCCCCGAGGAGAGCGTATCCCGCTTCGCCGACTGCGTCCAGGCCTCCAAAGAAAACGGGATCGAAATTTCCGGCTCCATCTCCATGCCCTTCGGTTCCCCCTGGGAGGGCAGGACCCCTGTAGAGGATGTGGACTCCATCATTGAGGCCTACATGAATGTGGGCATCACCGAGATCTCCCTGTCCGACACTTCCGGCATGGCCGTCCCCGTTCAGGTCTATGACCTGTGCTCCCATGTGAAGGAGAAGTACCCCGAGGCCACCTGGTGGCTCCACTTCCACAACACCCGCGGTCTGGCCATCGCCAACATCCTGGCCGCCATGGAGGCGGGTATGACCCAATTTGACAGCTCCTTCGGCGGTCTGGGCGGCTGCCCCTTCGTCCCCAACGCTGCCGGCAACATTTCCACCGAGGATGTGCTCAATATGTGCGACGAGTCCGGCATCGAGACCGGCATCGACATCGTCAAGGTCATGGAGCTCTCCAAGCGGGTGGGCAGCCTGCTGAACCATAGTCTGGACAGCTACATTCTCCGGGCCGGTCGGGCTCAGGACCTGATTTTGTCCAACAATTGATTTTGTCTCTCTCTTTTTTTCCTCATTACAAACGGGAAACGCGGTGATCTTCAAGTCGAGATCACCGCGTTTCCTCATATTTTAAAATATTGTTAGGGTGTAGCGCAGTTTTCAGTAATATAGTCCCTTACTTTTTTCGCTGCCGGGGACAGGGGCCGGTTTTTCATCCAGGAGAAATAAACCGTGCGTACAAATCGGTGCTCCTCATCCTGAATGGGAATCACCACTACCTTTTCATTTTCCATGGCCGGAACCTGGGGCAAAACGGAAACGCCGAAACGCAGCGCTACATACTGCAAGGCGGCATTGCACTCCCGCACCTCGAATACCACATTGGGCTCCACCCCATGCTGATGGTAGATCTGGTCCATCTGCTTGCGCAGGTTGCTCGGCTTGTCCAGCATAACGGTAGGTTCCTTGGCAAAGTCCTCAAAGACCACCGATTCCCGCTTGGCCAGAGCATGGTGCTCCGGTACCGCCAGGTAGAGGGGCTGCCTCATAATGGTGACAGACTCAAAATCTTCGTCCTGGTGAAGGCAGAACGCAAAATCCAGTTCTCCCTTTTTTAACTGCTGATAGAGGTCAAAAGAAGGGGCCTCGGTAAACTGGAAACGGATATTCCGGTTTTTGTCCTGTTCGTAGATCCCCAGCATCACCGACGGGATGAGGGAAGCAGAGATGGAATGAAAATAGCCCAATCGGACGATCTGCTGGGCGGAGCCAGCCATCTGCTGCAGCACACTGACTCCCTCATCAATCATTGCCAGGGACCGCTCGGCGTAGGGCAGAAACTGCTCCCCGTAAATGGTCAGGCGGACATGTCTGCTGTCCTTTTCAAAGAGCTTGACCCCCAGTTCCTTCTCCAATTCCTTGATGGAGTAGCTCAGACTGGGCTGGGCAATATGCAGCTCGGCAGCAGCCTGTGTATAGTGAAGGACATGGGCCAGAGTTTTAAAATACTGTAATTGTAGCAGTGTCATAGAAATACCTCTGGTCAGTATAGAATATCTCTATTGTATCGCAAGTTTTTTCCCCTGGCAAGTAATCCCATTGCACAACTGCCCCCATTCTTTTTTATTTATAATTTCTAAAACACATCTGTTTTTATGAAAAATAATAGAGGATTTCTATGGTTTAAGAGAAACCTGGTATTGGACTTTAACCGCTTGCGGCAGTACAATATAACCAGAAAAAGTTCCAAGGCCGCGAAAGATTTGAACATATTTTAAAAAGGAGTGTATGACTATGGCTAAAGAAGTTACCCCTGAGCAGATCCAGATGCTGGACGAAATGGTGGCTCGTGCTCAGGCCGCCGCTGACATCATCGCTACTTATGACCAGGCCCGTGTGGACCGTCTGTGCCAGGCCGTCGCTGCTGCCGTGTGCGACATGAAGGTGTGGGCCAATCTGGCTGACGAGGCCGTTGACGAGACCGGTCTGGGCGACAAGGTCACCAAGCGCAACAAGCGCAACAAGGTCAAGCTGATCCTCCGCGACTGTCTGCGTCAGAAGAGCGTGGGCGTCATTGAGGAGCTCCCCGAGAAGGGCATCGTGAAGTATGCCAAGCCCGTGGGCGTGATCGCTTCTCTGGTTCCCACCACCAACCCCTGCCTGACTCCTGCCGGCCAGGTGGTTTACGCCATCAAGGCCCGCGATGTCATCATCTGCAGCCCCCACCCCCGTGCCAAGAAGGTCACCAACAAGTGCATCAACATCATCCGTGAGACTTTGGTCCGCGAGGGCGCTCCCGCCGACATCATCCAGGGCATTGAGGAGCCCAGCATCACCCTGACTCAGGAGCTGATGAAGCGCTGCAACCTGGTCATCGCCACCGGCGGTCGTCCCATGGTCAAGTCCGCTTACTCCTCTGGTGTTCCCGCCTACGGTTCCGGCGCCGGCAATGCCACCGTCATCATCGACAACACCTGCAACACCCCCGAGTATCAGGCTGAGGCCGCTATGAACACCCGTATCTCCAAGTGCTCCGACTTCGGTTCCGGCTGCTCCTGCGACGGCAACCTGATCATCAGCGAGGAGATCTACGACGGCTTTGTGGAAGCCCTGGTGAAGGAGGGCGCTTACCTGGCCAATGAGGAAGAGGCCGAGAAGCTGAAGAATGTTATGTGGGACGAGACCGGTCACCGTCTGCCCAACACCGTGGCCATCAGCCCCCAGAAGCTGGCCGAGGCTGCCGGCTTTGAGATTCCCGCTGACCGCAAGTTTATCGCTGTTACCGGCGGCGGCATCGAGGGCGTGGGCAAGGAGCACTTCTTCTCCAGCGAGAAGCTGACCACCCTGCTGACCCTGTTCAAGTACAAGGGCGAGTTCCAGAACGCTCTGGACATGATGCAGGCCATCTTCAACGTGGGCGGCAAGGGCCACTCCTGCGGCATCTACTCCTGGGACGACGATCACATCAACCGTCTGGGTATGTGCGCTCCTGTTTCCCGTATCATGGTTCGTCAGCCCAACAACCGCGGCAACTCCGGCTCCTCCACCAACGGTATGCCTCCCACATCTTCCATGGGCTGCGGCACTTGGGGTGGCAACATCGTGTCTGAGAACATCACCCTGAAGCACTACATGAACACCACTTGGGTCGCCCGTCCTCTGCCTGAGGATATGCCCTCCAATGAGGAGCTGTTCGGCGAGTTCAACAAGCCCGACATGGATATCGAGTAATTTCCCAAATATGTAACCGCTTTCCCCCGTGGTGCCGGGACGGGACACCTGAGTACAGGGCGCTGATCCCGCGGGCGGGCGGATTCCCGGCGGCCAAATAGAAAAATGCCACCACACAGGGGTCTCACTTCCTGTTGTGGTGGTATTTTTCATTCTTTTCTGCTGATTCAAATTTTTCCCTTTTCTAATGCCAAATCATTCGCTACAATAAAGTAAATTACAGTTTAGGAGGGATCATTATGACACTTACATGGCTGGGCCATTCCTGCTTCCTGGTGGAGTCCCAGAGCTATCGCATCATTCTGGACCCCTACGAGTCCGGCAGCGTCCCCGGCTACCTGCCCATCTCCGCAGAGGCTGATCAGGTCCTGTGCAGCCACGAACACCGTGACCACCATGGGGTAGCTCAAATCACTCTGCGCCACGGGGCATCTTCTCCCTTTACCGTGGAGACCATCTCCACCTGGCACGATGACCAGCAGGGCGCACTTCGGGGCCCCAACACCATTCACATTCTGAACGATGGAATGTGCCGCATCGCTCACCTGGGGGATCTTGGCTGTGAGCTGACCGCCCGGCAAAAGGAGCAGCTGAAAGGACTCACCGCTCTGATGATTCCTGTGGGCGGTTTTTATACCATCGACGCCGTTCAGGCCAAAGCTCTGGTGGATGAGTTGAAGCCCAGGGCAGTTATCCCCATGCACTATCGCGGAAAGGGCTTCGGCTATGATGTGATCGGTCCTCTGGATGACTTTACCAAGCTGTTCGACCAGGTAAAGGAATATTCCGGCTCCCAGCTGGAGGCGGCCTCCGACATCCCCGATCAGGTAGCCGTGCTCAAGCCCATGAATGTATAATCGCCCCTGCGCATAACATAAAAGTCCCCGTCCCGGTTCTGGCATTTGTCAGAACGGAGATGGGGGCTTTTTCTTTGTGGTAAAGGTATAGGTTTTTCCTCCGAGACGCAAGAAAGCGGCGTCCGGTGCTGACGCCGCTTCTTGCAGAGGAAACACGAAAGGAAGAAAGTAGAATTCTAATTGATTTGTCTCGCCGACCGCTTACTTGCTCTTGTGAGACTTGGCGTGGCTGGGAGCGACATACTGGCCGTTCTCCTTCTTGACCAGCTTGCCTTCCTTGACCAGCTCGTTGGGGCTGTAGATGTCGTTGATGTTCCAGCAGCCGGGAGTAGGCACTACAATGTTCTCCATGGGGGCCTCTACCAGGAAGGGCTTGCCAGCCTTGTTAGCCTCAATTGCCTTCTCCATAGCGGGCTTAAACTCCTCGGCGGAGTTCACACAGATGGCATCTACGCCATAGGCCTTAGCCACATCAGCCCAGCGGGGAGTATAGGACTGGCCATCGGGAGTATGGAAAACAGTGCCGAACTTGTGGTGATAGTTTGCATTCTCCAGACCGGCAATGGTACCAAACGCAGAGTTATTCATAACAACCCAGGTACAGGCGATCCCCTGTTCCACTGCGGTGGCCAGGCAGGTGGGGTTCACGCCGAAGCCGCCATCACCAGTGAGGGTGATGCAAATACGGTCGGGAGCGGCCACCTTGCCGCCCAGGACGGCGGAAGCGCCGAAGCCCATGGTAGCCAGGCCGGAAGAGTGATGGATGGTGCCGGGAACGGTCACATCAAACTGCTGGGCAACGCCGTTCTTGTTCCAGCCCACATCGGTAAAGATATAGGCATCCTCGGGGAGGACCTCCTTCACATCCTTCAGGATGCGCTGAGGAGTCATGGGGAAGCGGTTATCGTTGGAGATGGCCTCGTTAGACTTCTTGAAGGCAGCCTTAGTCTCGGCAATCTTGGCGCGCAGCTCGGGATTGCTCTTGCCCTCGGGGCAGATGGCCTTTACCTCAGACAGAATCTGCTTCAGGGCAATCTTCAGATCGCCCACGGCACCGATCTCCACGGGGTAGTTGCGGCCGATCTCATTGGGGTCGATGTCGATCTGCAGGAAGGTGGTCTTGTCGGGGTCGAAGGTAACACCCTGATACCAGCTGGAGCTGTCGGCCTCGCCAAAGCGGGTACCCAACCCCAGAATCACATCTGCGTTAAGAGTAAGGGAGTGAGTAAATTCCAACCCCCAGAAGCCGGTCTGCCCTACCAGCAGCGGGTGCTTATCAGACAAACATCCCTGGCCAGCCAGAGTGCGGGAAACGGGAATATCCAAGTGCTCGGCCAGAGCGGCCAGTTCCTCAGAGGCCTGGGCCAGCAGAATGCCGCCGCCAGCATGGAGGACGGGGTTCTTGGCCTCCACCAGCTTCTTGGCAATGGCCTTGGCGGCCTCAGGATCAATGGCAGGACGGGCGGTCACATGGCTGTCCTTATAGGTGCGCTGCCACAGCTCCTCGTCCATCTCGCGGGAGAACATATCCATGGGAATGTCAATCAGCACAGGGCCGGGACGGCCAGACTCGGCCAGACGGAAGGCCCGATCAAAGATCATGGGCAGAGCCTCAACATCATCCACACGCCAGCAGCGCTTGCAGATGGGCTCGAGCATACGGTACTGATCACCATCAGCGTGCATTTGAACCTCTTGATGGGGATGACGGCCAAAGTAATAACTGGGGACATCACCGGCAATCAGAACCATGGGGATGGAATCCAGGGAGGCGTTGGCCACGCCGGTAATGGCGTTGGTCAGGCCGGGACCCAGGTGGCACATGGCCACGGCGGCCTTGTGGGTGATACGGGCATAGCCGTCGGCAGCAGTGGTAGCCACTGCCTCGTGACGGGTACCTACATAATGCAGCTTCTCACTGCGCTCCAGAGCATCCAGCATACCGATAACAGTATGTCCACACAGGCCAAACAGTTCGGTTACACCCCGGCGCTCCAGATAGTCGACAATCAGATCAGAAACAAGTTTCTTGCTCATGAAAAGTTCCTCCTATTCCAGAATAGTAAAATCTTTTATTTTCAGGTTTGAACCAAGACAGCAGGCCTGTTTGCAAGGGGAAAACATATTAAAAATGCCCCTTCCGTCCTTTTCTCACCTGTTTTTCTTAGTTTAATATTAGTATAAACCCACCCTTATGTCCAATACCCAGTTTTCATTTATCGTTCGATTTTTCGCATCGTTTTTTAATAAAATTAGTGAATTTCACCATAAAAGGGCAGGGATATTTTATCCCTGCCCTGCCTTCCAGTTATTTCATTTACTGCAAATTCTCTTTCGCCAGGAATTGTGCAAAAACATCACCGCTGCGAACAACAAAATCGCGAAAATACTCCGCTGCCGGGGGCAGATACTGCTCTTTATTCCACATCAGATACAGCTTACGAGGCGGAATATCGTTCTGAATACGCAAAATTTTGGTCCCATAGGGCGCGCCGCCCAGCGGATAAGGCATAATGGCTACTCCATGGTTTGCCGCAACCAGACCATTCATAATAATGTCCTGTGCAGTTTCCATGGTGATATTGACATGAACGCCCAACTGCTGGAAGATCTCGTCTGTCACCCCGCGAAGCTGACACTTGTTGTCAAAGGAAATAAAGTTTTCTCCATCCAATTCCCGGAGGTCCACTTCATTATATTGGGCCAGACGGTGCGTCTGGGGCACCAGCAAAACAATCTGATGATCTCCAATATAGGAAGAAGCAACCCGGGGATCATCAATCTCCGTTGCAAAAATCAAATCCACAACTCCTGCCAGAAGTTGTTCTCTCAAATCATAGTAGGTAGCTTCCTGATTAAACTGCAGACGCACATCTACCCGGTTTGTCTCGGATATGTATCGCACAATGATCTCCGGCGCAAACTGGGCAAGGGAAGGAAATCCTGCCATCACTACGGTCCCGGTATTGGGATTGATATAATCTGCTAACTTGTCGATTCCGGTTTCCAAAGTATCCAATGTTTTCTGAACATATGGCAAAAATAACTGCCCATATTTAGTCAACTCAACATTGCGCCCCTTTTTCTCAAAGAACTTAACATTGAGCTCATTTTCTAATTCTTGAATAGCATGACTGAGACTGGATTGGCTGACAAAAAGCTTTTCGGCTGCCCGGGTATAGTGCTCCAGTTCAGCAATGGTTTTAAAATAATACAACTGCCGCAGATTCATCCAAATCCCTCCCCCTCGTTTTAATCCGTACCTCTATTATCCATGATTTCAAGGAATTTAGCAACCGGAAGAAGTAAACTTTTACTTTATTTCTGCCACACTGAGTTTTTTGGTCTCCCATGTACTCAAAGCCACATCAATGGAGATAAGCAGCAGTCCCACAAAAAAAGCGGATGTGAAGGTCTCTCCTAAAATTACGGCACCCAGCAGTGCAGAAAATACGGGCTGCAACGGATAAAACAGCGAACATGTACTGGCCGGGAGAATGGCCAGGCATTTCACCCAGGTAAACTGAGCCAGGCCGGACCCAATAAAACCCAGATACAGGATCACCAGCACAGCCTTTACCGATATACCCACCGACTGCGTGGAAGCAGAATAAATCCCTACCGGAATATGGAACAGCAAACTGATGGCCATTCCATATGTAGTCACTAAAACAGCGGGATACTTTGCGGTAAGCCGGCGCATATACACCGACGCCAGGCCCCAGAAAACCACAGCGCCGAGAACCACCACAATTCCAAGCGTCTCACTCTGGGTCCCGGCCCCCTGAGTGATGACCGCGGCCCCCGCCAGAGCAAGGACCAAGCAAACGATTTTGATGGGAGTAATCTTCTCCTTCAGCAGCAGAGCCGCCAGAATGGTGACGGACACCGGTGTAAGGGCATTGATCAGAGAAGCCATGGAGGCACCGGTGAGGGCAATTCCCTGCTGCACACAAAACAGGGTCAGGAAATATCCCATGCTGCCTACAATAAAGAAATATTTCCAATCTGACGGATCAATTTTTACTTTGAAATATTTCCGGCTCATCCACAGCAGGGGGACCATCGCTGTACAGCAGCGCAGACAGGCCAGGAGCGCAGCCGGCACCGCATCGGAAATCATCTTTCCGCCAACATAGACACTGCCCCAAATAAAAAATGTAAAGAACAACAGCCCAAAGGCCTGTCCTTTAGAAGATTCTCCCATGCGCCTTTTCTCCTTTCACAGTGGAAAAAACACGGCCGGCGTCGTCTGATGACGCCGCCGGCCGGGCCGTTTTTAAATTGTCTCAGTCCGAAAGCTCTGATCAGCCAGCAGCAGCTTCCAGCTCAGCCTGCAGGGTCTGGCCAAGGCCATTCACAGAAGCGTCGATGGTGGTGTAGAGCTCCTGGACACCGGGAACAGCCAGAACCTCATCATAGAACTCGGGAGCGTACTCGGTGATGGTCATGCCACGCTCCTGCAGCAGAGCCTTGTTGTCAGCATCGATCTGGGCCAGCTGGGCGCTCATCTCGGTCAGGGACTCGGCAACAGCCTGGTTCAGAGCATCCTGATACAGAGGATCCAGAGCGTCATAGGAAGCCTGGTTCATGATCATCATGTTGGCATACAGGATGTGGTTGGTCAGGGACAGGTACTTCTGGACCTCGTTCAGGTTGGAGCCTACGCAGGTATCAGCGGCGTTCTCCTGAGCAGCCAGGTTGCCGGACTGGAGGGCGAAATAAACCTCGTTCCAAGCCATGGGAGTGGGCTCAGCACCGATAGCGCTCCAGAAAGCCATGTGGTTGGGGTTCTCCATGGTGCGGATCTGCAGGCCGTCGAAGTCAGCCAGAGTGGCCAGCTCGGTGTTGGAGGTGGTCAGACGGTA